>CAYUQP010000004.1:0-170396 GCA_964447005.1 uncultured Bacteroidales bacterium
ACGATTGTTTATATATGTTATGTTTTGAACACGTTTAATTTGGAATTTGGAATTTAATCTATAGAAATGAAAATACACTTAGTATCAGGCGGCTGTGGATTCGTCGGGCGGAATATGACCCGCCGGCTGCTCAAAACTACCAACGACAAAGTCTTTATTATCGATGACCTGTCCATTGGCACCCATCCTTCCACGTGGATGGAAAATTTTTCTTCAAGATCGTATAAAGATGTAGAGATCATCGGTCCCGATGAGCGGCTTTATTTCTGGAAAGGCGATTTTAGGAATTTCCTGTTCAAATTCCGTGAAAATCCGCGTTTCGTGCAGGAGACCTACGGGCTTGATTTTGAGCGTTTTTCCGATGTCTTCCACTTCGCTGCCATCGTCGGAGGACGCCTTAAGATCGATGGCGATCCGATGGCCGTGGCTCTCGACCTGTCGATCGACGCGGAATTTTTCTACTGGATCACCCGGCATAAACCGGAAAGGGTGCTTTATCCGAGCTCGAGCGCAGCTTATCCAACCAGCCTGCAGACGGAAAGTGATGCCATCGCTCTTTCAGAAGGCGATATCGACTTTAAAAAGAACCTCGGCGTCCCGGATATGACCTATGGATGGTCGAAAATGACCGGTGAATTCCTCGCCCAGATCGCTGCAAAGCACTATGGCGTCTCTGTCGTCTGCATTCGCCCGTTCTCTGGCTACGGCGAAGACCAGGACCTCTCTTACCCGGTGCCGGCCATCGCTACCCGTGCAGCCAAACGCGAAGATCCGTTCGAGGTATGGGGCAGTGGAAAACAAGGACGCGACTTCGTCCATATCGATGACATCCTCGACCTGATCTTTATCCTGATGGACAACGTGCACGATGGTTCCGGCTGGAATATAGGCTCCGGCAGGCTCACTTCATTCCTCGAACTGATCGACCTTTTCTGCGATATCGCCGGCTACAAAGCGACCATCAAGCCGCTGCTCGACAAACCGGTGGGGGTCCATTCCCGCTATTGCAACATGGACCTGATCCGTTCCAGGTTCGGATGGGAGCCGAAAATATCACTTCGTGAAGGAATGACGCGTGTCTATTATGCAGCAGTTGATCGGCTGAAGAAAGAAGGAAAACTCTGAAGCCCGGCCCTGATGGATAAAATTGTCGTCTTCGGCCCCGGGCCCCGGTTTAAAGGAGGGATTGCCAACTACAACACATCATTGGCCAAAGCCCTCGATAAACTGAATGTCGGTGATATCTATATAGTTTCCTGGACACAGCAATACCCGGCTATAATCCCGCGCGATTTCATCGACCGGAGCAGCAAGACCGACCTGCTGGAAGGAACGAACATCAAGGTCCATTATATTACCAACTACAATGATCCGCGAAGCTGGAACAAGACCGTCCGCCTGATCAAAGAAATCGGGCCGAAAATGGTGATCTTCCAGTGGGCCATCGCGATCCAGGGCCTGGTCATGGGACAGATCGCCAAAAGACTGCGAAAGATCAAAGGACTGGAAATCGTTTTTGACCTGCACTTTGTGATCCAGAAGGAGGGGAGCAAAATCGATAAGGCTTTCACGAAGATGGGGATTAAATATGCTCACTCTTATGTCGTTCACGCTTACAAGACCTATCACGAACTTCAGAAACTTTTCCCCGGGAAGAAATTCAGGCTGATCGACCCCGGTAACAGGACGGAAGGGGAAGGCACGCGGGTAGTGAAACTTTATCACCCGGTGTACGATATGTTCAAACCTGATCCTGGTTTTAACATTGAAGAAGAAAAAAAGAAACTCGGACTGAAAAAGCATGTTTTTCTCTTCTTTGGTTTTATCAGGAAATACAAAGGCCTGCATGACGTGATTCGGGCTTTTGCGAAAGCGGCAGAACAGCGGGATGACGTGTCGCTGCTCATCGTAGGCGAGTCCTTCTGGCAAACGCTTGACACAAAAAAGGTTTCAACGAGGGTTAAAAATGCCCTGTTTTCCGCCGCCAAATCCGTTTTCCTGAAAAAGCAGGATGATGAGCGCCAGTACCGCCCGCTTGACCTGGTCGATGAACTGGGGATCAGGGAGAACGTGGTGGTTGTCAACACGTTCGTTCCCAACGAAGAGGTTCACAAGTACTTCCAGGTCAGTGATGCGATCATGCTGTATTATCTTACGGCGACACCTTCCGGCGTTGAATCCATTGGTTATAATTTCCATATGCCGATCCTTGCAACGCGGGTGGGACACTTTCCTGAGACGGTTAAAGACGGCTATAACGGCTACCTCGCAGAGCCCGGCGATATTGATTCGATGGCTGCCGTGATGGTCAAATCCATTGAAAAGCCAATCCCGAGGGAGCACGTCGCGGAAACTTCCCGCGAAATGAGCTGGACCAACTACGCCAAAGCAATCCTGGACGCACGATGATCATACGAAGCAAAGCACCTTTAAGACTTGGCCTGGCCGGCGGCGGCACCGATGTAGAACCATATTCCGACATTTACGGCGGAGCGACGCTCAATGCCACGATCAACATGTATGCCTACGCCACAATTGTTCCGGCAAACAATGGAAAGATCGTGATCCGGTCGATCGATAAGGGTGAATACCTTGAGCATGATTCATCCTTAGCCTTGCCGGTAGATGGTAAATTGGACCTGCTGAAAGGAATTTATAACCGTGTGGTGCAAGACTTCATCCATCAGCCCCTGTCGTTTGAGCTGCTGACCTATGTCGATGCACCTGCAGGTTCCGGTCTCGGCACTTCTTCCACGCTGGTGGTCACCGTTCTCGGCGCTTTCGCCGAATGGTTAAAACTGCCCCTGGGGGAATATGACATGGCCAGGCTGGCTTATCAGATCGAACGGGTCGACCTGAACATGGCCGGTGGCAAGCAGGATCAATACGCTGCCACATTCGGCGGGGTAAATTTCATGGAATTTTATAAGGAAGATAAAGTAATTGTTAATCCATTAAGGATTAGAAGCATATATCTGAATGAGTTATCGCATAATCTTGTGCTGTATAATACCAAGACAAGCCGGCTTTCCTCCGCGATCATCGAGCGTCAGGCGAAGCATATTATCGAAAACAAAACAAAATACATTGAAGCCACGCATAAGCTTAAAGAGCAGGCAATCAGGATGAAGGAAGCTATACTGAAAGGTGATATTGACCAGATCGGGTCTGTCCTGGATTTTGGGTGGCAATTTAAAAAACAAATTGCATCCGGAATAACCAATCATTTGATAGACAGTATTTACGAGGAGGCGATTAAAAGCGGTGCTACAGGTGGAAAAGTGTCAGGCGCTGGTGGTGGCGGATTTATGTTCTTTTATTGCCCGAACAATAGTCGTTATAAAGTCATCGATTCCCTGCGTAAGTTCGGTGGAACAAGCCACCGCTATGAGTTTACTTCAGCCGGGCTCACAACCTGGACCATATAAATTTTAAATTCTAAATTTTAAATTTTAAATTCTGGTGTAATTTAAAATTCAACATTCAAAATTCAACATTTCCCTTATGTCTCACGGACGATTTGATAACCCGATAGTGGCTTCCCTGGCTGGTTTCTGGGACCGGTTCAGAAAACAGGAACTGGAATCTCATTTAACTGAGAATGACCGTTTTGATGGAAAGAATGTGCTGGTGACCGGGGCTAATTCCGGGCTGGGTTTTGCTATTGCAGTGGAAATTGCCCGGCGGGGCGGACATGTGATCATGGCCTGTCGCAGGCAGATCCCGGAAGCAGGGGAGAAGGTGAAAAAGTCAGCCAATTCGGATAATTTGGAAATGAGATTCCTGGATTTAAGCAAATTAGACAGTATCCATGCTTTTTGTGATGGACTGAAAAATGATGGGATCAGGCTGGATATCACGATATTGAACGCCGGCGTTACCCCCGCGAAAGCGCGTAAAACCGAATCCGGACAGGACGAGATGTTTTTGGTGAATTACCTTTGCAATGTCATGCTGACCAATTTGTTGATTACATCCGGGGTTATCAGTGTCAATACCAATAACAATGTCAGTGACATGGGATTGAAGCCGAGGGTAATATTTATTTCGTCGGATTCGCACCAGGGTTCTTCTCATGTCGATTACAGTGAATTCGGGAGATATTTTGATTACGGTGTGTCCAAAGCGATTGCCAATTATAGTTATTTCAAGCTTTTGCTAAATACATATGCCACTGAGTTATCCCGAAAGGTCAATAAAAAAGAGATTAAAGCCGGCATAAATGTAATCTGTCCTGGCCCGGTAAATTCCAATATTGTGAAAGAAGCGCCATTTTTGCTGAGGATAATTTTGAAAGGGATATTCACCATCATTTTCAAATCTCCGGCAAAAGCCTGCAAACCTGTTGTTTATATGGCTGTTTCGCCCGATTTTGAAGGAAGGACCAACGAATATTTGCACATGTTCCGTCCGAAGAAAATGGATCCGAAAGTTTATCTTCCGGAAGAAGGCGCCAAATTGTGGGAACGGTCAATAGAGCTATGGAAATCAATAGATCCGAAGGCGGTTGAGATTCGTAAACCTCACCCCCCTGTGAGGGTGTATCAGAAGCCTCTTTGAGTAACTTTGTGTCTGCTTTGTGTAGCTTTGCGTAATAGCTAAAGGGCTGTTACACAAAGATTCGCAAAGATACCGCAAAGTTTCGCAAAGAGATTCTTCCACTAATTTAAGAGTTCTGTTACACCATCAATAGGGGGCAGGGAGTAAAGGGGGTGAGGTCAGGGAACCGATGGTTTTAATCGTCGCTAATTCAAAAAAGAAGTAAACAATCAACTCATTATACAGTAATGTTCCGAAAAGCTATCACCATAATAATATTGATAACCATACTTTTTTCCTGCCAGCCCGGCAATGAAAACGAAATACTGGTCATGCAGGAACTGAATAAAAACTGGGAATTCCGGCAGATAAACACGGATACCTGGTTGCCCGCTGTGGTGCCGGGAAGCGTGCATTCCGACCTGTTGAAGAATCAGATAATCGAAGATCCGTTCTATCGCCTCAATGAAAAGCAACTCCAATGGATTGACAAAACCGACTGGGAGTACAAAACGGTCTTTGCTGCGGATGATGAAGTACTAAACCGCGAAAGAAACGAGTTGGTTTTTGAAGGATTGGATACTTATGCACAGGTGTTTCTGAACGGGGAATTGGTCCTACAGGCGGATAACATGTTCAGGGCATGGGTAGCAGATGTTTCAGGAAAGCTTAAAAAGGGAGAAAATGAGCTCGCGATATTGTTTGAGTCGCCGACCAGGAAGGGCTTGGAGGCACTTCAAGCATTTGGTTTCCAACTTGCTGCCGACAATGATCAGTCGGAGGCCGGCGAGATGGGAGGCGACCGGGTAAGTCCCTATGTGCGCAAGGCGCCGTATCATTTTGGCTGGGACTGGGGACCCAGGCTGGTCACGTCCGGGATCTGGCGGCCTGCAAGGCTCAAGGCATGGAGCACGGGGCGGATTAATAGTATACACCTTGTAACGGAAAATATTAATGAACAGGTTGCAGAACTGTCGGCTGAAATTGAGATTGAAGCCCTGGAGCCGGGTGATTACTCTGTTAAAGTCCTTACATCTCCGGATGATAACTCTCAGCGGATCTCCGTGCCACCTCAGCGGATCTCCGTGGAACTTACAAAGGGTGCTAATAAAATTAACATCCCTGTCACAATCGAAAATCCTGAACTATGGCAACCAAACGGTTACGGAAACCAGGCGATGTACCATTTCCGGTTCGAGCTATTCAGGGGCAAGCAGCTTATCGATTCAAAAACTGAAACGTCAGGGTTTCGTCATGCCAGGCTTGTCCGCGAAGCGGATCCTGATGGAACAGGTGAAAGCTTTTATTTCGAAATTAACGGCAAACCGGTCTTTGCCAAAGGCGCCAATTACATTCCCAACGATGTGTTCCTGGACCGCGTCAGCCCGGAGAAGTATGAATACATTGTAAAATCAGCCGCTAATGCCAATATGAACATGTTACGGGTATGGGGCGGCGGGATTTATGAGAACGACTTGTTCTATGACCTTTGTGACCGTTACGGTATCATGGTGTGGCAGGATTTCATGTTCGCCTGCGCGATGTACCCCGGCAATGATGAGTTCCTCGAAAGTGTAAGGCAGGAGGCGACCGATAATGTCAGGCGGCTCAGGAACCATCCCTGCATCGTGCTCTGGTGCGGCAACAACGAGATCGAAGCAGCCTGGGGGCCTTACGACGAAAACCGCGGCTGGGGATGGAAGCAGCGCTACAACGAAGAACAGCGGGCTGTCATCTGGAAGGCTTATGATACGTTGTTTCACAAGATCCTTCCTGAAGTGGTCACTGAAGAAGATCCTGGCTGCCCATACTGGCATTCTTCTCCGTCCGCCGGGATGGGCAAGCTGGCTTCCTATGACACCCGCTCGGGCGACATTCATTATTGGGGCGTCTGGCACGGGCTGCACCCGTTCACCGATTTCAGGAGATACAAAGGGCGGTTCATGAGCGAGTACGGTTTTCAATCGTTTCCCGAATTTAATTCTGTAAAGAAATACACCCTTCCGGAGGATCATGACATTGAATCGGAGGTCATGATGGCCCACCAGCGCAGCGGGATCGGAAACCTCCGTATCAGGCAGTATATGGCTGAGGATTACCAGGTTCCGAAGGATTTTGAGCAGTTCCTCTATGTTGGGCAGTTGCTCCAGGCGGAAGCCATCAAGCTCGCTATCGAATCGCACCGGGCAGATATGCCTTACTGTATGGGATCATTGTACTGGCAACTTAATGATTGCTGGCCGGTGGCTTCCTGGTCGGGCATCGACTATTATGGCCGGTGGAAGGCGTTACATTACTTCGTGAAGGAAGCCTTCAAGCCTGCGGTGCTGGTTGTTTCAGAAGAAAATGACTCGGTGAGGGTGAAGATGGTGTCGGATGAGGGTGAAATTGGACATTGGAAATTGGAAATTCGGCTGGTTGATTTTTCGGGAGCGGTTTTAAATGAGATTTCAACTTCATCAGATAAAGAAATCTTTACCAGCAGTGACTTTCTTGGTAAAGCAGATCGGTCTTCGGTTGTGTTAGTTTCAAAGTTGATAAAGGGAAATGAGATCATTGATACCGACCTTCATTATTTTGTTAAACCAAAAGATTTGAAGCTAGTTGATCCTCAATTAAATACGAATATTGTTGAAAAAGGAGATCTTATTGAATTGAATATCTCGGCGAAATATCTTGCGAAAAATGTTTTTTTATATTCCGATGGTCTGGAAGAGCAGTTCTCCGATAATTATTTCGATATCTTACCTGGAGAAACCATCACAGTAACCATCCCGAAAAAGAGTTATTCCCTGACAGCATTAGAATCATTAAGAACACAACATCTGCAATTAACAACAATCCCTCCTCGGAGTAATCAATAGCTGATCGCTTCACCATCCAATGTAAGGTATCCTTTCATCAGGTTCGCGGTGAGGCAGGAGTGGACCGGCAGCACGCCAAGGACATCCCCGATTTTGATCTCTTCGATCACTTCGCGCGGTGCGCGGATGATGCCATGTTCCTGTGACAGGTTGGCGAGAAAAGCGCCCGGGATCGGCTTCGACCATCCTTTCTCCTCGATCTTCACGATGTAGCCGAACAGGTGGTCGCCATTGTTCTTGTAAAGAAAATCCTTGCTGAAATGTATCGCGCCGCCGTAGATGGTCACCTCGTTGCGCTTGACGCTGCGGCTGACCACCGGGCATGCCACCGCCACCGCAATCTGTTCAAGGTCACAGGAACCGATCGAGTACTGCATCAGGTCGTAAAAAATGAAATTCCCGGGCCTGATCTCATCCACGCCGGTAAAATCGTCGACCAGGCTGCAACTCGGCGTATCGCCGATAGATATCGTGATGTCGGGCCAGGTTTCACGGTAAAGCTCTTTCAGGTAGGTCATCTTTCGCACCGTGTCCTTGTAAATGTTAAGGATCTCCTCCTTGCTGTCGGCCGAATACGTGTGGCCTGAATGGGTCAGGAAACCTCTGAACTGCATCCGGGTCGAAGTGGTGAGAAACTCCAGCATCCGCTCAATCTCGGTCAGGTCTTTCCATAAAACGCCCGAGCGGTGATGCCCGGTGTCGATCTCGATGTAGAACCCGACACGGTAGGTGAGGCCGATTTCCAGCGCTGGCAGGATGGCTGAGTTGTCGCCCATGATGTTCAGGCTAAGTTCTGCAGCCAGCTCGCTTATCTGGTGCAGCTCGAGCAGGTTTACCGGGAAGGCGATCGTGATGTCACGCCAGCCGTAAGCCGCAAAAAACTTGGCCATGCTCACCGAGGATACCGTGATGCTGTGAATGCCCAGCTTGCGGAACCAGTTGCCGATGTAAGCGGAATTATGTGTCTTGAAGTGCGGCCGGAATATCGTGTTGCTCTTCTTTGCTTTCTCAGCCAACAGGTTTACATTGGCAAAACACTGGTCTTTGTTGATTAATAAGGTTGGTTTTGTTATCGTGACCATTTTTGGGTTAATGCTTTATTCATTTGAAGCAAAATTACTATTTCAGATGAGATCGAAATATAGAAATTAGAAATTAGAAATTAGAACTCTGGAACCTGGAACCTGGAACTATTCCACAATCACCACGCTTTCATCGTTAATTCCCGGTTGTTGCTGGTATTTCAGGAACAGCCTCGCCACCGTCAGCACGTCTTTCTGGCAGTAAACCCTGATCCGCTCCAGGTCGTGTTCCTCCCAGTAAACCCGGTGAATGTCGCCGCCGGAGATGTCGTCCTTCGGTGTTGGAATGTCAAAGACTGCCGCTAATAACTCCAGCGAGGTAAAGTGCTTATAATCCCCGAATTTCCATAGTTCCATGGTGTCCAGGAACTGCGTTTCCCAGGGCTTTTTGCCTGCAGTATCGAGAATATAAGGCAGGTGCAGGCCGTGGATCAGGATACGCCTGGCCAGGAATGGAAAATCGAATTCTTTGCCGTTGTGCGCGCAAAGCATCTTTTTATCATAATTGTAATGGGCTTCAAGCAATTTGCAAAACTGGCCCAGCAACTGGTATTCATCATCCCCGTAAAACGATTTGATCCTGAACTCCTTGCCTTTAAAGAATCCTGCCGAAACGCAGATGATCTTACCGAATTCTGCATAGATGCCGGCCCTCGGATAAATTGTTTCAGGCGTGTCTTCCGGCTCTTTCTTCAACCATTCGGCCTTCCTTTCCCAGAGCTTCCGGTAATGCTCCGGGACCTTGTCGTACGACGGATAAGCCGGCGCCGTTTCAATATCCAGGAACAAAACATTCTCAATGCTGATGTCTTTTAGCATAATATAGATTTTGTGCTAAATTACGGTTTCCGGAATATATTTATTGCGAATAATTCAAGCAGTTGCCGACATGATATTAACTTTGCGATCATGCAACATGTTTATAAAATCGCATTGATCCTGGTCCTTTTCCTGGCATTCGGTGGCTGCCGGGAGGATGAGGATACTATTGTCCCTGAGATTCAGTTCTTTGAGCCTCAGCCATTCAGCATCATTAATTTGCCGGATACCCTGGATATCAGGGTAAACGTGCGTGACGACCAAAACCTGACCATGGTCACGCTTAATTTGTTAGATGATGAAAACATCCCCGTTACCCAGGTCAGAAATTATTATCCCTACAGTACGGAATTCCTTTTACAGGCATCCCTGGTCCTTGACAGTGAGTTGCTTACGTCAGGTGCATATTTTATAAAGGTCAGCGCTTTCGATGGATATAATTCCGTGTCTGAATACCTGCAAATTACGATCAAAGAGATCCCGGACCAGGTCCTGGCATTTGTTGCGGTTACAGCCCCGCTGAGTTTTACTTCTGGCCTTTACCGGCTAAACCCTGATTATGAGATTGATTCGGTGGTCTATATCAATGATAAATGTGAATTGTCCGGTTCAAATTCCAATTACGGACAATTCTTTTTCGTTTCGGATCAGCCTTCGGTAATGACAGCTTATGATGTGATAAGCTTTGATCAGGCCTGGGAAGAGGCCTCCAATCCTCCTAGGCCTTTGTTTACATGCCTTTACAACGACAAGGATTGCTTCTTTTCCACCGCCAACGGTGATGCAGGCATCATCGACAATGACGGCCATGTGGTTTTGCGAACGCCTGCCTATGCCGACAAGGTGATCAAAAGCCTGACCGCCGATGAGAACTATATCTATGCCGGGCATCAGTCATTAAGCGGGGATATCAACCAGCTTACCATTTATTACCGTGTTACAGGAGAAATTAAAATGCAACAGTTCCTTTCGGCGGAAATCCTCGGGCTGGTGCCGTTGAGTGACGAGATCATGGTCTTTATGCTTTCGGGCTCTGACATAGTTCTGCTGATCTACGATCCTGAGGATATGGAAATTACCAATACCTTGACCTTGCAAGGTGAGGTGTTCAGATCGGCTGAGAAAGTATCTGATGCGCAGATATTTATCCTGACCGATCGTTGTGTGATTTCTTACTATCCACAGAATGAAAAGTTCGTGGATTTTACCAACCAGCCTTATGATTTCTGCAGGTATGAAAAACTGGATGATGCGGTTTTCCTGGGAAAAGAGAATAAGGTTGAACGTTTCGGCCGGTATTCAGGAGATCTCTTAAATACGATCACATTTGATGAGCATGTGCTTGATTTTCAGATTTTTTATAACAGATGACGGAGGAAAAAAGTACGGCTTATCCTTTTGAAGTAAAGTTGACCGGCGATGGTTCTCACACGATATTTGTTCCGGCACTCAATGAGCATTATCACTCGATTTTTGGCGCCATTAACGAATCCCGCCATATTTTCATCGGCGCCGGATTGAATTACATTGCTCACAAATCTCACAAACTAAATATCCTGGAAATAGGCTTCGGCACTGGTTTGAATGCTATTTTGACATATATTGAAGCGGAAGAAAAAAGGCTTTTCATCGATTATACTTCTATTGAATTATATCCATTGAAAGAAGAGGTTTATTCGAAACTAAATTACCCGGAAATCATTTATTCCAACCAGTATTCTATCGGGACTCCAACGACTAAAGCCGTTGGTTCCGAATTAGTTACAAAATATCAACCGGCGGCTTTAGTCGTCGGCGATGCGAAAATGACAATCTTTGGAGAAATGATCCGGGAGGTTTTCATAAAGATGCATTCCTTTGACTGGAATAAAAAGGTACATCTTTCGGATCAATTTTCCCTGAAAAAAATTCATGCTTCTCTTGACGATTATATTCCTGAAGAACAATATTTTAATCTGATCTATTTCGATGCCTTCGGCCCGGATGTCCAGCCTGAAATGTGGACTGTTGATGTTTTTAAGAAGATGGCATCTGCATTGAAACCCGGCGGAGTATTGGTTACTTATTCGACAAAGGGCGTCGTGAAAAGAAATTTGTTAGAAGCCGGGTTTAGGATTGAGAAGCTGCCGGGGCCGGTGGGAAAGAGAGAGATTTTGAGGGGTTCGCTTCGAAACTGAGGGCGCTTTAGTAATCATGCAGAAGATTCGAACTACAACGGGTAAATTCGTTGGTTAAAAGATAGTTATAAATTATAAACCGACGGATTTACCCGTCGGAGTTTCGAAAAGAAAATGATTTAAGGACATTTTATACACCCTCCCTGGGTGGGGGCTGTGAATGTTTCACCTTACCTTAAATCCCTCAAACCCCATCACTGGCTGCTCCTGTACCACAAACCCTTCAACCCTGGCCCATTGCGGGCCACGCCGGCACCATTCCATGAATGTCTCCATCGCATCCGCTTCACCTTCAGCTTCAATATATACCGAGCCATCCGGCAAATTTTTCACAAATCCTGCAATATTAAATTCTAGAGCGGTCCTTGCAGTGTAAAACCGGAACCCGACATTCTGCACCTTCCCTGTAACCCGTATCGCGTATCCCTTTCTCATGGGTTCAGCCGTCTCATCATTTGGGAATCAATGGTCCGGCAAAGCTGGTTGGGATCAAAACCCCGCCAGTTGAAACGGTCGAAGCGCCCGCCAAACGCAATGTAATAATCCAGGTTGTTATGTTTGAATTCTTTGATCACATGGTCACGAAAGTTGATCGCCACGATCCATCCGTCTTCTACGTCTTCAAACCACTCCTGGTAATAATCATCGTCCATCCCGTGAAAATTCAGTACATTTTCCCCGATCAGGATGAATTTGCTGATCCCGCTGGCGATCAGCACATCGGCAATATTCCGCTTCAGGTACATGATATCGTTGTAAAGCGCGTCGTTCCACTCGCCGATGAGCTCGATAATGGCAAAACCGGTTTCGTAGTTGGCAAACAGAAGCTTCATGTACAGGGTGGCGGAACCAAACTCATCCCATTGAGGGTGTATGAGATAATTGTAAACAGCATGAGTGAATTCGAATTCAGAATATTCCCTGTTGTAGAAAGGGCAGCGACGGTCGTCAGAGGCAATATAGATGTGCCGCCATGAGTAATATGGTTCGATATCGTGCATTCTGCTGGTTTTAATTTAATTGGATGATGTTCCTGATCCTGAACCACATGTGATGCCTCCCGCCTTCAAATTCCGGAGTTAAAAAAACCTGTGACGCTTCAAGGCTGTACCGGCCAAGGCCAATGCCGAATCCCGCAGTGCCGGTAAAAACATACCGTTTTATATCATTCCCGTCTATCGTATACAAACTTTTATCGTTCGACAGGCCTCCCTGCAGCGTGGCGTCGTAAATGATCATTTTGTTTGTCAGATCCAGGGAGAAATAATATTTTATCCTTTTGCCGTAAGGTTTCTGGTATTCAGTTGTCTGAAATATTGACTGATAACGGTCGTTAGCCCTCCCAAGTTGCAGAAAAATGCCGCCGGCGATATTGTCATAAAGCGTTCCGGCCTGGCCGCCAGCAACAACAGCCAGCTCAAAAACCGGTCTGCTGACGATCCCCTGGTCAAAGCGAAAGCTGTAATTCGCCACGAAATCGTTCTCCACCTGGTATCGCCATCCGATTGGCTCCTCGGAATGGATCAAAGCCTGGGAAAAATTGCCCAGCGATCCCGGACCGATAACCCCGAGCGAGATTTCCG
Organism: uncultured Bacteroidales bacterium; assembly: GCA_964447005.1. Taxonomy (GTDB): domain Bacteria; phylum Bacteroidota; class Bacteroidia; order Bacteroidales; family JAGOPY01; genus JAGOPY01. The sequence continues at coordinate 13,065 of CAYUQP010000004.1, forward strand.
TGTGCAGCCTCCGGCGCTTCTCCGGTGACAGGGAAACCCGGTTCAGGCCGATTACCAGGTACGATGCAAACGGCCGGTCGCCCACCAGGATCTCAGGTTTATTCAGCTTCAGCGGCGTGTAAAGGTTTTGCGTAAGCGTCAAACCGTAATAATTGATGCCAAAATTCAGCCCGGGCAGCAACCTGGTGAAAGGCAACGCGCTGATCACGGGATGATAAAATCCAAATCCCGCCCCGTTGGTGTAATAAATATCGGTGTTGTCAAAAAGATCATTGTCCCACGTCGCCGTAAAGAAAACTTTCTCTGCAATGTGCCCTCTTTTTAATACAACCTGTTCAGACAAATTAGATTTTTGGTCCGAAGAGATGATCCAATGATCGTGTTGCCGCCCAGGGAGAACCTTCCTCAAAGGATCCAGTTTATCCAGCCTTTCTCCGACATAACCAGGCCTGTAATACTCAGAAGTATCCGGCAACAAATCCTTTGCATATAACACTTGCAGCTTGCAGCTTGCAGCCTGAGGCTTGCGGCTTGCAGCTTGCAGCCTGAGGCTTGTGGCTTGCGGCTTGTGGCTTGCAGCTTGCGGCTTGTGGCTTGCAGCTTCCTCCTCCCTATCCCTGCCCGTCCTTTCCCTCACGCCACACCCCGCAAGGATTAGCAGAAAGATGATCAGGACCGGTAGCCTTCTTCCGGGATTCATAGCCGGGATTTTTGGTCAGAATATTTTCGGGAATTTCTCCGGGTTGATGTCGTGCATCATATTGTAAACCGTGTCGAACACGTCTTCCGCGTTGGGATTGCTGAAATAGTCACCGTCGGTGCTGTACGCCGGCCGGTGATCTTTGGCGGTAAGCGTCCTGGGCTGCGTGTCGACGTGGTAATAGCCGTGCTGCTCTTCCAGCACCTTCTGCATCATGTAAGCCGTGGCGCCGCCGGGAACGTCTTCGTCGAAGAACAATACCTTGTTGGTTTTTTTCAGCGATTCGACGATCAGGTGATCCAGGTCGAAGGGGAGGAGCGACTGAACATCGATCAGTTCCACGTCGATCCCGAAATCTTTTAGTTGCGTTGCAGCGTCCAGGGCGATCCTGACGCAGGCTCCGTAGGTGACGATCGTGACGTCTTTGCCTTCCTTTATGATTTCCGGCTTACCGAGCGGCACGGTGAATTCGCCGATGTTCTCCGGCCTTGGTTCCCTGATACGGTAAGCGTTCAATGGTTCTATGATCAACGCCGGCTCGTCGGAGCGCATGATCGTGTTGTAGAATCCCGCCGCCTGGGTCATGTTTCGGGGTACCAGCACATGCACCCCGCGGATCGAGTTGATGACCATGCTGAGCGCGGAGCCGGAATGCCAGATACCCTCGAGCCGGTGCCCGCGGGTGGAAATGATCATGGGTGCTTTCTGGCCGCCGCGGGTGCGGTACTGCAGCGTGGCCAGGTCGTCGCTGAGAAGCTGCAACCCGTAGGGCAGGTAATCGAAGTACTGGATCTCGGCGATGGGCCTGAGGCCGCGCATCGCCATCCCGATGCCCTGCCCGATGATCGTGGCTTCCCGGATGCCGGTGTCGGCAACGCGCAGTTCGCCATATTTCTTTTGCAGGCCTTCCAGCGTCTGGTTCACCCCGCCAATTCCTCCCACGTCTTCGCCGAAGACCAGCGATTCCGGGTAATGCTCCAGGATGTAATCGAAATTGTCGCGTAGTATCTCGCGTCCCGGGACCAGCGGCGCATCGTCTTTGAAAACAGGTTTGATTTCCCGTACTTTCAGCGCGCTGTACTTCGATTCGCTGTAAAGGCAGGAACTGTAGTTGAGTTCGTTCTTTTGCATGGCGATATCGCGCCATGCCATCACGTTCTTTTTCAGTGAGTTGTTGGGATTGCTGCAGGAATCGCAGATCAGGCGCAGGATCTTTTTTCCTGAGGACATGATATCCTTCCAGATGGGCTCTCCCACCACTCTCAGTTCATCCTTTATTGCGTTGATCCGCTCGGTTTTGGCGCAATTGCAGGTGCTGATATCAGCCATCCTGAGAAATTCGTCGCGTTGTTTCTTCAGCGGCTCCAGGAAATGGTTCCAGGCCTTTTTGCGGGCCAAGCGGGCTTCTTCTGCAGCTTTTACTTCAACACCATCGAGTTCTTCAGCCGTGGCAAGCCCTTCGGCAAGGATCCATTCTCTAAGTTTGCGAATGCCGTCGAATTCTTCCTCCCACTGCAACCGCTCCGGCGACTTGTACCGCTCGTGCGAGCCCGATGTGCTGTGCCCCTGGGGCTGCGTACATTCCTCGATATGGAAGATCACCGGGATGTGTTCTTTGCGGCAGTGCCCGATGCCTTCACGATAGATCCGGCACAGTTCCTCGTAATCCCATCCTTTACCCTTGAAAATCAAATAGCCGTTCCCTTTATCATCCAGTTCAAAGCCGCGCAGGATCTCCGAGATGCTTTCCTTGGTGGTCTGGAACTTTTTGGCTACAGAGATTCCCCAGCCATCATCCCAGATGGAGATAGCCATAGGAACTTTCAGCACACCGGCCGCGTTGATCGTTTCGAAGAAATGCCCTTCCGAGGTGCTGGCATCGCCGATGGTCCCGAAAGCCACTTCATCGCCATGATGTGAGAATTTTGTAAGATGCTCCAGTCCGGGCACATTCCTGAATATTTTCGATGCCTGGGCCAGTCCTAACAGCCTTGGCATCTGGCCGGCGGTGGGAGAGATGTCGGCCGAGGAATTTTTCTGTCTGGCAAGATCTTTCCAGTCGCCGTTTTCATCGAGGCTGCGGGTGGCAAAATGGTTGTTCATGACACGGCCGGCGGTCTGGGGGTTGTAGGCGATATCGATATCGCCGTATAGCTGGGCAAAGAATTCTTCGGCAGTCATCATCCCGGCGGCCAGCATGAAGGTCTGGTCGCGGTAGTATCCCGAGCGCCAGTCGCCTTCGCGGAATACTTTGGCCATGGCCAGTTGCGGGATCTCTTTCCCGTCGCCGAAAATACCGAACTTGGCTTTACCGCCGAGCACCTCCCTGCGACCGATCAGGCTCAGTTGCCGGCTCAGGTTAGCCGTGTAATAATCGCGTAAGGTTTCTTCCTTAGTGAATTGAAGATCAGATTGATATTTGGGGTCTTTTAAAGTATTTTTCTCCTGGCTCATCGGTTGGTACCTGCTTTTTATCTATGAGCAAAGATAATTAAAAACCTGCATTGGATACTGTCATTAATAGAACACGGATAACACGAATGATACGAATTAACACGAATATTTGTTTAGTAATCCGATCGAACTCCCGGGAAATTAATTCCTGATAGTTTTGATAAACGGGATGTAATTTTTATATTTGGGAGGTAAAGGCAATGCTGATCCATTGCAGGGAATTAAGAGTATCATTATTTGTTTTGCATATGAGTTGAACTAAACCGCCTGTGGCGGTAGTTCTCAACAATTCCCCTGATTCTCAGGCAGCTCGGCCCAACTTGATTTTATCTTAATCTCTTATTTATTTTTGTTCGATGTTAGATTTTTTGCTATCTTGCAGATAAAATCCTATATTGTAAGGTATAATAATATTTTACAGGCAATTCTTTATTTCGAAATTACTAATCAAGAAAAGTTCCAATAGCGTTAAAATTGATCTTATTTTTACAGAGTTAATCAGCTTCTCAATCTTCTTATTATGGAAAAATTAACAATAGAGAATTTCGCAGGAATAGAATCATTGGAAATAGATTTAAATAATATTAATTTACTGCTTGGGCCACAGGCATCTGGGAAAAGTATTTCCGCAAAACTTATGTTCTATTTTAAATCTTTTATTGGAGAAATAAGAGAAGGAATTGAAGATGAGAAATCAAAGCGTGAAATCGATAAAGAGCATATTAATAAGTTTAACACCTATTTCCCAAAAGAATCATGGCCTAATGATGATTTTTCAATCAAGTATATATCAAACACAACCGAGATATCAATTACAAGGACTAATGGAAAGCCTTTAAAATTAGACTACTCAAGTAATATTAAGCGAATAATAAATACTTCAAGAAATATTCTCAAGAAGGAACAAGAGAAGTTCAAATCCTCCAAAAGGATATCCCATTATGAAATATCGCGTAGCTTCACCAAGAAATATAATGCGCTTATTAGCAATGAAATTTCAAAATGTGCAGTATACAATCAAGTATTTATTCCTGCAGGTCGAAGCTTCTTTTCAAACATTCAATCAAGTATCTTTTCATTCTTAAGTTCAAATAAATCATTAGATCCATTTCTAATTCAATTTGGATCTTTTTATGAAAGTTTTAAGCGGTTTGCCACAGATGATATCTATATTGATGATAAAAGTAAGATAGATAAAGCATTCGAAAGTATTATTAGTAATATCTTAAATAGCGATTACATTCGAGAAAAAGATAAGGATTATCTAATGCACAGCGATAAAAGAAAGGTTAATCTATCTAATGCTTCTTCCGGTCAACAAGAGATTCTACCGTTATTGATAATATTAAAAGGCTTACTTCGCATTACTTTTTCTGGAGAAGGTGCTGTACTATATATTGAAGAGCCAGAGGCACATCTTTCTCCAACTGCTCAAAAGATGGTTGTTAGATTATTTGCCAGAATATTTAATTCAAGTAAAAATGATTTTCAATTGATCGTAACAACACACAGTCCATATATCTTATCATCCTTTAATAATCTTATGTATGCTGGTCATCTCACTCGAGTATTGGAACCCGAAAAAACTAAGCTTATATATGATATCGTTCCGAGATCAGAGGTTGTACAACCAAATAATGTATACGCTTACTCTTTGACTTCCAAAAAAGAAATTGAGAATTTAATTGACGATGAAACAAAATTGATTTCTCAAAATATTTTAGATGATGTTTCCAATGAGATTTCGATAGAATTTGGCAAACTCTTAGACTTAGAGATGTAGATATGGATTTCAAAAAAGAGTGCTGCCAATACATAAAAGCATCTTTAATAAGATGTGAGGAGAATAAAAGGAAGATTATTTTTGATAATCCCAATAAAAAAGAAGTTGTTGTCATTACTGTCGATGGCTGTCAAATTACAGATGGTATTAGATGTGATTTTTTAGTACTCGAAGGAAGTGATGAATACTTCATAGAGCTGAAAGGGGAAGATATAAAACATGCATTTGAACAATTAAGAAGAACAATTAGCTTATTAGGCAATAAAACTTGTACGAAAAGGAATAGCTTTGTTATTAGCAGCAGAAGTCCTTTAAGTTCCGCTGAGATCCAAAATATGAGATTATTATTTCGTAAACATTATCAATCTGATTTGCTAGTTAAAAATTCAAATCTAACTATTCGAATATAACAACAACTAATAAGTAAAGGTATCGTGTGTCGTAGCTCAACAGCTTGTCCTGCTGAAAGTTGGTTGAGGTTCCGTTATACGACCTCCCGTCCCGCACTCCTCATGGACGGAATTTAGCGCGGCAAGCTGGCAGCCGTTGGGGCATTACCATCAGGCTTATTTCAGAAACTAACAGATTGAAAACTTCGAGGATTGTTGTATATTTGCCCTGTGAGTAGAAAAGAGACAATATTGAAGAAAATTCGGGAAGCAGTTTACAGCAATGCTCCTCAATCCGAAATATATCTATATGGCTCAAGAGCGCGAGGACATGCTGGTAAACAATCTGATTGGGATATACTAATTCTTCTTAATACACCTAAAGTAAACTTTGAATTGGAGAAACAATTCATTGATGCGCTTTACGATATTGAAATAGAGACAGGAGCAGTTATATCAGCACTTGTTTACTCGAAAACAGAATGGAATCAGAAACATTCATTCACCCCTTTATACGAGAATATTAATCGTGATGGCATAAGACTCTGATGCAATGAATCCGGAACAAGAAAGCCATATCCAATACAGAATTGCAAGAGCATGGGATACTCTTGATGATGCCAGAATTCTTGCTTCAAAAGGAAAATGGAACTCTGCAATAAATCGACTATATTAAGCTGCTTATTACGCTGTAATGGCTTTGTTGCTTAAACACGAATTGAAACCTTCCACTCATAACGGAACGAAGACGAGTTTCACAGAGCACTTCATCAAGAATCAAAAGATTGACAAGAAGTTCGGAAGAATCTATTCTCAACTCTTTACCTGGAGGCAGAAAGGCGACTATGATGACTTGTTCGACTTTGAAGAGAGTCAAGTTAATCAGTACTTTGAACCAGTTGAGGATTTGATTCGCTTGATTGAAAGTCATATCAAAGAATAAAAGCAAAGCATTAATAAATAAGGCTTTGTGTGGCGCAGCCCGGCAATCATCCTTTGACCTATTGACACATTTTTGTTTTTTCTATAAAACTTTATGGCCTTGGAAAAAGAAAAGTATGTTAATCAATCCAATGAACAACTTCAGAACAGAAGAAAGGTTGCAAAAGTGCTTTTGGTGATACTGATTATTTTAATAGTGTTGGATGGATCACTCCTGATCTATAATTTAGTGATAGGGGATGGCTTTATTTAATTTAAACCGCACTTCTTATGCAAACCTCATTCAGAACTATTGTGATCCTTTTGTTATCGATGATGATAACCGGCATTCGGGCACAAAGCGGGCCTATTAGCATCAGCTTTACTGCGATCGATGATAAAACTTATGCCCGGATCGGTATTATTAAAGTAATGAATTTGACGAATGGCGCAGATACTGTCCTGCTGTGGCCGGACACTGTCCTGGTTCTAAATCAGCCTTCCGGTATTGCAATAAACCCTCAATCTGAAGAAGGATTTAAAGTGTGGCAAAATTATCCGAATCCGGCCGGTTCATTAACCAGTATTGCAGTATCCGTTCCGGGAAAGGATATTGTAACCATGACTATAACCGATGTTTCAGGGAGGGAACTTATCAACTCACGGAGCGATCTTGATCGGGGGCTGCATACCTTCCTGTTCTCACCGGGATGTGGAAATTTATTTTTCTTCTCCGCCACATGGAGGGGCGTTCGTCAAAGTATCAAAATTTTATTTTCAACGCCCGGGGCCGGGCTATCCTGCAGTCTGACTTATGCCGGCCAGGAGAAATTGCCACCGGAGTTGAAAACAACCATGGTTGACCGTGGTTTTCCTTTTACTGTCGGTGATGAGCTGCTAATGATCGGTTACATAGGTTCTTTTCAGTCCGGCCAGGTCGATTATCCCACGACAGACCATTTGTATATTTTTCAGTTCGCAACGAACACATCCTGTCCGGAAACACCAACCGTAACATACGAAGGACAGATATATAACACTGTGCAGATTTTCAGCCAGTGCTGGCTGAAGGAGAACCTTAATGTTGGTGAAATGATTCCGGGATTACAAAATCAATCGGATAACGGAATTATTGAAAAGTATTGTTACAAGGACAAATCCGACAGTTGCGCCAAATACGGAGCATTATACCAGTGGAATGAGATGATGCAATATAGTTCACAAGAACGTGCGAGAGGAATCTGCCCGCCAGGCTGGCATGTCCCGTCCGATATTGAATGGAAGATCCTGGAAGGCGCCGTGGATAGCCAGTTTGGTATTGGTAACCCGGAATGGGAAAAAGAAGCGGCCATACGTGGTTATGATGCCGGAGTAAAACTGAAATCATCCTTTGGATGGATTAATGACCATAATGGTACGGATAGTTTTGGATTTTCCGTTTTGCCTGCCGGGCACCATGATGTTGTGAGTCCATTTGTCGGGGTACGAATCAGCACATCGCTCTGGTCGTCGACCTGGGTAAGTAACTATAGTGACATAGATAGCTGGATCCATAATTTGCGAAGCACAGAACCTGGTGTCGGTCATGGTAAAAGTTCGCACGAATTCGGCCTTAGCGTGCGATGCCTGAAGGACGCGGAATGAAGAGTGATGAAACCTTCATTCACTTCGCTCGCACAAGTCCCTCATTATTCATAATATACAGTGTCCCGATCGGATCACGCCAGGTTATATTTTTGTGATAGCCTAAGAAAGGATGCAGTCCCTTATCAATGCTGACCAACGTTCCTTCGGGCAATTGAACTTCCACGCGGGATTCCTGCTTGCGCCATTTCCCGTCCTCCGGCAGTATAAAGCTGTCGGATAGATACAGGGTGTCGTTTTGTTGTTTCCAGGTGTAGCTGATCTTTTCGGCATTTTCTTCTGCCTGGTTCCGGAAAGATCCTTTGGCTGAGGTGTGAATGAATATCCGGGAAAGGCTGTCGGGGCTGGTACGTATTTTGATCAGCGGAACGCCCCGGATAAGCTGCTCGTCGTTGCTGATGACCAGCTTCATCTCCGGGAAATGGAAAAAGCCCATGCGCTCCCAGTCCGGATCTTCCGGCAATGATTGCAGCGCCGCAAGATGCAGCGTATCCGGTGCCAATACGTTTAACGCGGACTCTTTTGTAAATTCCCCCGGGTAGCGGAACGAATTGGCGACCTTGAACCCGAAGATCAGTGTGATAATAAGCGCGCAAACCCAGACCAGTCCGGCGATGCCGGCCAGGAACCTGACCCGCGGCAGGTTGAAGATCAGCCTGATCCCGCCCCAGAGCATCAATAATAAAGGTATCCCGAAAAGGATCAGCAGCCCGGTGACAAACGTGCGAAGATCGGCATCGCTGAGGAAGATCCGGTCGATGAGCGCATAAAGCGGGAAAGCCTGCATTCCGGCCTCGTCCATCACCGCGACAACCGGGAACTTTAAAAGGATGGACAGGTAGACGATGGTGAGAACGATGCCAGTAAACAGGATGACGAAACCGAGGAAGATCATGAATATCCTGAGGATCAACCTGCCCAGTCCGCTCAAACCGTTTCTTACCCGGTCCCCGTGGCGGCTGGTAAATTCTTTCTTTTCTCTTTGGTAGGTTGTCCGTGCTTTGGAAGCATAGCCTTTGAATTTGTCTTTCAGTTCATGCATCTCGTCGCTGACGGATCGTTCGATATTCGACACCGTCACCGGCTCGCCCCGCATCTCAAGCTTCTCGGCTGCCGTGCGGGCTTCCGGGACCGCGAGCCACAGGATCAGGTATACCAGCAGGCCTGTGCCGGAGATGAATACCAGGACAATAAAAATAATACGTACCCAGACCGGATCTATGTTGAAATAAGCTGCCAGGCCGCTGCAGATGCCCCCGATCATTTTCCGTTCCGTATCACGGTATAATCTTTTCGGTATCCGTGAATAGGAGGGAGGCGGCTCTTTTTCGGTTTCCCCGGTTTCTTCACCCGGCCCGTAATCGCTGGGCTGTCCCATGATGGAGACCACCTCTTCCACGTCAGCCAGCGTGATCACTTCCTTGCCCGGGGATAATTTCGACTGGAGGATCTCCGCGATCCTCGCCTCCACGTCGGCCAGCACCTCTTCTCTCCCCTCAAATCCTTTAAAATGAGCCGAAATCGCCTCCAGGTACCGGTGCAATTTTTCATAAGCATCTTCCTCGATATGGAAGACGATCCCGCTGATACTGATGGTTAGTGTTTTTTTCATTTATTCTGTTGTTTCAGTGTTTCAAAGTTCCAAAGTTCCATATCTTCATTTCTCCCGGTCTCCCGGTCTCCCGGTCTCCTTGTCTTCCCGTCCTACAGTCTTCCCGTCTTCTCCTCCAGCAGCCTCTCCACTGCTTCCGCCAGTTCCCTCCAATCCTGAGTCATCTCACCGAGCACTTTCTGTCCTGCTTCAGTGATCCGGTAGTACTTCCGTGGCGGGCCCTGCGTGGATTCTTCCCATCGGTAACTTAACATACCTTCGTTCTTCAGCCTGGTCAGCAGGGGGTAAAGCGTGCCTTCGACCACGATCAGCTTCGCTTCCTTGAGTTTGCCGATTATGTCGGAAGCATAGGCATCCTCGCGGGAAACGATGGAAAGGATGCACAGTTCAAGCACACCTTTCCGCATCTGGGAGTTATTTCTTTCGATTTCCATGATGCAAATATAATACATTATTTAGTACTATGCAATACAAAGTACTAAATTTTACTATCAATTATTATTTTATTATTTCAACGGGTAAATCCGTTGGTCCCGGCAACCTCACCCCCTATAAGGGTGTTGCAGAACTATTGTTTTTCAAAAAACAGCTTGTTTTGGATTCGAACTCCAACGACTAAAGCCGTTGGTTCCGAATTAGTTGCAAAATATAAACCGACGGCTTTAGTCGTCGGAGTCCCGAAAAGACTATGCATTCAGGATTTTTGTTACACCATCAATAGGATGCGGGTGGTAAAAGGGGGTGAGGTCGTCGGCGACGTAAAAAAAAAGAGGATGCTCAGGCTATTGATTCAACCGTGGTTTCTATTGAGATAAAATTTGTCTAATAATATTGTTTTCATTACTTTTGCACCCAATTTTTTAAAATCTTTTTAAAACCATGATAAACATCACATTTCCCGATCATTCGGTAAGGCAGTACGAAGAAGGCGTGACCGGGATGGATATTGCCCTGAGCATTTCCGAAGGCCTTGCCAGGAATGTGCTGGCAGCAAAAGTGAACGGTGAAGTCTGGGACGCCACCAGGCCGATATATAAGGACTCGACGCTTCAATTACTGACCTGGAATGATACCGACGGCAAAGCCACAGTCTGGCATTCCTCCGCTCACCTGATGGCTGAAGCGATCGAACAGCTTTATCCAGGCGTGAAATTCGGGATAGGGCCCGATATTGAAAATGGTTTTTACTACGATGTTGATTTTGTTGATTATAAGATCACCGAAGAAGACCTGAAAAAGATCGAAGACCGGATGCTGGCCCTGGCCAGGGAAAAACAGGCGTACAAACGCAGGGAGGTTACGAAGAAAGATGCTGTTGATTTTTTCACAAAGAAAGGCGACCAATATAAGCTTGAGTTGATCGAAGGATTGAACGAAGGGGAGATCACATTTTATGAATCAGGCACCTTCACCGATCTTTGCCGTGGTCCTCATTTGCCGGATACCGGCCCGATCAAGGCTGTCAAACTGCTGAACATTGCCGGGGCTTACTGGCGCGGTGATGAAAAGCGCCAGATGCTTACCCGTATCTATGGCATTACGTTCCCGAAACAGAAGGAACTGGATGAGTATCTTATATTACTGGAAGAAGCAAAAAAGCGAGACCACAGGATGCTGGGCAGGGACCTTGAACTATTCACCTTCTCCCAGAGCGTTGGCGCCGGGCTGCCGATCTGGCTTCCCAAAGGTGCTGAACTGAGGGAAAGGCTCGAGCAGTTCCTGAAGAAAGTGCAGCGCCGTGCCGGCTATGTGCAGGTGATCACCCCGCATATCGGCAACGTGGAGCTCTACCGCACCTCGGGACACCTGGCCAAATACGGCAAGGATTCTTTCCAGCCGATCAGCACCCCGATCGAAGGGGAACAGTTCCTGCTGAAACCCATGAACTGTCCGCACCACTGCGAAATATACAAGACGCGGCCCAAGTCTTACAAAGACCTGCCGCTGCGCATTGCCGAATTCGGCACCGTTTACCGCTACGAACAAAGCGGAGAGCTGCACGGTCTGACACGCGTGCGTGGCTTTACACAGGACGACGCCCACATCTTCTGCACCCCTGACCAGCTTAAAGATGAGTTTAAAGGTGTGATCGATATTGTTTTATTGATCTTCAAAGCGCTTGATTTCAAGGAATACATCACCCAGATTTCGCTCAGGGACCCGAATAACAATGAAAAATATATCGGTTCCGATGAAAACTGGGATAAAGCCCAGCAGGCGATCATCGAGGTGGCGCAGGAAACCGGCCTGGAATATAATATCGTTGAGGGAGAAGCCGCTTTTTACGGCCCGAAAATGGACTTTATGGTCCGCGATGCGATCGGACGCAAATGGCAGCTCGGGACCATCCAGGTGGATTATAACCTGCCGGAGCGGTTTGAGCTCGAATACACCGGCAGCGATAACGAGAAGCACCGGCCGATCATGATCCATCGCGCGCCTTTCGGTTCCATGGAACGTTTTGTGGCGGTATTGCTCGAACATTGCGCAGGGAATTTCCCGTTGTGGCTCACCCCGGAACAGGCCATCGTGCTGCCCATCAGCGAGAAATTTACCGAATATGGAAAAAAAGTTATAACTTTGCTGAAAAATTCCGAAATTCGCGCCCTCATTGATGAACGCAGTGAGAAAGCAGGCCGTAAGATCAGGGATGCCGAAGTCAAGAAAATCCCTTATATGCTGATCGTGGGAGAGAAAGAGGAGGCTTCAGGCACTGTATCCGTAAGAAAGCACGGGCAGGGCGATATCGGAACGTTCACCATCGAAGAATTTGTCAATCTCGTTAATAATGAGGTTGGTGAAGCATTAAAAGGATTTTAGTGGTTTTAAAAAATATATTGTTTAATTAAAATACAGGAGGAATTCATATAGCAACTTCATCTTTACCGTTTAGAGGCAACAGGCCGCCACGCCAGGTTAAAGAAGAGCCTTACAAGGTGAATGAACTGATCAAATCTCCCGTGGTGCGTGTGGTAGGGGAAAATGTACAGGTTGGCATTTACAACCTGAGGGATGCATTAAAAATAGCAGAGGATCAGGATCTTGACCTCGTTGAGATCTCTCCGACAGCCAATCCCCCGGTGTGCAAAGTGGTTGATTACAAGAAGTTTCTTTATGAAAAGAAAAAGAAAGCCAAGGAAATCAAGGCAAATTCAGCCAAGATCGTTATCAAAGAGATCAGGCTCGGCCCGAATATCGATGATCACGATTTTAATTTCAAGCTGAAGCATGCTATTAAATTCCTTGAGGAAGGCGCTAAAGTGAAAGTGGATGTGTTCTTTAAAGGAAGAAGCATCATCTACAAGGAGCAGGGGGAATATGTGCTGCTGAAATTCGCCGCCGATCTGGAAAACTTCGGAAAAGTCGAACAGCTTCCGAGGCTGGAAGGAAAGCGGATGATCATGGTGATCGCACCGAAGAAGTAAGATACAACCCCCACCCCTTAGTCCCCTCCCCCAATTTGGGGGAGGGGATATAGGGGTAGGGGCCGAACATAAACAATCAACATATAAAACAATGCCAAAAATGAAGTCAAAGTCCGGAGCGAAAAAGCGGTTTGCAGAAACCGGCACCGGCAAGATCAAGAGAAAGCATGCGTACAAGAGTCACATTCTGACCAAGAAGTCAACCAAGCGGAAACGCAACCTGGGCCACTTCACCGAAGTGTCGGGAGCCGACTTGAAGAACGTAAAAGACATGCTTCAGTAGTTCAATTAGTGTTAACTTACTTTCAGCCGGAAGAGTCACGTAACAGTGGCCGCTGAAGTAAAAAAAAGAAGGGATTATGCCTAGATCAGTCAATGCAGTAGCATCAAAAGCCAGAAGAAAAAAAGTTCTGGAACGGGTAAAGGGCCAGTGGGGCCGCCGCAAGAATGTGTGGACCGTTGCCAAGAATGCCTATGAAAAAAGCCTCGAATACGCTTACGTAGGCCGCAAGCAGAAGAAGCGCGATTACAGGGCCCTGTGGATCCAGCGTATCAACGCCGCCGTGAGGCAGTACGACCTGTCGTACTCCGTTTTCATGGGTAAACTCAAAGAAAACAACATCGAGATCAATCGCAAGGTTTTAGCCGATCTCGCAATGAACAACCCGGAAGCCTTCAAAGCTATCGTGGATAAGGTGAAGTAGTTTTCAGCCTTCCCAAACAGAAAGCCATCTCCAAATGAGGTGGCTTTTTGTTTTTCACGTCAAAAACAATTGAACAATAGAACAATAGCTTAACTCGTTCATTTATTTTACTTTTGTTTAATAAATCCATATTTCAGTAATCAATCAAAATATTTTTTATGAAAGCGTTAAAAATTATCGGCATTATTTTACTTATCCTGGTGGCGCTATTTTTAGTTGTCGCCTTATTCCTTCCTTCAAAAACTTATATGGAAGAATCCATCGTGATCAACAAACCGGCCAGCCTGGTCTTCAAACAGGTTAATAATTTCAAAAACTGGGAACCCTGGTCGCCTTTCCAGGCAGCCGACCCGGAAATGGTAAACACCTACGAAGGACCTGAACAGGGCATGGATGCGACCATGCGATGGACCAGTATAAAGAATGGAGACGGATACATGACCATCATCGAAAGCGTTCCCTATGAAAAAGTGATTTCCACCATCGATTTTGGTATGCCGGGAGCAACCAATATATTCCTGCTGAAGGAAGAAAATGGTGCGACCAAAGTGACCTGGGGCGTGAATATCCCTAAACTGGCCTACCCGATGGAACGTTATATCGGATTGTTAATGCCTAAAATGATGGGCATAATGTTTAACCAGGGACTTGTAAAGATGAAGGAAATTGTGGAAGCCATGCCAGACCCGCCCGCGTTACAGATCGTTGAATTCAAAGAAAGGGCCGTGCTTTCTGTGATTGATTCATGTAACTGGTCTGATATCGGGATAAAGATGGGACAAATGTTCGGTGATATCATGGCTTTGCAGAACAGTTTGAAATACCAGCAAACAGGGGCGCCGCTGTCACTTTATCACAAGTGGGATGAAGTCAACCAGTTTACAGTATTCGAGAATTGCATTCCGGTCGATAAGGAAGTTGCCGGGAAAGGCAGGGTTCAGTACAAAGTTCTGCCCACTATGAAAACTGTCATGGGCACGCATTTAGGTTCTTATGAAGAGACCATGTACATGTATGTTGCAATGGATGAATACATCAGGGATTTCGGTCTTGAGCAGGTCGGCGGCCCTATCGAAGAATATATCACCGATCCGATGACGGAGCCGGATACTGCCAAATGGCAGACCAATATTTATTTCCCGGTAAAATAACCGGCGCAATGGACCGCAGGAAGTTTTTGTACAGGGGCACCGGGCTGGTCGCGGGTGGATTTCTCATGAATTCCATACCGCTGAAAGCATTGGGATCAATGAATCCGCCGGACCAGGTAAGGATCAGGTCGAATGATTATTATTACGCCACGAACAGGGCTGTACATGAACTGGGAGGCATCGGCCGATTTGTCAAAACGGGCGATAAAGTAGGTTTTCTGATCAACTCAGCCTTCGATGAACCCGGCACTTATCCGCATCCGGATATCGCCCTGGCTGTGCTTTTCCTTTGCTGGGAAGCGGGTGCGAAAGAGATCGTGATGCTGCAACCGGTGGCAGATGCATACTGGCAGCGTAGTCCAAAGTATGCTAAGCACCGTTTCATTACCGATGGATTGGTACAGGTGGAATCAAATGTCTTTCCTGCTGTTTATAATGAGGATGATTTTGAGATCCGGGCTTCGATCCGGGGTGCGGTAGCTTTAAAGGATGTCGAGATTATCAAAAAAATCAACGATGTGGACGTTTTTATAAGCATTCCCATCCTGAAACATCATGCAACGACGATCCTGACCGGGGCGCTGAAGAACATGATGGGGTTGACTACCCGTAAAACGAACGTGACATTTCACCTGGGTTCCGGAAAGAGAAATGATCCGGAGTACCTGGCCCAGTGCATCGCTGAGCTTAACCTTGTAAGGAAACCTGACCTTATCGTTGCCGATGCGATAGAGTTCATTACGGGAAATGGCCCATCAGGGCCGGGGCCGATGAAAAGGCTTGATCTTGTCATAGCCGGCACCGACCCTGTGGCTATCGACGCATTCGGCGCAACCTGCCTGGATGCAGCGCCGGAAGATATCCTCACCGTTGCTAAAGCCAGTCAGCTCGGCCTCGGCGCAATGGACCTTTCCCGCTTGTCTGTTGCCGAATATGAAGTGTGATTGAAGATGCTGAGACGACTTCCCATAAATACAGCCCTGCTGGTCCTTTTAGCTGCTTTCAGGCTGACGGGTCAGAGCATTGAAAGCCTGCTGCCTTCGCAGGAGGAACTGCAGGGCTGGAAGATCAGTGAGGATCCGGTAGTTTATGTTGAGGACCGGTTGTTTGAACTGATCAACGGGGGAGCCGATATTTACCTGGAATACGGGTTTGCCCGGGTAATTTCGGTGCATTATCTTGACCCTTCACAGAATAATATCCAGCTTGAGATTTACGAAATGTCGGACGATGCGGCTGCATACGGGATCTTCAGCATTACGCAGCAGGCGGCAGGCTGGACGAAGGATTTCGGCACGATCTCGTCGGTCAGCGAGGATTATATCTCATTCTGGAAGAGCCGTTATTATATCAACATTTCCTGGTCTTCGCGGCAACATATTGATCCGCCACTGATGGCATATCTTGCCCGGCTGGTGGCAGGAAAAATAGGGGAGGCCGGGAATCTCCCGGAATTGATGGGCTTTTTCAATGCAGCTAACGGGGAAACGAAAACAATTTACCTGAAGGGCAGGCTGGGGCTTTCCAATTTCTATTATTTCGATTACCGGGACATTTTTCAGATCCGGGAAGGGTTGGCACGGGCCAGGGAGGGGTATTACCAGATAATTTTCAAATATTCAGATACTGAAACTGCCGTTGAGATTACCGGTTCTTCAAAACAAAGCATTGCAAACAACAAGCGTTTCATCGACCTTGAGAACGCCTTCCAGGGCTATTCCTGTAAGGATAACAAGGGTAACCTGATCCTGGTGCGCCAGGTTGAAAGTTACCTGGTTGTGCTGGTCGCGACCGATCCGGAGAAGATGCTGGCTCCTGTAATGGACCAGATATCGTCTGAAATTGAAGATCTTTCAAAATAAGTTAAAATAATGCATTATGTGTGGCCGGTATGTCCTGGTGCAAAAGGTTGAGGTCATTGAAAAGCGCTTCAATGTTGAAGCCCCGGAGGGGTTTGATTTTAAGCCGAATTACAATATTGTGCCGGGAAGCTATGCGCCTGTAATCACCAATAAGAATCCACGCCAGTTGGATTTGTTCCGGTTCGGAATGACCCCTTTCTGGGCAAAAAAGCCGTTGTTATTGATCAATGCACGGGCAGAAGGCGACCACAATCCCGAAGATGATCCCGGGTACACAGGCGCAAAGGGCATTATAACCAAACCGGCTTTCAGGAAGCCGGTCCGTTCGCAGAGATGCCTGGTCATTGCCGACTGTTTCATCGAAGGAACGATTAAGGAAAAGCTCTCCAAACCTTATGTGGTCTACCTGAAGGAAGGGGAGAGGCCGTTCGCGTTTGCAGGCATCTGGGACACCTGGGCCAACCCGGAAACGGGAGAGATCATCCGTTCTTTTGCAATTATCACGACTGTTGCCAACGAACTGCTGCAAAGGATACCGCACCACCGCTCCCCGGTCATTTTGCCGCGGTCTTTGGAACAACACTGGCTGAACAATGACATTCCACTTGCGGATGTCACGGGCATGCTGAGGCCGTATCCTGCCGAACTGATGAATGCTTACCCGGTCGATCCCGCCATAAAGAATCCCCGTGCCAGCGGTCCGGAACTCCTCAAGCCAACAGGTCAGCGGCTGACACCCGAGTACGATACGAAAAAGACGCAGGACGTCAACCTTCAGGGCATGGGAATGAACAAACGGCTGAAAGAAAAGGGTGATTTCCTCGAGTTCGAGTTGTAGTCATTAGTCATCAGTCAATAGTCATTAGTCATTAGTCGAAAGTCATTACACACCTAATGACTACTTAATGACTACTTAATGACCACTTTGTGACTATTTTATGACCGAGTAAAGCCACCTGATCTCCTGCTCCCAGGCTTCCTCATCGGGGGTTTCCAGCACGATCGGCATGTTGTCGAAACGGGGATCGTTCATGAGCCGGATAAAAACCTCTTCACCGAGGTCGCCCTTGCCAATGCTTTCATGGCGGTCGACGCGGGAACCGAGTCCTTTCCGGGCATCGTTCAGGTGGATTCCCCTGAGATATTTCAAACCGACAATGCGGTCGAAATCCATGAAAGTTTTTTCGTAACCGGCTTCGGATTTAATATCATAACCGGCAGCATACGAGTGGCAGGTGTCGAGACAGACTCCCACCCGGCTTTTATCGTCCACCAGGTCGATGATGGCCTTCAGGTGCTCGAAGCGGTACCCCACTGCACTTCCCTGGCCTGCCGTGTTTTCAATTACAGCCGTGACGAATTTCGTGTTCTGCAGGCAAATATTAATGGATTCAGCGATGACTTTGAAACAATCCTCTTCGCTGATCTTACCGAGATGAGCCCCGGGATGAAAATTCAGCATTACCAGCCCGAGCTGCTCACATCGCTGCATTTCATCGAGGAGTGCGGCGCGCGATTTGGCCAGCATCTCCGGATCAGGACTGCCGGGATTGATCAGGTAGCCGTCATGGGGCAGGATGTGTTCCGGTAAGAAACCATGCTTTCGGCAATTCTCTTTGAATTCATTGATGTTTTTTTCAGTGAATGGCGAGGCTTTCCATTGTTTCTGATTTTTTGTGAAAATCGCAAAAGCCTTTGCTCCAATCTTCTGAGCGTTCATTGGGGCGTTTTCCACACCTCCGGAAGCGCTCACATGGGCTCCGATGTATTTCATAATTCCAAGTTATTAAACAAAAATAATAAAAGTAATTTTGCCCATCCGATTATATGCATAACCACTACAACAAACTAAACGCGGAGATGTTCCTGAAACGTGCGGGATCGACTCCCGTGCTGGATGTCCGCTCCCCGCAAGAATACCTCCATGGGCATATTCCGGGAGCATTCAGCCTGCCACTTTTTTCTGATGAAGAACGCGCGGTTGTGGGGACCACTTACACCCACCAGGGAAAAGATGCTGCTATCCAGAAAGGCCTTGAAATAGTCGGCCCCAGGCTGGATCTTTTTATCAATACCGCGCTGGAAGCGGCTCCGGGCAAAGAAGTGCTGGTCCATTGCTGGCGTGGCGGGATGCGCAGTGAAGCCATGGCTTGGCTGCTGCAGTTTGCAGGATTTAAATGCAGTTTGCTCGACGGCGGGTATAAGGCCTATCGAAAATACACCCGGGAGATGTTTGAAAAGGGGTTTCGATTGATCGTATTGGGAGGGATGACCGGCAGTGGCAAAACAGCGGTACTTCACCGGCTCCGGGAGCAGGGAGAGCAGGTCCTTGACCTTGAATCACTTGCACATCATAAAGGTTCCGCTTTCGGGGCACTGGGACAGGAAGATCAACCGACCCAGGAGCAATTTGAAAACGACCTGGCCGCCCAGTGGATGTCTCTGGACACCGAAAAAACGGTCTGGATTGAGGATGAGAGCAGGAATATCGGTAAGGTGATCATTCCTGATGCCCTATTCAATGAAATGGGCAAATCAACGGTTGTTTTTCTGGAAGTACCGTTCGAAGAGCGGGTAAAACGGCTTTATGAAGAATACGGCGGATTTGAAAAACCTGAATTAGCGGCCCTCATTTCTAAGATCAGCAGGAGAATGGGCGGAGATTTGGCTTTATCAGCTTTAAATGCATTGGATAAGAGAAATATCGAAGAAGCTGTTTCCATCGTTCTTCAGTATTATGATAAAACATACCTGTACGATTTATCTAAAAAAAGTAAATCCCTCTTGGTCAGGGTAAGTTACACGGAGTTCCTCAGAGGTTACACGGAGATCCGCGGAGAAATTGAACGCTAAAACCCTGGAACTTTGGAACAATGGAACCCTGGAACCTGGAACTAATAAAGTTCATTGAGGAAACTTATGAGTTCCGCAGGGGAGGGAGCTTTTCCGTGCCAGCGGTAATCCCCTTCGATGCTTTTCACGCCTTTTCCCATAATGGTTTTCAGGATAATGACCGATGGCTTTCCTTTTACCTGCCGGCAGGATTCCACGGTTTGAATGATCTGCAGGATATCATGCCCGTCGCAATGAAAAACTTCCCAGCCGAATGCTTTCCATTTCTGGTCCAGTGGTTCAATTTCCATTACATCTGCCGTGCTGCCGTCAATCTGAACGCCATTACGGTCAATGAAAGCGACCAGGTTGTCAAGCTTGTAATGTGCGGCGCTCATGGCAGCTTCCCATACCGAGCCTTCCTGCATTTCGCCGTCGCCGTGTACACTGAAGACACGCCATTTTTTCCGGTCAGTCTTTGCTGAGATGGCCATACCGACTGCGACGGAAAGTCCCTGCCCGAGAGAGCCTGCAGAGAGTTCGAGCCCAGGCAGGCCATGGTCCCGACCCGGGTGGCCCTGCAGCCTGGAACCGAGTTTCCTGAGCGTCATTAATTCTTCAACCGGGAAATAACCGGCATGGGCCAGCGCTGTATAGAGAACCGGCGCTACATGACCGATCGAAAGGATAAGCCGGTCGCGCCCTTCCCAATCAGGCGCTTCCGGCTTATGTTTTAAAATATGAAAATACAGTGCAGTGAAAAGATCCGCTAACCCGAGCGATCCGCCGGTATGCCCGCTGCCTGCCTCTGCAATGCTTCTGAGGATATCAGCCCGGATCTTTCGCGATTTTGATTTGAGCGCCGCTAAATCCTTTTCATCCACTTTTCTATTCCTTTGTAGTCGGGAATGAATAGGTAATCCCTATCCCTAACGTTTCCTTGATCTGGATATGACGGTTCGGAGACGCTTTTGGCACTGCAACTCCGTCGAAATTATCAAACTTGATAGTAGGCTGGCCAGGCAGGTATACAAAATGCAGGAATAAACTCACTGAAAAATACTTGGCAATACTGTAATTCAGAAAGTTTTCCCAGCTAAGATCCGCATCATAGGGTTCCAGGTTATCG
Source organism: uncultured Bacteroidales bacterium (assembly GCA_964447005.1). Lineage (GTDB taxonomy): Bacteria > Bacteroidota > Bacteroidia > Bacteroidales > JAGOPY01 > JAGOPY01. The sequence goes on from CAYUQP010000004.1 coordinate 33,671, forward strand.
CGGTTTAAGAATGTATACAAGACTTTAAGACGTGACTCGTAAATATAACCTTTAGCGACTTCCTTTTTAAAATAAGCTTCCAGGAAAGGCCCGACATAGAGCAGAATGTTTTCACCTTGTTTAATGATTACACCATTGGTGTCCTTTTCTGCTGGTGTAACTCCGAAAGAGCCCTGGTCAGCCAGTGTTTGGTCTGTGACAAAAGTGAACTTGGCAGTAGCCGGCGATAAGATCAGATAAAAATAGTCATTTGGCTTATAGCGGAAACCAGGGGAAAGCGTCAGGTATCCCGGTGCCATGAACCTTGATATGCGAATAGTATCGTTATCTTTATCATACCCGTCAGTAAACTGGCTGCGGAAACTCATGTATCCGGTCACCGCCCACTTCTTGGAGAGATCATAGCCCGCAACTGAAATAAGTTCAATATTGTCGTCGCTTTTTTTCATGCTTTCGTTTTGATTTTTCACCATTCCGTAAAGCAGGTTAAGGTTGTTGTTCCAGGTAAATTTTTCTTTGGTATGGTTGGCGGTATACTTACCTAAAGCCGAAAAGGCAACCGAGTTAACACCACCGGCTGTCCAGTTACTAAATGAAGCCTGGTTAAGATTTAAACCGGTTATCCCGGTCCATTCCCAGGATTTCGGAGCAGGTTCCTGGCTCAACCCAATCAAGGGAACCAGGAAAATCAAAAAAAGTAAACTTCTTTTCATATAAATAAATATTAGATTATTAATAAAAAAATATACTCGAATTCAACATTCAACATTCAATATTCAAAATTATTTCCTCTTCAGCCATTGATCCAACCAATTGAAAAAAGTCCGCTGCCATAATATTCCGTTTTGCGGTTTCAGAACCCAGTGATTTTCATCGGGAAAGTACAGAAACTGCGAGGGAATCCCCCTGAGCTGCGCCGCTGTGAAGGCCTGCATGCCCTGCGTGACGACGACCCGGTAGTCTTTTTCGCTGTGAACGACCAGGATGGGAGTATTCCATTTATCGACAAAACGGTGAGGAGAATTGGCATAGGTCCTTTGGGCGATAGGATTGTCTTTCTCCCAGAAGGCGCCACCATTATCGAAATTGGGAAACCACAGCTCCTCGGTCTCCAGGTAGGCGCTTTCCATGTTGAACATGCCATCGTGCGCGATGAAGGCTTTGAAGCGGTTTTCATGATGACCGGCCAGCCAGTAAACGGTAAATCCGCCGTAGCTTGCGCCAACTGCGCCCAGGTGCTCCTTATCGACATAAGGTTCTTTCGAAACTTCATCGATTGCACCCAGCAGATCCTTCATATTCTGTCCGCCGTAATCACCACTGATCTGTTCTTTCCATTGTTGCCCGAATCCCGGGACGCCTCTCCGGTTCGGCGCCACGATGATGTAATCGTTGGCCGCCATCATCTGGAAGTTCCAGCGGTAAGACCAGAACTGGCTTAAAGCATTCTGCGGGCCACCCTGGCAATACAGCAGGGTAGGATAGGTATTCCGTTCATCGAAATGGGGTGGATAAATGACCCAGGTCAGCATGTTCTTGCCATCGGTCGTTTTAATGAACCGCTTTTCAATTCTTCCCGGGGTAAGCTGGTCCAGGATGTCTTTATTAATGAAGCTGATCTGCGTTTCACGGCCACCGGCAATGGGCACCGAGAAGAATTCAGCAGGTGTTGCCATGGTTGTCATGGTGGCGATGATCTGGTCTCCGGCGGGCTGGGCAACGGTAAAATCATGATCGCCATTGGTTAGCTGGGTGATAGTGCCATTCAGGTTCAGGTTGAAAATCTCCTTGCAGCCATACCAGTAGGAGACGAAATACACCGATTTGCTGTCATCAGCCCATACAGGATGCTCTGCATCGTTGTCGAAATAGGTGGTGTAATCCACCCTTGATCTGTTTTCCAGGTCATAGATCATGAGCCTGTTTTTATCTGCTTCATATCCGTCCCGTTCCATGCTGGTCCATGCGATGTACCTGCCGTCTGGCGAATAGACCGGATCATTGTCATATCCCATCAGGCCTTTTGTAAGAATCTCCGTCTGACCGGTTTCCAGATTATAAATGTAAATGTCGGTATTGGTTGAAACCGCGTAATCCCTTCCGTCCTTTTTATGGCAGGAATACGCAAGCAGCTTGCCGTCCGGGTGCCATGCAACCTGTTCCATGCCGCTGAAAGGTTTGTTGGGAACATCATAAGGCTCTTCTTTGAGCAGGTCCGTGATGTTGGAAACCTGATCTCCGTTCAGATCAGCAATGAACAGGTGGCTGTAAGTCTCGCGCCATTCGTCCCAATGACGGAACATCATCCCGTTATAAATTTTGCCGCTGGTTTTGTCCAATCCTTCAAACAGCTTTTCGGTATAGGGATCTTCGATCTTAACTTCGGCAGAATAAGCGATCTTTTTCAAATCCGGTGAAAATTTAAAACCGTTGATGCCTCCCTCAATGTTGGTGATCTTCTTTTTGCCTGTTCCGTCGGGATTCATTTCCCACACCTGGGCAGAGCCTGATGCTGTGGAGAGGTAAAATATCTTTGTGCCTTCCGGGTGCCAGCAATAATTAAATTCATTTTCAGGTGTTTGAGTCAATTGTTTTAGATCTTTCCCATCGATGGACATGGTATAGATTTCCCTGTTTCCTTTATTCCTCTCTATATCGTAATAAGTAATACTGAACAGTATATTTTTATTATCCGGAGATACTTCGAATTCACCGATCCTTCCGAGTGACCATAAAACCTCCGGGGTCATCCGGTCGGATTCAAGCTTGAGTTCTTTTTTACCGATCAGGGGCTCTTCTTTGACCTCAACTTTGGTCTCACAACCATAACCGATCAGCATTATTGCAAACATTGCGGGCAGAATGAACTTCTTCATGATAACAGCAGGTTTAGTTTATTTATGGCAAAAATATTAATTTTAACGGGATGACCTTTCAATGATAACTTTCGCAATGATTGCGTCCCAGATGTAATTGGGCGGACAGTTCAATACGTCATTGTCAGGGCTGTATGATTCCCAGAAATTATGATTCCGTGAAAGCTGCAGTTTAACAGCATTCAGCATCCTGTCAGAGAGTTCATGGGCCAACTCGTTGTACCCGTAATTGTGAAGCCCGTCGATGACCATGTAATCCCAGAGCAACCATACCGGCCCGTTCCATTTGCAGCAGTAGTCAACATAAGGGCTGTACCATTCATCATCGGCCGATAAGGTCGGGACGCCATATTTTCTCCAGAATTTATCCGGGTCAATGAGTGTTTTAATCAGCAGACCGGCCCTTTCTTTATCGACTGCTTCGGCCCATAAAGGCAGAAATCCGATGATCTCCTGCCGCTTCAGGTCCCTTGACATGAAATAAAAGCTGTGATCCAGTTTATTTACAGAATAAAAGAATTCACTCTTTTCATCCCACATTCTTTCGTTAATAAGTTCTGAAAGCATATTGGCTTTTTCTTCCCAATTTCTGCTTTCTAATTTCAAATTTAACTCAGCGGCCATCTCCGCAAGGCAACGCATCTCTTTTACCATCATCAGGCTCAGGTCTAGGCATTCCAGTTCGTCGGAAATGTCTTCTTTGTCAATTTCCAGGTATCGTTCTTTTGAGACCTGGAAAACCGCGTTATACCAATCCCTCACGTTTTCGATGATCCCGTAGGGCCCCCATTCGAAGGTGCCGTCCTGGTCGGTATCCCTGTTCGTTATCAGCCAATTGGTGTATTTAATGCCGCTGTGATAGGCATCTTTCAGAAATGCTGTATCAAGGCTTACCTGGTAGACCTCCCAGTTGATCCAGTTGTAAAAGGGAGCAGATGTAGTCGGTTTGTCTTTATGGGGATAGGTCTGTGGCCCCCGTGGGCCGTGGCGGTAAGCGATCAGCCCGTCTTCGCCCTGCTGCTCCATGTAAACCCGCTGGGAGTTCTGAGCCGATTCAGGATCGAGATATACGTAGGCCAGCATGCTGAGCGATTCGTGCAGCACCTGGTGACCGTGGCCCCAGCCCCATAACGGTTCCCTGGAAAAAACATAAAAATTATGGCTGGTCTGACCGGAGGGAGGCAGCATGCATCCCCTGGCCAGGTTGAAAGCCGAAAGGTAGACCATTTTATCCTCAGGATCTTCAAACCGGATCCTGGGTATCCCTGAAAAGAGCCGGACATTTTTATCAATATAATCCTGAAGGTCCGATTTCATTGCTGATTGAATTTCTTCTTCAAGGCCTTCACGATTGTCACCCGGGCTTAACACGGCCCTGCAGTAACGGAATCTCACGCTTTCACCCGGTTGTATGCTGAACCGGCCATGCAGGGAAATAAAATCCACATAGCCCGAATCCGGCATATTCAGCGAGTCCGACCGGTTATCAGCGTAAAAATCTGTTTTAATGTAGTTATAGAAATCGCTCATATCACCTCGATAAGCCCCGTAGGAAAAGGCTGGAAAATCCGCTGTAAAAATGTCTTCCAGATATATAGGATAAGGATATTTATCCGAAAGGTTGCTGATAAGCCGTTTTTTGGTTTCGTAGTGATGTGCATAACAGGTGTTTATATCCGTGGAAAAAGATTGCAGGTGCAATGAGTCAGCTCCCTGAAACACCGGGTAAACATTGATCTCCAGCAGGCGGTCCGAATTGTTCTTCAGAAAGCATTCAACCATGGCTACCCTGGAACTGTAAACCATAAATACCTCCTCCGCATTAAGCCCCGGCCATGGTTCGTATTCCAGCAGGGCCATATCCGGGAAAGTAGCCTTTACGGCCGGTTTCTTGTTAAAATCCGCGATTCTGCCGACCACAACACTGTTGATCTCCCATACTGAAAAGATCCGGCCTCCCTGTTCACTTCCATAAGTCACTGTGCTGCCCGGGTCATCGTATACCATCTTGTAGCCTTTATCGCCATAGAGCCTTGATCGTTCCATCGCAGCAGTGTAGGTGGTGTAGACGGGATCCCCGCATTGCGCATCCAGCATGAGATAGCCGTCATGGATCCGGTAGGGTTGGGCCAGGAGACTTTGAGTAATCACCACGCAAATAAATGCCGGCAATAAGATTTTCGGGTATTTCATAAATACTGGCTGAGGCAATGCTGTCAGGCAATTCCCCTGATCAAGTTACGGATAATTCGCCGGGAAATACAATTACTGGTTTTTAAGATATTCTTCAATGATCTTTTTTGCTGCTTCTTCATGGCTTGCAGCAACAAAAACAAGTCCTGCGTCTTCCGGTCCGCCTGAAACCCATCCGGCCACCAGGCTTTCACCCATGGTATTACGCACCATAGCTCCGATCCCGCTTTCTTCCAGGAGGTTCTGAATATAATTCGCCTCGATGATGGAACCGGTAAAAACATTCTTAATGCTCTCTTGGTCACTCATGTGAATATTTTTTTAGATGTTGTAAACAAATATAAGGAAAATGAAAGAGAATAAAAAGTTTATGCGTGACTTTTTTCCATCTGCTGTGTCCGGTTCAGGTTCACGATGGCATAGATCATCAGGGCAGCGCTGATCCACTGAACGGCGGAGAGCCGCGAACCGTTGAAAATATAATCGAAAATGATGGTCGAGATCGGGAAAAATAATTCACACATCACGGCAACCGAGGCTTTGACATGATGCAGCCCGTAATAATAAAGAAATATCGCCCCACTGCCGGTGGTAATGGCAATTATGAAAAAGATCAGCCAGTTCATCCTGTTTACCTCGCTGAGATCCATTGAATTGCCGGTGATAACAAGAAATATCAGCATGATCAGCGTCGTGAACCCGTAGCGGTAGAATGTCGCGGTTTTAAAGGAATACTTCTGGAGGAGCATCTTGCTGAAAACCGTTGAGCTTCCGAAAGAAAATGCGGCAAGCAGCGCATACAACGCGCTGAGGGTCGTTTTTGATCCGGTATGGAGATCGGGCGGGTTGAAGCCGAAGGTCAGGAAATATCCTCCGACCAATGCAACAGTAGCCCACAGAATGAAAAATTTATTGATCTTCTCTTTCAGGATCACGGCAGCCAGTATGATCGCGAAAACGGGCTGAAGTTTTTGCAGCAGCACGACCACGCTGAGTTCCTTGAAATTGATCAGGAACAGCGCTTTTACAATGGAAAGGGTCCCAACGGCCCCTCCGAAAAGCGCGATCATTAAAATAATCAGGAAATCTTTTCTGCTGAATTGTTTCAGATACCGGTACTCCCTGTAAAGAAACGTATGCATCAGCAGGAATGGCAATGCATGCAGTATAAAAACCACCAGGCTGACATCGAGATTATACAGGCGGGGTGTAAGCACCACACCGTCAAGTCCCCACATTGTGGCAGCAAGACTTATCGCAACAGCACCAATGACCAAAGCACGCGGTACAGCCATTTCCGGAAATTTTGCCGCAAAGGTAAACAATTATAGTTAGGAGCGTAGGTCGTAGAGCATAGAGTTACGCCCTATATCCTACACCCTAAGCCCTAAGCTCTACGCCATTACTCCTTCGTGATAAGGTTTTCCCTGATCTTCTTGTATCCCTCCCAATCAAAGCCTTCCAGGAATTTTATCGCTTTCTGGGCCCCGAGCAGGAATAACGACTTCTTGTTTTCGTCGCTCATGTTGAAGTCAAGCCAGTTGTACTGGCTGTCCGCATCGATCGAGCAGATGATAAACTGGTAGTCGGGGTGGCGCAGGATAAAATCGAAGTCGAAAATATGCCGCATCGTGCCGATCATGGCACCGGCGAACGAGAAGAAACCGTCGGTCTTGTTGTAAGTGTCGCGGTAAGAGCTGAGCCTCACCCCGAAAGTGGGAAGGCGCGGGACTTTCTTAACGTTGTGGAATACGTTGATGGGAAAATTGGACAGGAGGCCTCCATCCACGAAAGTTGCGCTGGGAGGAAGTTTTCCCCGGAACTTTACCATTTCTTCCCATCTTGCACTGGCGGCAGCATCATTAGGGATGTCTTTAACAACTACCGGGTAAAAGAAAACAGGGATTGACATAGAAGCCCGCAGGTAGACCGATGGTTCCACATTCGCCGAATCTTTCCAGTACAGAGAGGCCATCTCCGGGAACTGAACCTTGGTCTGGGTGGTCACATCGGAAGTGATCATGACCAGCTTGGGATTCAGGTCATCGGTCGGTCTGCCGTCACGGCAGGTTAGAGCCGGCTTGAACTTCCTGTACTCAACCAGGTCGTGAGTGTTTTTTATCCCGTTCTTCGCCAGGTTCTCTTTGATCCATCCCTCGAAATCATTCCCCGGATTGATCCCCAGTTCATTGTTGATCAGCGATATGATCCTCCGGATCTGCCCGGCTGCTTTCATCCACAGCCACCACTTGGGCCTGCCGTCGATGAATCCCTGGATCAGGCTCTTTATCCCGGGCTCTCCGTCGACAATGTCGAACATGTTTTTATTTACCAGCAGATCCAGAATTTTACCGGATTTGCTGTCAGGGATACGGCCCAGTCCAGCCAGCATCAGGGTGTTGATCGCTCCCGCCGAAGTCCCGGCCAGGCTGAAAAACCGGATGCCGGCCTGTTCCAGGACGTAGGTGTAACCTACCAGGGCAATACCCAGCATTCCACCGCCTTCCTGCACCAGGTCAACGTATTGGTGACCTTCGGCATCCACGACGTCGGAAAATCTTGTGCCCTTGTTCTTCAAAGCTTCAGCCCGGGCAATGATCTCAGGCATGCCCGGCTGTTCGGTAAAATCTTTAATCGCAAGTTTTGACATAACACTAAATGTTGAATGTTGAATGTTGAATGTTGAATAGCTTTTTTCCTTATTTAACCTTCAGTATCAGCGCAAAAATAATTGTGCTAAAATCTTAGAGATAAATCAGGAGGACTTTATCTGTAGAATTGGCTGCATTTGAATTCAATCATAAAGTTAATCCTCTTTTTACCTTAATACAAGATAAATGTTTAAAATCCGCATGTATTTAACAGAACTTTAACAAATCTTATACTGCAGGGCTGTTTTCAAGACGGTGAATTGTCTTTTTAACTTAATTATCTTATTATTGTACTTTTATAAAAGAAAAATTATGGCAGAAAATAACTGGATCATATTAAAGAATATTGCCCGCATCGAGATCAGGGTAGGGGACATCAATTACGGGGGGCATATGGGAAATGATAAAGCACTGCTTGTTTTTCATGATGCCAGGATCGCTTTCCTTAAATCGTTGGGTTTCAGTGAAAAGAATATAGGAGGCCCAGCCATCATTATGCGCGATGCGCATGTAACGTTCCGGAAAGAGGTTTTTCTACATGATGTTCTGACTGTGGATGTTGGGATTGACGATGTCACGCTCACCTCGTTCAATATGACCTACACGGTGAAGAAGGAAAGTGATGGCACGGTCATGTTCATCGGCAGCACCGGGCTTGTGGCGTTTGACTATGAAACCAGGCGGGTAGTGAAGCTGCCGGAGGTGTTCCTGGAAAGGATTCGGTTGGACAGTTGACAGTTGGACAGTTGGACAGTTGGACAATATTAAAACATCCAATATCATTCTATTACAACCAATGACAATCAATGACAATCATTGACAACCAATGACAGTTATGAAACAGCTTATAATCATTATTCTGGTTGTGCTCCTTAGTCAGGTGCAGGCCCAGGTCACTTTTATAATCGATTCCCTGCCGGCTTACACGCCACCGGAGGATTTAATTTACCTTGCCGGGAATTTCAATGGCTGGAACCCCGGTGATCCGGCCTACGTGCTTTCGAAGAATGAAGACCAGCAATGGTTTTACACTTCCACTGCCGCGCCGGAAGGGACTCAGATCGAATACAAGTTCACGCGGGGCAGCTGGGAAACTGTTGAGAAAGGACCGAACGGGGAAGAGATCGGCAACCGGCAGTTCACTTTCGGAAACGGCGACACGGTGCACGTGATCATTTTCAACTGGCGGCAGGATCCGCCCCCGGTAAGCACAGCCGCGGAAAATGTGGAGATCATGGATGAGGATTTCGAAATGCCCCAGTTAGGTCGCACAAGGCGGATATGGATCTACTATCCTCCCGATTATGAAACTTCCGGGGCGCGTTACCCGGTGCTGTACATGCACGACGGGCAGAACCTGTTTGATGATACCTCTTCATTTGTCGGCGAATGGCATGTGGATGAAACGCTGAATGATTTGTACGAGATGGGAAATAAAGTACCGATTGTGATTGGGATTGATCATGGCGGAGATTACAGGCTGGCTGAATATACACCCTGGGTGCATCCCGTCCACGGCGGGGGAGAAGGCGACCTCTATATGGAGTTTATTGTGGAAACGTTGAAACCTTACATTGATGCGAACTATAACACCCTGCCCGAGAGGGATTTCACCGGGATCATGGGTAGTTCCCTGGGTGGCCTCATCTCGCACTACGGGGCGCTGAAGTACCAGGATGTTTTCAGCAAGGCAGGCATATATTCTCCGTCATACTGGATTGCTGACAGTGTGTGGGCATTTTCCCGTGAATCCGGCCACCAGCGCGACATGAGGCTGTATTTCATGTGTGGCGGCGCCGAAGGTCAGAGCACAATCAACAATATGATGCGGATGCATGACACGCTGCTGTCCACCGGATTTTCAGCGAGTGAGCTCAGCCAGCTTGTCATTCCCGGCGGGCAACACAATGAAGCCCTCTGGAGCAGCGATTTCGGCGATGCCTACCAATGGCTTTTTGCGTCTTATACCAATAATGTCCCCGAACCCGTGACACGTAACATTATCAGGCTTTTTCCAAATCCGGTCGCCAATGTGCTGACTTTACCGGCAGACTTTCCGGAGATGTGCGACAGTTTGGAAGTGATCAATATGGAAGGAAAAACAGTGATCGAAAAGGTTTCCTTTACCGGTAAAACTATTGACGTTTCGGGCCTGCTGCCAGGTATTTACGTGATTTCTTTAGTTGCTGACGGAGCATACTACCAGGGAAAGGTAGTGAAAGAGTGAGCCTTATTTAATAACAGGGAGCTCATTTTAATTCTTCTTTATTTTTTTCGATAAACCCGATGAATTCATTTTCTGTCGCAAACCCTGCCTTGCTGAGCCATTTTGTAACCCTCTCATGAATATTCTCTGCAGTATAAGGCCTTTGCAGATCATAACCTTTCGACCCGGGTAGAATGGCGATCACAATATCGCCTGGGGTCGCTAATTTATAAGTATCTTTCCTGGTCTTCGGAAATTCAGTGATATTTAGCAATTTCATATTTAAAAGAACCGATCCTTCCCCTAAATTATGTTTCGGGCCTAAATCATTGATTACAGCATAGACAATATTTTTATTTTCAGGATTATATGCAACAAGAAGGTCTCCTGTATTTGCGCCGAATTTCCTGACAATATTATCAGATCCACCTGCCAGAACCAAAGCAGGTACTTTTAATGGGTTGACCTGGTTATTGCACTCGCATTCTCCCTTATCTCCCGATAACCCGTTGGTCAAGGAAGTGGCGGAAGAGAAATAGCCTTTGTATTCCCCGGTTTTAATGATACAGGGTTTTTCAATACCGTTTATCTTTTCAGGTATCAGCACATTCTTCCAGATAATTTTATATCCCTCGGGAATTGTTTCAAAATCTGAATCCCTGAACTTTTTGAAAACATCCAGCGCCTCTGAATACGTATCCCTGCTTAAGCATAAATTGGTTTGTGAACCATTTTTATAAACCGCGATCGCATTCCCGATCGTATTGATCGCCTTCTCACTTCCTGTGAGATCGTAAGGATGGTATGAGATGGGAGTACCGTCGGTATTTACCTGGAGCTTGGTTTTAAATAAGATCAGGCCGTTATCTGCAGAGTCTGAAAAAAGGATCACAGCCTTGTTCTGCGGTTCAAACAAGCCTTTCTCTTTCAATGAAAAACTATTTGTATAGGAAGCATTCGTTGAGTCGGCGGTGCCTGGATTCCCCGCATTGTTTCCGGTAATAACTGCCTGGGAATCAAGCCGGGTATTTCCTGTTCCCGGGGTGAGACCGGGATCACCGGTCGTTTCGGCCTGGTCGGCACTGGAGCTGCTGTTTGCTTGGTTTTTGCTTTTATCGTGATGGTTGCTGCATGACGGCATGATCATAAAAAGGATGAATGATGCCAGCGCAATTGACAGGGGGAAATGTTTATAGTTGTTTTTCATTTAGTTATGACCTGAACAGGCAAAGATACAAGGATGGATGATAATGAACGGGGAAAAATTGTTATTTGAATGTTAAAGGAAGACAGGAGGACGGGAAGACGGGAAGAGGAGAGGACGGGTGGACACCATATCCAAACCTGAAGGGTTTAAGTATGAATAGGTCGGGTCCCATCCTTGAATCCGACGAACCCGAAGGGTTCGAACATGAAAAGATGATTGCCGGTGACATGATATTCGACCCCGTCCGGGGTCGTATTTTGTCGGGTGTGGTTCGCGTGCTATTCGCATTTGATGCCTTCGGCATCAGAGAGACGGGAGGACGGGAAGACGGGAAGCCGGGAGGATGATAAGTCCCGATAGGGACGAGATATCGGTAGAACAAAGGTAATAGTATAAGAATAAAGTCCCGTTAGGGACGACATATTATAACATACATGAAAGTAAAAGTCATCATTGAACGAGGAAATGACGGTAGTTACGGAGCCTACATAGGTTCTGACAATGCTCCTTTTGGAATCTTAGGAGATAGGAAATCAGCATTGGAAGCAAAAACGGATTTTTTGAATTCATATGAAGAAATGAAAGCATATTATACGGAAACCGATAAGAAGTTCATTGAATGCGAATCTAAGTTTAAGGTTGATAAGAAATCAATTTCGTGAAGACCCGAGTTAAACCAGGTGGAATTTATTTGATTCATGCCAACGAGTATCGAAGTTGCAGGATTTCTCCTGAATTTATTAAAGTGCTGGCAGGAAGGAAAAGTTGATTCTCAGGGTGACCCCGGTATACAGTGAACTAAAATCAGGTTCATAGCTATTTTCTTTCAATCAACTAAATCCTTGCACGGCTCAATATCGGCGGCAAAGGGAATATCAAAACTCCCGCCGACGGTCACTTTGATATTGCCGGAAGAAGTAAAGGCAACAGCGGGGTTGGCCAGTCCGGAGGTGCCAAGCGCAGCCTCCAGGCTCGCTTTCGCGGAGGACCTGACCTCAAAACTGGCTTTCCCTGCATAAAACAGCTTATCGATGAAGAACAGCCGTTTGAGCTCTTTCCTGAAGTATTTCCTGTCATCCTCTTTAGCCTGCTTTATCATCCGGATTATCTCAACTTTCAGTTCCCTGGCCAGCACTTTTGCTTTCACATCCTCGAGTACGAAGTTGACGAAATTGCCATACCCGACCCGGGCCCCGATTGATGCGGCAAAATTGGGGATATCGGCCCCGGCCCCGATTTCAAATCGCTGATCGATCACGATTTGCTGGAAATCGGCGATTTGAAGGGATACGCCGGTTAAGCGCGACATTAGTTCCGTCCTCTTATCATCCGGCATCTTTAATACGTCCACCAGGTTGATGAACTCAAGGTCCATCTTCTTTTTCAGCAATCCATCCCATTCCACGATATCGCACAGGACGGATCCGCTCAATCCAACCGGAAGCAAATCTGCGTTATATGTTTTCCTGAATTTCCTTGCAAGTCTATTATCTAATGCCATAAGCTATTATATTATTCACTATTCATTATTCACTCAAAAAGCCATTCACCGATCTCGATGATCTTGTCGATAACAGCGTCAACTTTGTCCGGCACGACAATTTTCATTACTTCGAGCACTGATTCAATGGTCTCCCATATATCGCCCAGGCTGTCAAGGAACTCAATGGCTTCCTCCTCGGTCAAATCTTTCTCGAACAGGTTATCACCGAACATGACGAGTTGCCTGGCTGGGGTATCGAATTTCTCCCCGGTGATATTCAGAATAATTGCAAATTCTATCGTTGGTTTTACGGCCGGCCAAACCTGCCTGAACTTCTCTTTATAAGGTAACTTTTCCTTAAGGTCAATGTCCAGGAATGTTTTTACGGCTTCAATGAGCTTTCCGAAAGCCTTTTTTCTTTCCTTGCGGTATTGCCTGCGCAAGGCTTTTTTATGTTTTCTTGTTTCAGCTGACATTATATTAGGTATTGATTTTTCGCCTACTCTTTATGGTTTTCGGCATCCCCAGTAATTAGTAATATCTGTATTCCGGATCAGTTCTTTACAAAGAGATTCAGGGAGATTGGCGGCTTCAAAGCCCCCGATAGAAATTCATGCATTTTGTCAAGACCTGGACGTGCAAAATTACTTCATCACAATCCGAAAGTCAAGAGAAAGGACAAAAAATTAAAATGTACGATCTCAACATCCGACATCCAACTTGCAGCTTGAGGCTTGAGGCTTGCAACTTCATATCAACGACATGTAAATTTGTTCGATGTATTTGTTGGAAATTTGATAAATTTTGCTTATCTTTATACCAGATCATCAAGTGTAATTATTTGAATGACAATAACATAAATTTATCAGCCATGAAAAGGACCATCGCAATGTTCCTGGCTTTTTTGATCATGATTCCCTTTATTGCCAGGTCTCAGAATGAAGGGGTCAAGCCGGTGGCCAATCCAGCTCCTTCCCAGAAAAAACCCGTTTATGACAGGACGACCCGCGAAATGGCCATGCTTCGTGAGCAGGGAACATCCGGCGGTTCTCCCTGCCCGACCGGGTTGCCATCGGAAAGCGCAACCTGCTACCTTGAGCCGGGCTGGACGAGCGGTCATGTCATGCTGAACGATAACAGCCTGCTGGAAGATTTGCGTTTGCGCTATGATATCTATCACCAGCAACTGCAATTCGTTCGTGATGACGATACCCTGGCCTTTGCTAAACCTGAAGAAGTGAAATGCTTTATGCTGGGCGACAGGCATTTTATTTATGCTGATTACCAGGTTGATAACATTATCGGACATGGTTATTTTGAACTTGCATCCGAGGGAAAATGCCGCTTGCTGGTCCGGCGCACGGTGAAATACCATTCCGACCCGGAGAACAAGCCAAATATCGAAGAAGATGTGTATGTAAAGGAATGTTCCTACTTCATTTCGAAGAACGGTGAGACGGCTAAACCCATCAAACTAAACCGGAAAAGTGTGCTTGCTGCTTTTTCAGATAAACAAGAACAGATCAGGCAGTACATGGCTGACCATGATATCAGGCTGAACGACTGTCACCAGCTTAAAGAGGTGGTGGACTATTACAATTCGCTGGATTAACTAATCGGCGACATCTTTTACACACCTGAACCCCACCGTGGCGTTCCGGTCGAAGGAAGGCGACACCAGCAGCAACTGCTGGTGCCAGTTGTTCGGCTGGGGACCGCCTTTGACATACCACCAGGAGGATGTTGGCTTATAATGACTGCCTCCCTTCATGATCACAAAGTAATACATGCCGTTAAAATATACATCTCCGGTCAGTTGCCAGACGTTGCCGGTGAGATCCATAATACCAAACGGACTTTTTCCTTTTGGAAAATTATCTACCGGGGTAGTTTTTCCTGATGCATTGTTGCAACGGGTGCTGTCGAATTCATTGCCCCAGGGCCATTTGTAGCCTTTCGATCCGCCGGCGGCATATTGCCATTCGACTTCAGTCGGAAGCCTTTTTCCAGCCCATTTCGCGTAAGCATTGGCATCTTCAAAAGAAACATATACCACCGGGTGATCTTCCAGTCCTTCCGGTATTTTGCCTGAGATCCAGTGTTTCAGATAATTTACCGTATCTTTTGGTATATAACCCGAGGCCTTGATGAATTCCCGGAACTGGCTGTTGGTAACCGGGTATTTATCGATGCAGAAAGCCTTTACTTCAGTATTAACAGGCTCCTTTGAGCCAGGGTAGGGGATGAACTGATCGGTATTTTCTGCATGGAAATGAAACGTTCCTGAAGGGATCAGGATCATTCCATCCGGAATTCTTGATGCCGGGACGGTGAGGAGCTTTTCGCTGATCAGCCGGGGCGTCCCGGGCTCCAGTATCACGACCCGCCCGTCCAGCAATTCCCCGTTTTCAAAAAGCTGGATAACAAACTTGCCTTCCTGTCGGTCAAAAGCTTCCAGAAGATTGATACGGTGATTTGTAACTGAAAGAACCCTTACCCGTTCATTTTGAAACGATGGATTCCCTGACCAGACCCTCAATTCATCTCCGGCATTTTCCTTGACTTCGATCCATAAATATCCTTCACGAAGTGATGCGGTTATCAAATCAGGCAACAAAGCAATACAGTCGATGTTTCCTTCAGTACGGGTATTAAGCTCATATGAATTGAAAGCTTCGGTTTTGACCGGAATGTAATCTTTGCCGTCCATATTGATCCAATCCAGTTCTTCATGGTGCCATAGGCTGACCAGGTGCATTCCATCCTGCTTCTCACATTCAAACAAAGGGCCGTGAAAACCTTCAGGAATGAGGCTGAACACGGTAAAAACAGTCTTATTGCCCAATGGCCATCCATTAATCCAGATGCTGTCGGCCAGGGTTGGAATGAGTGGTGTCCAGTCATTTGTTAAAAAATTGGAAGAATTCTCACGGAGTATTCGGGTTGTATGACCGAGATAGACCAGGTCTTCTTCCATCTTTTCCGAAACTCCCGGAGCAAACGTGTTGATCTCGGTTCCGTAACCGTTGAACAGCGCAACGGAAGCTTCCCGCCTGATCCTTCCGTCATGCAACTGGCATACCCGGAAAATGGCAAAGTCGGGCCTGATCAGTTTGTTCAGGTTCAGCGGGGGAGGAAGAACGATGGCGTCATGCACCCTACCGGCGACAATTCCCGGCATATCCTTCACCACGGCCATGCCTTCGCTGTACATGACCACCCCGGGCCGCACACTGTCGGCTGCATGCTGATATGCGAAGCTGGAAGCACCATGGCAGTCCAGTACCACGCCGTCGGCATCAGTGGCTTCGATGAGCCTGGCCATTCCTGCATAAGGGTTCTCGGCGCGGGTGCTTTCATCCCAGGGATTGTAACAGATGAAAAACCTGGTCCCTTCGCGTTTCCATTGCTGGGAAAATGATTTGATCTGAGCCAGTCCTCCCGGTAGATCGTCAAAAAGGTCCCACTGGTTGCGCTGATCTATGCCTAACCGGGGCCATGTGGGCCACAGACCGATCACGTCGTATCCACCGAAAAGCCTTTTACCTTTTTCAAGGAATTCCCCGGCGGTATATTTCTGCGTGTTCCAATCATAAAATTCCCTGTTCCAGGCAAACTGCAGCCCTATCAGGTAGGCATGACGGATCCATTGAAGGTCTTGCCGCCGGTAAAGACTATCATCAAATGTTTCGACATCAAATAAGTAGTGCTCTCTGAATATCCGCCTCAGTCCGTTTTGCCATTCGCCTGAATATTCATCGATCCAAACAGTATACTCCACAAATCCTCCCGGGTAAACGATCGTCCTGTACCTTCTGGATTCGGCTTTTTCCGTTTCTGTTCTCCGGGCCAGGGCGCAAATGTTCAACGTGTCGTTGATTTCAATTGCTCCGTAGCCAAGCTCCCATGCGTTGTCGGGAAGAATAACCCCTACAGGTCCCAGGCCCGGACGAAAGATCTTTGCCCGGGCCAATGCCCACGGGCCGGTGGAAGTAAGGTAAATATGGTCAGGGCTTTCACCGAAAGGCACAACGTTTTCAATATCAATGGTGTCTAATGAATGATTATAAATTCGTATATAGTATTTTATTGTCGGTTCAGCGTCGTGTTGTTGTAATACCATAACTTGAACCTGGTCGTCAAAGACATGAAATGGTCCATTTTGAAGTAACTCAAGTTTAGCTTCTTCGAGCAAATGTATCTTACTGTTTGCTACAAAACTAAAAAGTGGAAAATGTCTGCCTGGTTTGTGATTTGTCTGGGTGCGATCAGTATAGCTTGATATTGAAAAATCAATGCCTGACAATTCAATATGTTGTGATAATGCAATATTGATTGAGGTTACCAGGAAGAAAAACAGCGTTTGACGAATTATTGACATATTTTGACTCTTGGGTCAGACAAATTTAGTGGATTATGAGGAGGTTTTCAAGTATAACTTATCTCTGCGTACCTTTGCGCTTCTTTGCGAACCTTTGCGTAATGGTTTTGAGGCTGTTTCGCAAAGTGACGCAAAGAAGCGCGGAGTTACGCAAAGGAAAAATTGTTTTGGATTATGGGATGATATTTAACGATGAATCAAAGTGTTTGAATAAAAGGACAAGTGAATGAGACCGGATTTTGAAAGCCTGCTCAAGCCGCTGGAGGAATTGAAAAATTGCAATATCTGTCCGCGGAAATGCAATGCCGACCGTATATCAAGAAAGCTGGGCTATTGCAAAGCGGATGCTGCGTTTCGCATTTCTTCGATTTTCGCGCACAGCGGGGAAGAGCCCGCTATTTCCGGCGATAAAGGAATCTGTAATATCTTTTTCACCAATTGCAACCTGCAATGTATCTATTGCCAGAATCATCAGATCAGTTGCAACAAACTGGATTACAGTGCTCAGGAAATGAGCCTGGAGGAAGTCCTGAGACAGATAACCGGGATCCTTTCGACAGGGATCAACCATGTGGGATTTGTATCGCCGTCGCATTTTATCCCGCATGTTAAGATCATTGTCAGCTCATTGCGCGCATTGGGCTTTTCTCCATTATTTGTTTACAACACCAATGGCTATGACACGGTAGAAAGCATCCGCGGACTGGAGGCTTACATCGATATTTATCTTCCTGATTATAAATATGCCGATCATGAACTGGGCAGTAAATATTCCGATGTGAAAGATTACCCTGAAATTGCGCTGGCCGCGTTAAAGGAGATGTTACGCCAGAAAGGAACGGAGTTGCCTGTGAACGAGGAAGGTTATGCTCAGAAGGGGATGATCATTCGGCATCTTGTCCTGCCTGGGCATCCGGAGAACAGCATCAATGTGTTAAGAACCATTGCGAAGGAATTATCGAATGACCTTCACATCTCCCTGATGTCACAATATTATCCGGTTTACCAGGTGATGAACCATGAGTTTTTAGGCAGAACCCTTAAAAACAGGGAATACCGGCGAGTGACAGACGAACTGGAAGAACTGGGGTTTGAAAACGGATGGGTGCAGGGACTTTCGAGCCATGAAAACTACCGGCCGGACTTCAATTCGGAGGAACCATTCAGCGAATAATTTTAAGTTTTAAATTTTAAATTCTAAATTCTAAATTCTAAATTCGGGAAAGAAGATTATTCCCGAATTCAACATTTAAAATTTAAAATTCAAAATTACTTAACGATTTCTATCAGTTCCACTTCAAAAACGAGTGCTGTGTTCGGTCCAATGACGCCACCTGCGCCCTGTTCTCCGTAGGCAAGATCCGGGGGGATGAAAAGCATCCACCTGGCTCCGGGCTGCATAAGCTGAAGGGCTTCGGTCCAACCCGGGATTACCTGGTTAACACCAAAAACGATCGGCTCACCACGGTCCATGCTGCTGTCGAATACCTTACCGTCGATAAACGTGCCATGGTAATGTACTCTCACCTGGTCTGTCGCCTGCGGGTGCTCACCGGCGCCCGGCGTGATGATCTTATACTGCAGTCCGGATTCGGTGATGACCACGCCCTCCTTTGTCTTGTTATCGGCAAGGAATGCCATGCTTTTCTCTAAATTCATACTTGATTCTTCAGAAATTTGTTTGTTGAAATAATCCTGTACAAAAATATTTGCGGCTTCAATTGAAATCGCTGGTTCCTGGCCCTTGTAACCCTGGTTAAAACCGTTCAGGAAAAATTCCGGATTGACATCTTTAACTCCCTGCACCTGTAAGTTATTGCCGATCAGCAAGCCGAAGCTATATGATAAAGAATCCGTGGCGTTGCTGAGGTTCTGTCCCGAGGCAACATTCTGGCCCGGTATGGTCACGACCAGGAACGATAAGGTCAATGCTGCAAATAATATGTTTTTCATGTTTTAAAAATTTCGGCAAATTTAGGCTTTTTATTGCAGGAATAACATTTAATCGGGATTCGGGAACTTTTGCCGGTTCCCTGGGGATCTCCGGGTTACAAAATAGACACCGGCCATGATGAGAAGCGCTGCGATCGTTTTTTGCCAGGTCAGTTCGTCTTTTCCGAATAATATCGCCACAACGGCCGCTATCAAAGGTTGCAGGTAGATGTATATCCCATTAACGCTCGGACTCACGGATTTCAGGGAATAATTGTTCAGAAAATACGCGAGTAGGGTGGCACCGAATACTACAAACGAAAGCGACATCCAGATTTTAAAAGGGATGGTGGCAAAGTCGGAAGAAATAAAGGAACGGAACGTAAACGGGAATATGATGATCATACCGAACAGGAAGACCCATTTCATGACGGTCGTGGAATCATAACGTGCCATGATGGGTTTGATCAGAACAAGGTAAAGCGCCCAGGATGCAGCGTTAATGAAGATCAGAAGGTTGCCGAGCATGGTTGAAGACCGGAAATCACCTGTTCCGGCAGAGAGAATGATCATCAATGCACCGGTAGCGCCCAGGACAATTCCCAGTACTTTAATCGTTGTGATCTTTTCGTTCAGGATATAATGGGCAAAGATGAGGATGATGACCGGAATCACAGTGATGATGATCGAGGCATTGATCGGGGTGGAAAGGTTCAGCCCTTCAAAAAACAGGATCTGGTTGATAGCTACCCCGAATACAGCACAAATGGCGAGTTTGAACAGGTCCCTTTTATCGACTTTCTGGGATGGCAGAATAAAATGAAGGATCATGAAAACGGAAACTGTAATAAGAACCCTGATGAAGATAATAGCTTTCGGCATCAGGTAGTCAGGCATGATCCCTTTGGCGATGACAAAATTCAGGCCGTAGATGGTGTTGGCGCCAAGAAGTGCAAAGTGAGCTTTCAGATTCCTGTCCAAGCCAGTGCAGTTTTAGTATTTGATATTGAGTTTCATTTCAACCCATTTGTTGAATACCTTTTTAACTTCATGCTGCATGATCTGTTCAAAAGGGATGACACGGTTCGGCAGGGGCAGGTTGAGCTGGTCATAGATATGGTTATCATCAAAGCCGGCTTCGGCCGCATCAATCCTCGAAGCGGCAAAATACACTTTGCTCGGACGGCTCCAGTAGATGGCTCCCAGGCACATTGGACAAGGCTCGCAACTCGTGTAAATTTCGCATCCGTCGAGCTGGTAAGTGTTTAGTTTCTTACAGGCCCTGCGGATTGCCATAATCTCGGCATGGGCTGTCGGGTCGTTATTTTTAAGCACCTCATTGAATGCAGAAGCGATTACCTCGCCATTTTTCACGATGACACAACCAAATGGCCCGCCATGTCCGTTTTCCATGTTCATGACTGCAAGCCGGATGGCCTCTTTCATAAATTCTTCGCCGTCCTGATTCATTTTGATTTTTTTACAAAATTACCATTTACCCTTTACAGTTATAAAATTTATGGCATCCCCGAGCATTTTAAGAAATTGTTTTCTTCGGACCGGCCTGGCACCGAGACTGCTTAAATGCTCTGTCTGCTGCTGAGCATCGATGAAATGAAAATCCCATTCGATTAAACGGTTGACCAGATGGGCAAGCGCAACTTTTGAGGCATCCCTTTCTGCATGGAACATAGATTCGCCAAAAAATGCCTTCCCCAGGGAGATGCCGTACAACCCGCCGACCAGTTTTCCGTGCTGATAAGTTTCGACACTGTGTGCATACCCCAGATCATGCAGCATAGAATAAGCGGAGATCATTTCCGGGGTTATCCATGTTCCTGTTTCTCGCTTGCGCTGGGCCGTCGCACAGGAATTGATCACTGCTTTGAAGTCATTATCGAAGAGAACTTCGTAATGTTTATTTCTCATGGACTGGGAAAGGCTCTTTGAGAGGGAAAACTCGTCCGGGATCAGGATCATCCTGGGATCCGGCGACCACCACATGATAGGCGAGTCGTCGCTAAACCAGGGAAATATGCCCTGGGAGTAAGCCAGCAGAAGTCGTTCCGGTGAAAGGTCACCTCCGACTGCCAGGAGTCCGTCTTTATTGACATGAACGGGATCCGGAAACCTGAGTTCTTCATCCAGGAGATAAATCGCCATAAAAAATTTTTTACGGCTCAAAATTATAAAACAAAATTAGAGGCTGCTCAGACTATTGAGTCAGCCTCGTTTCGAAACCTGCTGGATATTATTTACGAGATCTTAATAGACCTTGCAGGTTTTTCTTTCGCCTCTTCCTTTTTCGGAATGACCACATTCAGAACGCCATCCTTATGCTTTGCCGAAATCTTTTCGGTATCCATGCTGGCAGGAAGGGTGAAAGAACGGGAGAATGAAGCGTAGTTGAATTCCCTGCGCATGAAGCGCTCATCCTTTTCTTCATTTTTTTCTTCTTTTTCAGCGCTGATCGTCAGGACATTGTTTTCCACGTTAATCCTGAAATCAGCTTTATCGAGCCCGGGTGCTGCTACTTCGATCCGGAAATCATCTTTGCTTTCGATAATGTTGACAGCCGGAGTGACCATCCTTTTGTCGAAATCCAGGAAGAAACCGGGGAAAATATCACCACCGAAGAATTCATCGATCAGGCTCGGAAACGTGCTCTTTTTTCTTAATGCTGGTAACATAACTTGTTCCTCCTTTTTAATTTTAAGTTTTAAATTTTAAATTTTTAATTCGGGAAGAATAAATCAAAAAGTGGACCAGTGGATTTTTTGGATAGTTTTATGCCATTATGGCTGTTTTATATCGTTTTAACGTAATAACAATATGTCAATATGGCACCTTTGTATAAAACTGGCCCTGCGTCCCGGCGACTCTGTGGTTAAGTTGCTCTTTCACTGCGGGGGCGCAGGAGGCGCAGAAGGGGCTACTCCGCGTCCCGGCGTCTCTGTGGTTAACCGGCTCTTTCACCGCGGGGGCGCAGAGGCGCAGAAGGGGCTACTCCGCGTCCCGGCGTCTCTGTGGTTAACCGGCTTCTTTCACCGCGGGGGCGCAGGAGGCGCAGAAGGGACTGCTCCGCGTCACAGCGTCTCTGTGGTTAACCGGCTCATTCACCGCGGGGGCGCAGGAGGCGCAGAAGGGGCTACTCCGCGTCCCGGCGTCTCTGTGGTTAAGAGTCCCTTTCACCGCGGAGGTGCAGAGGCGCAGGAGGTGCATTATAGCGAATCAAGGCTCTTGACTATCCTGTCGCAGGTAAGATGGATTTCATCATCGGTAATGATCAACGGTGGGGCTATGCGGAACGACCAGGGTCTGAACAGGAAAATATCGGCAATCAATCCGTTTTCAACAAATACCCGGATCAGTTTTGAAATAATCTCTTGATTTTCAAGATCAAGCCCGATCATCAGGCCTTTATGCCGGATCGCTTTGATTCTCGGATGACCTGAAATTCTTTCAATGAAGATACCCGCCTTATTTTCAGTGGTTTCGAAAATCCTGGTGCTTAACAGGTAATCCAGTGATGCAGTGGCAGCGGCACAGCTCACTGGATGTCCGCCAAAGGTGGTGATATGGCCCAGTTCCGGGTTGGTCGTGAGGCTTCTCATTATTTCCCTGGAAGAAATGAAAGCTCCCAGCGGCATCCCGCCGCCGAATGCTTTTGCGAGGCAAAGAATATCGGGCACAATGCCAAAGTGCTCGAAACTGAATAACCTGCCGGTCCTGCCCATTCCCATCTGGATATCATCAATGATCAGAAGGGAGCCCGTTTCATCGCATCTTTCACGAAGAGCGTTGAGATAGCCTTCTTCCGGAAGAATGATCCCTGCTTCGGCCTGTACCGTTTCGACGACCACGCAAGCAGTTGATCTTGTAATTGAATCTACCTGGTCGAAGTTGTTGAATTCGAGCAGCTTGATACCAGGAAGCAGGGGACGGAACGAACTTTTCAGTGTTTCCGAACCGCAAATGCTCAGGGCCCCGTGGGTGCCGCCGTGGTAAGCGTTCTTAAATGCCACGATCCCGGTTCGGCCCGTATACCTTTTAGCAAGCTTCAACGCTCCTTCGATGGCCTCACTTCCGGAACTGACAAAATAAACCGACGCAAGTTCCGGCGGAAGAAGGGAAGCCAGTCTTTCAGCAAGCCTTACCTGGGGAGACTGGACCAGGTCACCGTATACCATCAGGTGCATGTATTTCTCAGCCTGCTCTTTCACTGCTGCAATGATATCGGGATGCTGATGCCCCAGGTTACTGACCGTGACCCCGGACACGAGATCGATGTACTCTTTTCCGTCCGGGCCAACCATGTAAATTCCCCTGGCCGAGGAAATCTCGATGCCCAGCGGTTGAGAGGAGGGAAGTCCAAGGTATTCAAAAAACAATTGCCTGTTCGAAAGCATTTTTATAATATTTCGGTCTTTTCCCTGTAAATGACCCCGCGCTTTGCCAAATCTTTAAGCATAAAATCGACACATGCAGGCTCCAATCCGACAAATTCCGGCGGTGAGATGCCTTTCCGGTTGTAAACTCCCGCAGTGATCATCCTTGCGGCGGCTGTGGCAGTATAACCGGTTGTCCGGGCCATGGAATGGATTCCGGTCGGTTTATCAAATTCATCCATAAGTTCCCAGCTAAACCGGAATCTTTTTCCTTCCTTTGTCCCTTCCACCATGACCTGCATCACGGTCAGGTCTTCTTCATCCTTAAGGTCCCACATTGGGAACAGCAACCGTGTTGTCAGGTCGATTGGCCTGATCATTTGGCCATTTACAGTGATCGCTTCGCTGGAGAAAAAACCGCAATCCCTTAGCAGCTTTATTTTTTCGATATGTCCCGGATACCGGAGCGTTTTCTCAATCATATCGGGACAATTAATGGTCCGGATGAGTGAGCGCAATCCGTCGCTGTTGAAGGCTTCAAGTGTCCCGATACCTTCAAAATCCATAAATTCCGGTTCCGACAATGCCGGCATCTCCACCAGCTTTCCATCCCTGATGAACCGGGCAGGACGGGTGTATTCCTCGATGACATCGATGGGGGAGAAGACGGCTTTGTATTCGAACGGACGCTGTCTGACTTTCGGTAATCCTCCCACAAAGATCCTGACCTTCTCCGTTTTATCAAGTCTTGATGATCCATAGGCCGTCAGGATATTGCTCATGCCGGGGGCCACGCCGATATCGGAAATTGCAATCACTCCCATTTTAGCTGCAAGGTCCTGCAATTCAAACAGGTCTTCAGGGAAAAATGCGATATCCACGACATTTTTTCCTGTTTCAATGATCCATTTCAAGGTTTGAAAACCAAGGTGCCCCGGTACGGCACTTACCACCAGGTCAGCTTCCCTGATGGCCGCTTGCACGGCCTCCTTGTTTGAAAGATCAGCATGCATGGTCCTAATGCCAAATTTTTCGGAGATATCGTCAAGTCTTGCTTTTCTGATATCGCACATAGTAACATTAAAGCCTTCATCTTTACTCAAATCAAGAGCAATAGGAAAACCCACGAGTCCGGCACCGAGAACGGTTATTCTTGTTGTACGCATATCAAGTCTTTGGTCTTAAGTCTTTAGTCTTTAGTCTTAATTGATTAATCTTACGTTTAAAACATCATTGTTCAAATCTCCGCTTCCATACCTCCCTGCTCTATGCTCTATGCTCTATACTCTCCGCCCTAAGCCCCTGACCTGTGATACCATCACTCCGATGATCACAGTTGCCATTCCTGCAATTTTTGAAGCAGTGAAAATTTCCGAGATAAAGATAGCGGAAAAAATCGCGGTGAAAACGGGCATGAGGTTCGAAAATATGCTGGTGCGGCTTATTCCGATCTCTTTAACACTCATTGTATAAAAGATAAATGCCAGCGTCGAGGCAAATAGTGATAGTTGAAGCAGTGAAGTGATCAGCCTTGCATCCGGCACTACCGTCAGAAAATGGTCCAGGTCGTAAATAAGGAATAGTGGGAAGAAATATACGGCCCCCAGGATGTTCTGATAAGTGGTAATGGTCAGGGCTGAATATTTACCGGCAAGCCGCTTAAGCAAGACGGAATATAAAACTGCAACGATGACGGCGCACCCAAGCATGATCACGCCTTTGACCGGCGAATTCAGTGAAAGGTCCGGATTGACCAGCATGATGGAAATGCCGATAAAAGAAATGACCACACCGAAAATATTAAGCCAGCTGAGTTTTTCCTTAAGGATAAAATGGCCTACAAAGGATGTGAAAAGAGGGATCGTCGAGATGATGACTGCGCTGATGGTCGGTGTGGAATTTTTCAGTCCGAAATTTTCCGATAAAAAATACAGAAACGGGTTCAGCAATGCGGCGAGTAGGATCAGCCAGCGGTCTGACCCTGTGATGCGCTCTTTTTCACGAATGAATAATAAAAAGATGACCAGGAAAACGGATGAAAGCAGCAGCCTGATAAATATAATGGTAATCGGCTGATAATATTCAAAAGCTATGGTAGTCCAGATATACGACAAGCCCCAGAAAACCTGTGTCAGGATTATAAGCGGGTATACCCCGAACTTGTTTATCCATAAACTTTTCATGCGGCCAAATTAAAGAATCTACCGGATAGTGTAACATTCTGATTTTTCATCCGACTTTAGATTAAAAATTCAACATTTGGAACCAACGGTAAAAAATATCCATGAGGATCTGATCCGGGGATGCCGGCTGAATGACCGGAAAGCGCAGGTCCAGGTGTATAAATTATATTACAAGGCCATGTTCAATACTGCAATAAGGATACTCAACGACCAGGCAAAAGCCGAAGATGTGATGCAGGATGCATTCCTGGAGGCTTTCCGGCAGATTGAGTCATACCGGAGCGAATCAAGTTTTGGCGCATGGCTGAAACGGATCGTGATCAATAAATCGATTGACGAAATAAGAAAAGCAAAAGAAATAGTTTCTATCGACGAAATGGAACTTGAGATTGCTGATCAGAATGAAGATGAAAACTACCTCCAGGTGCTTTCAACCAGGGTTGAGGAGATAAGGAAAGCAATCCACGCCCTGCCCGACAGTTACCGCATCATCCTGTCCCTCCATTTGCTGGAAGGTTTTGACCACGAGGAGATCACACAGATTCTCAACATATCGTACAACCTGTCGAGAACGCGTTATTCGAGGGCCAGGAAAAAGCTGCTGGAACTGATCGGCGCCGGTGAAAATAATATATCTAGTGTAAAACAGAATTAATCATACGACCATGTCAATGTTAGAGGAAAAAATTAAGGGAAACAGGGAGCTTTTCGATGAAGCGGAACCATCGGAAGGCCATCTGAGCCGGTTCCAGGCGAAACTGGATGCCATCCAGCGGCAAAATTCCCGCAAAACATTCCGGTTCCCGGTGAAATTCCTGCGGGTGGCAGCCGTGATCATCGTATTATTCGGATTATCGATCACATTTTTTCTGATGAATCCTTCGCGGAATTCAGGTCACCTGGCAGCAAATGCCCTTCCGCAGGAAGTCCAGGAAGCCAGAATGTATTATGAAAAGATGACGGCGGAGAAAATGCAAAAGATCAATAACTGTGCGGCCTCCACTTCGGAAGCTTCTTATATATGGAAAGTCGTGAACGATGAAATCAACCT
This sequence comes from uncultured Bacteroidales bacterium, assembly GCA_964447005.1. Taxonomy (GTDB): domain Bacteria; phylum Bacteroidota; class Bacteroidia; order Bacteroidales; family JAGOPY01; genus JAGOPY01. Next base: position 60,222 of record CAYUQP010000004.1, read on the forward strand.
GCTGGACTCCAGTTCGCTGGAACTGGAACAACAGTTGCAAAACGACCTTGAGAACCAGCGGATCATAAACGCCCTGATCAGAAATTACAAAACAAAAACTGATCTTCTCGACAATATTTTAAACAGAATTTGCCACATATAATATTATAAAGATTATGAAAACCACGATGAAAAGATTTTCCAGGTTTATTGCCTTCTTCCTGCTTGCCATATTGTTAATTGGCACGACACTGAATGCCCAGGATTTCACAAAGGTTTACCAGAAGAAGTTCGATGTAGACCAAGGGGCACTGCTGGTCATTAAAAATAAATTCGGCGAAGTGAAATGCCTGAACTGGAATGAAAACGCAGTTTCCATCAATGTGACCATTACCGCTGAGACCTCGAACCAGGATAAAGCTAACAGGATTTTTGATAAGATCGGGGTCGAACTGAGCGGCGACCGCACAAGGGTGCAAGGAATAACAACGGTAGGCAGCATAAGCAATGCGCAGTTTTCCATCGATTATGAGATCAGAATGCCGGCATGGATGAAACTTGACCTGGCGAACCAGTTCGGCGACATCTACCTGCCTGAAACAGGTGGAGATGCCAAAATCAAACTGGAATACGGAGCGATGGAAGCTGAAGCGTTCAAAGGCCAGGCTACTGATTTGCAGATCAAATTCTCCGATGTTTCGGCCGGTTCCATTAAAAACGGCATACTGGATATTGAATACAGCGACTGGGAATCTGAAGATGCGGAAACACTCAAAATCCGGTCCCGTTTCAGCGAGATTGACATAGAAGGGGTTTACAACCTGAACCTTGATTCGCAGTATGATGAAATTAATGTGGAAGAAGCCGCAGAGGTAGTGGTGATCAGCCGATTCTCCGACCTGGACTTTGGCAAGATCTCAGGGAACTTCGACTTTGACATTGAATACGGTGACCTGGATATTGACATGGTTGCTTCTTCATTTAAAAATGGTAAAGTCAGGAACACTTTTGCCGGCGCCAGCATGACCTTTGCCACAGGTGCCAGCATAATGGTCGACGCTGAACTCCAGTTTGGTGACCTGAGTTATCCGAAGGCCACTTCTATGAACCATCAGACGGTCGGCTACACCACCAATATTTACAAAGGAAAACTGGGCGCTTCTTCGGCAACGCCTTCCCAACTGAGGATCATCAGTAAGAATTCAGATGTTACGATAGATTTTGAAGATTAATTAACCTTAAAAAATGATAATTATGGAAACGAAAAAATTAATGCTCTCATTTGCCATGTTTGTACTGTTCGGATCAATAGGAATCATGACTTACGGATGCACTAACATGCCGCTGGACCGTGCAACGGGGAATTTTGTCAAAGAAGACAGGCCGGTTTCAAATTTCACGGCACTTGAGATCGGCGGCGCCTTCAAAGTGTATCTCATCCAGGGAAGCCAGGAGAAACTGACAATAGAAGCGGATGAAGATGAAATCGGTAAAATAGTCACGGAAGTACAGGGAAATACGCTGAAGATCTACACGGAACAATGGGCTTCCCGGTTCCATGAAATGACCATCTGGCTGACATTCAAAGACCTCAATAATCTTGATTTCAGCGGGGCAGTGGAGGTTACCAGTGAAGGAATCCTTAATTTCAACGAACTGGACCTGGATGTAAGCGGTGCGGCAGAAATTCAACTTGCCATTAAAGCCGTAAATTTTGATGCCGAATTCAGCGGGGCTTCGGCAGTGGATCTTTCCGGCCAGTGCGGCAAGGGTGAGATAGAGATCTCGGGCGCCTCGGATTTCGATGCACAGAACCTCGAATTCCAGGATTTAAGTGTTGAAGTCAGCGGCGCCTCCAGCGCGAAGGTCTGGGCTACAGGAACCCTCGATATCGATGCTTCCGGTGCTTCGGATATCAGGTACAAAGGATCACCCAAAGTAACCGTTAACGAATCCGGAGCTTCAACCGTCAAGCCCATGTAGTGGCTTTTGGTTTACTTTCTCTTTACCACAATAGGCACATAAGACACATAGATTTACACAATAGATCTATGTGTCTTTCTATTGTGCCCTATGTGCTTATTGTGGTGAGAGAGAATGATTAAAACAAAGTGAACTCCTGAATCGAAGAATTGATCATTCCCAAAAGATCCTCCACGGAGATGATCTTTACCCCCAGGTCCGTTGCTTTCTTGAGCTTGGCAGGGCCCATGCCTTCCCCTGCCAGTAAGTAATCCGTTTTGCCGGTGACTGAGCCGGTGTTCTTTCCGCCGTATTTTTCGATCATCTCCCTGAGCTGGTCACGCGAAAAATTCTGGAAAACACCACTGATCACAAAAGTCTTCCCACCAAGTTTATCTTCAACAATTACCTGGCCGGAGCCCTCCGTCTGAAATTGTATTCCTTTATCCCGCAAGCGGTTAATAATGATCAGATTATCCGGATTGTTGAAATACTCAACCACGGAGCCGGCAATCTTTTCCCCGATCTCTTCGACTTCCTTTAATTCATCAAACCCCGCATGATGCAGTGAGTCGATGTTTCCAAAATGAAAGGCAAGCTTTTTTGCAACAGTCTCGCCGACAAAACGAATACCGAGGGCGTACAGCACCCGCTCGAACGGGGTGGATATGGACTGTTCGATACCTTTGAGGATATTTTCCACCGTTTTCTCCCTGAAACTGATCTTCCGCTCTTTCTGGCCTTCCTCGGCTTCATAGATTTTTTCCAGACCCAGCAATTGTTCATAGGTCAGGTCGTAAAGATCGGAAACGTTATGGACCAGGCCTTTATCATACAGCAGTTCAATCTTGCCTTCACCCAAGCTGTCGATGTTCATGGCCTTGCGGCTAATGAAATGCTCCAGGCGGCCCTTGATTTGAGGGGGACAGCCGGTTTCATTGGGGCAATACCAGGCAGCCAGGTTCTCTTCACGCCGGAGCGGTGTCCCGCATTCCGGGCAATGCGTGATGAACGTGATCTCTTTAGCCCCGGCAGCACGGTGCTCCGGATCGGCGCTGATGACCTTCGGGATGATCTCTCCGCCTTTTTCTACAAATACATGATCCCCTTCATGCAGGTCAAGCTTTTTGATAACGTCGGCATTGTGCAAGGAAGCCCGTTTAACGGTCGTTCCGGCCAGGAAAACAGGTTTCAGGTTGGCCACCGGTGTGACGGTGCCCGTTCTTCCAACCTGGTAATCAACGGAAATCAGGGGAGTGGAGACCCGTTCCGCCTTGAATTTATACGCGATGGCCCAGCGCGGCGATTTCGCGGTGTATCCCAGCAGTTCCTGCTGCCGGTATGAATTCACCTTGATCACGATACCGTCGATATCAAAAGTCAATTCTTTCCTTCCGGTATTCCAGATGTTTATAAATGAGAATATTTCTTCGAGGGAATGGCACCGGGCCATGTATGGCGATGTTTTAATTCCCCATTCCTTTGCCTTCAGCATGCACTGGTAATGATTGTCAGCCGGAAGCTTTTCTCCTAACATAAAATAAAGGTAACAGTCGAGGCTGCGTTTGGCCACTTCAGCCGGGTCCTGCATTTTCAGGCTGCCGGATGCTGCATTCCGCGGATTGGCGAAGAGTTGAAGGCCTATTTCTTCTCTTTCTGCGTTCAGCATGTCAAAACTGCTCCGCGGCATGAAGATCTCGCCCCTGATCTCGAATTCTTCCGGGTAATCCCCGAACAGGTTGAGCGGGATACTTTTTATTGTTTTCACGTTGACCGTGACGTCATCGCCCTGGGTCCCGTCGCCGCGGGTGACCGCCTGCACCAGTTTCCCGTTGCGATAGGTCAGCCCGATCGCCACCCCGTCAAATTTCAGCTCGCAGATGTATTCAGGGTCCTCATTTACAAGCAGTTTCCTGACGCGGTTGTCGAAATCAGCGATCTCTTCCTCTGAATACGTGTTACCCAGTGACAGCATCGGGTATTTGTGCCTGACCTGGACAAATTCCTTGGTCAGATCGGCGCCGATCCGTTGCGTGGGGGAGTCGGGGCTTATCAGTTCCGGGAACTCCTTTTCCAGGCGCGACAGCTCTTCGAGCAGCATATCGAACTCATAATCGGAGATCAGAGGCTGTGACAATACATAATACTGGTAGTTATGCCGGTTGATCTCCGCGGTGAGATCTATGATCCTTATTTTTGCTTCTTCTGCAGTCATTTCGTCCTGGTTAATAAACAAAGATCGGATTTTTTCCGGAATTTTTTGTTTCGCGGAATTTCGTAAAAAAGAGGAAAAGATGCGCAAAGAAATTGCGCTATGAGATTATTCTGACGCCTTTTCCAGGCTGGCTTTTACAGCGTGAAATAAATCTGACCGAGATACACCGGGTTGATGCAAAGCACCGGGATCTGGGCGAGGTTGAAGATCAGTTTTTCACTCCAGGAGCTATTGTCGAAGCTCGGGTTCTCAATATTGCTGTCGGTCATCATCATGACCAGGTCGGCACTGTTTGAAACGGCAAAATCAAAAAGCTGACCGGCATAGTTCTTCTCGCTGCCGGCTTCACTGATGGTATAATGAACTCCGTGCTTGTTGAATTCTTCTTCGATCTGGCTGGTAATGATGTTCAGTTTGGTTTTATCGGCCACCTGGTTGCTGGTTTGCTTGAAGATCAGGATCTCGCTCTTGAAAAGGAGGGAGGTCACGATGGCATAAAAGACCTGCTGCCTCGATTCGGTGTATAAACCAATCGGGAAAACGATCTTTTTATATCCGTGATCCAGGATTGCCCTCTTCTGGACTACGATGACCGGTACCGGCGATTGGGTGATCACCTTCATGGCATAGCTGCCAACCAGGTGCTGCAAACCCTTCTTTCCATGAGTTCCCAGTATCATCAGGCTGACTTTCAATTCTTTGGCCACTTCGTGGATCACGTCGAAAATGCTGCCATCCCTGTAAAGAATGTCCACCTTGACTTTTGAGCGGGATTTGATGTCCGCTGCAATTTCTTCCAGTTGTTTTTTGACGGCAAGTCCGGTATCCTTTTTGCCGAAGAGCGCTTTGGTTTCCCTGTTGATGACATGCAGGATGACCACTTTGAACTTAAGGAGTTCTCCCGCTCTCACCGCGTGATCGATAGCATTTTGCCCCACGGAGGTAAAGTCGGTAGGCACTAGAATGATATTGTTTCGGTTCTGGACACTTACAGCCATATTCAATTTTATTAGTAAGACGTGAAACTAAAATGATGATACCCGTTTTTATCTCGGAACGATTTTTTTCCAGTTAAAGTCCCTGGGGTTGATGCACATCACGGGAATCTGGGATGCATTGAAGATGATATCTTCATCATAACTTCCCAGTAGGAATGATTTCAGGCTCTTATCAGGATTGGTCATGATCAGGATCATGTCAGCGTTTTTTGCGGTGGAGTAATCAAGGACTTGCTTGGTGAAATTGCCTGATTTATCGGCTGCTTCGACCTCAAATTTCACTCCATTCACCTGGAAATGATTGGTGATCATGGTAATTACGTCTTCCATTTCATCGCCGGGCAGGTGGAAAATATGGATCGTCGAATTGAATTCCTTAGCAATGGAAGCTGCCCATTTTGTTTTGGCCCAGGGGCCTGCATCGGATGTGATCGGCATGACGATCTTGCCCAGGCCTTTTCCGAAAGGCCTTTTCTGGATCACAATGGTTGGGGTTTCAGAACTGGTGACCACTTTCAGCGCGAAGCTGCCGGTAATCTTCTGCATTCCAACCTTTCCGTGCGTACCAAGGAAAATGAGACTGGCTTTCATATCCTCGGCCACTTCGGCAATAGTGGTGAAGATATCCCCTTCACGGGCCATGGTTTCAACCTGTATCACATGTTCCCTGACCAACGCCTGTGCGAGTTCCTGCAGCCGCTGATCAATCCATTCCATTCCTTTGCCTTCTTTCTTCAGCTCGTTCAGGGTGTTTTTATCAATCACATGTAAAAGCACGACCTTATAATTGTAATCTTTTGCCAGTGATGCAGCACGCTGGGCAGCATTGGCACAGACTTCCGAAAAGTCTGTCGGGACGAGGAAAACGGGATTTTTTACAGTTTCCATGAATTAATCGATTAAGTGATCTGATTTATATTTACGCAAAAATAGAAAATTTTCGTGACGGCTGTTGAGATGTCTTATTTTTCATGATTACAGATAAATTCTATCTGTTTCAGATTTTCCATTTTTGCAGCCTGCCTCAGTTTATTGGCCGACAGGGTGAAATACCTGTGGTTCACAAGAAAGTCCTTTTGTATCTGATACCATTGCTGAAGGGTAGTGGGGTAAAACTGCAGGATATCCCATTCATATTTCAGCTTATGCGCGATCATAAAGAAATCCGGCCGGCCCAGGTAGTCCAGGTCGGCGTCACACAGGATCTTGTCCGCCAGGTGCTGTGCAGACTGAGGTAATTTGGTGGTCCGTATCATACGGCATACGGCCTCGGTCTCTTCTTCATTATAACTGAAAGATGGTAGAATTTCCCTGCAAATTTCAATGCTGGCCTCTTCATGGCCTTTATAAGTGACCAGCATTCCTGAGTCGTGAAAAAGACAGGCTGTTTTGAGCAACTGGAGTTCCTTTTCCGGAAGTTGTTCAATCTGTGCCAGCCTGATGGCAGATTCAAGCACATCCATGGTGTGCTCCAGTGAATGATAAGTCAGCCTGGGATCCAATTCCTTTTCCAGTTTATTGATGATAAACTTTTTAGCTCCTTCGTAGTTCATATTTTTCTTCAGTTCTTCAAATTTATAATTTCCGGAAAGAATTAGAAGGTCTGCAAAATTAATATTAATGTTTGAAATCGAAACTTTCAACGCCATCCCAGTATTCAGGCACTCCTTTATCAAGATAATAATTACAACGGTCAAGATATATTTTGACTGCTTTATCCGCCGGATTGACCGCCTGGATTTTATTTAGTAACCCCAGGGCTGATTTAAAGTCTCTTTTCTTATAGTCCTGGATAGCTTTGTTATAATCTTCCTTCGTGCTGAGCTTGAGGTTTTTAATATGCTCCGGTTCCCCGTCGATGATTTCAAAGATATAGACGGCTTCTTTTTTTCCTTTAACTTTCACCACATCAAGGAACCTGAAAGAATACTGGCTTGGGTCGCTGAGTTTGATGAGCGTATCTTCTGTGATGATGATCGAGCCGCCATAGATCTTGGTGAGCCCTTCCAGTCTTGAGGCCAGGTTGACAGTATCTGAAATGACCGTGCTGTCCATCCGTCCTTCACCGCCGATGATGCCCAGCATCATCAGCCCGGTGTTAATGCCGATCCCCGCGTCAATGGCCGGTTTGCCGAACTGCCCGATGATCTCGTTGTACTCATGCAGCTTGATCCTCATTTCGATAGCGGAATTCAACGCGTCCTCGCTCCGGTCAGGGAATAAGGCCATGATCGAGTCGCCCATGAACTTGTCGATGAACCCGTTGTTATTCCTGATGACCGGTTCCATATATCCCAGGTAATTGTTCAGAAAATCAAAGTTTTCCTTCGGCGTCATCGTTTCGGAAATGGCCGTAAAATCCCGGATATCCGAGAACATGATCGTCATTTCCTGCTGCACCTGGTCCCCAAGTTGAATGTCGGTTATGCTTTCTTTGCCAAGGAAGTCGAGAAATTGTCGCGGTACGAACCGGGCATTGGCCCGGTTGATTTTATCCAGGCTCTGGAAATAGTTCTTTAGTTTGCGCGACATGTCATTATACCCTTCAGTCAGTGCGCCAATCTCATCGTTGGTTCGGACGATACTGTAATTATCAAGTTCGCCCCGGCCGGTACGCTGCATATTTTCCAGCAGTTCCTGGACGGGCCGGACAATGTCTTCAGTGGTCCATCTGACAAATAAAATAATATATATCAAGGCAATAAAAATGCCGGTCATGATACCGAGTACCATCAGAAAGCTGTTGATGGCATTAAAATAGAAGAATTTATTCAGGGTGTTGACATCGAGGCCGAGATCCAGGGCTATGTATTTTCCCAGGAGGATTTTCTGGTGTTCGGTGGTCACTTCGCTCAAACTCAGCTCTTTGACTGAAGACACGCTAAGCACAATGTAAAATACCACGATGATCAATGGAAAAAGCGTGGTCATGGCACTGGAGATCCAGAGCCTGTTTTTGATCTTACCGATACGGTCTTTGAAGATCCTTCTGCGCAACTCGTCTTCGCTGAAGAAATGCTCAAGATAGCGGATGTGAACCCTGTGCTTCATCCAGAAATAGACCATCATCAGCGTCAGGATGCTGGCAACCAGGGAGATGACGAAAAACTGGATATAGAAGTCCCTGCTCATGTCATCAAGTTTTTTATCGAACAGGATGATATAGAGCATGTAAAGCAGGGTAATTCCGTAGGGGATAAACAATATGCCGGTATTAATGATCGGGACTTTCAGGATGAATTTTCGGCAAAATTGCAGAATGCCGGTCTTTACGGCTTTCATCTGCCTCTTTTTGCGAAAAAAGATCTTGAATGGGAGATTAAATCCCAGGCCGATAAGAAAACTGACCAGCAAAAGGCGGGTGAGCAAACCGAGCGTATTGCCCATCTGGCTGTTTTCCTGGCTTCCATTGGCCGGGCCAATCCGGATGCCGGGCGAGTCTGGATTTGTAAACCTGACCGTAATCAGTGAACTGTCATTCTTTTCCGGTTCAACTTTTCCGGTGTCAGCCGGGGCCGGTTGAAACCCGGGGGATGCAGTATTCTCAGGATTTGCTGGATCGGTTGCATGGACCTGTTCAGCTTTTTTTTGCTGTTCCGCGTTTATTTTATCAAGATAATCCGGAAGGTAGTATTTAATGGCAAGGATCAATGCAACCGGAAAAACCAGGAAGAAATACAGGATGGTGGAAACCGTATATACACGCAGTCCGTGGAACCGGGGGATGATGCTGTATTTATTGCCAGTATTGCTCATGTAAGCCTGAGAATAGGAGGCGCTAAAATACAAAAAACTTCCCTCTTATGAAGAAGGAAGTTTCCTGGTTATTATAAAGAATTCAATTTCAGCCTACTTCCGAAATGATCTCCATTCCGCGTTTCAGTGCTTTTTCATTATCGGGAATGAGGTGATGATAGCGGGCAGGAAGTGATTTTTTCAGGCCAAGGACCACGTTATCGAGTGATACAATCGGTCTGATCTTAAGGAATCCTCCCAGCACGATCATGTTGAATATTTTGGAAAGCCCCAATATAGCCGCTTCATCGGCAGCGTCGATCCGGTACACCTTGATATCCTTTCTTTCAGGATGGCGCGTAATACCGTTAGGGTCGTAGATCAGCGTGCCACCGGGCTTGACCATTGGTTCGAACTTGTCCATTGATTGCTGGTTAAGAATGATCGCAGTGTCGTAACGCGTAAGAATTGGGGAACTGATGCGTTCATCGCTCAGGATGACCGTCACATTGGCTGTTCCGCCCCTCATTTCGGGACCGTACGATGGCATCCAGCTGACCTCCTGATCCTGCATAATGCCAGAGTAAGCCATGATCTTGCCCATGGAAAGGACTCCCTGTCCTCCAAAACCTGCTATGATAATTTCTTCTGTCATAACTTTTTACTTTGAACTTTTCACTTAGAACTGACCAGCGCCCCGTCCACTTTCATGTCGCCGAGCGGATAAAACGGGAACATGTTATCGACCATCCACTGGTTTGCCTGGGTAGGCGTCATTTTCCAGCCGGAATTACAGTTGGAAACGATTTCGATGAATGAAAGCCCGGGTTTCTTATTTAACTGGTTCTCAAAGGCCATCCTGACGGCTTTCTTTGTCTTTCTGACATTAGCCGGTGTATGGACAGCCTGCCGGGTCACGAAATAGGTACCCGGAAGGTGGGCAACCAGTTCGGTGATCTTCAGCGGGTGGCCCATGATTTGAATATCGCGTCCGTAGGGTGAGGTGGATGACTTCATACCTGGCAGGGTAGTGGGCGCCATCTGTCCACCGGTCATACCATAAATTCCGTTATTGATAAAGAAGATGATGATATTCTCCCCGCGGTTGCATGCATGGATGGTTTCTGCCGTGCCGATGGCGGCAAGGTCTCCGTCTCCCTGGTAGCTGAACACAATCTTCTCGGGCCAGGTGCGCTTGATGCCCGTTGCAAGGGCAGGCGCCCTTCCATGGGCGGCCTGTTGCATGTCGACATTCATGAATTCGTAAGCCAGCACGGAACATCCTACCGGGGCAACCCCGATGGTTTGCTCCTGCAAGCCCATCTCATCGACCACCTCCATGATGATCCTGTGTGCAGTACCATGACCGCATCCCGGACAATAACTGAGGACCTTATCGGTCATAAGACTGGTCTTTTTGTAGACCAGGTTCTCTTCTGATACTATTTCGTTGTAGAGTTTTTCATCCATGATTTCAGCCTCCTATGAATTTTTTCTCAAGAGCGGTTACTACATCTTCCGGTGAAGGGATCATTCCTCCCATTCGTCCGTAATGGTCAACCGGCACTTTACCTGCTACAGCAAGCTTCACGTCTTCAACCATTTGTCCGGCGCTCATTTCCACCGCCAGCATGCTTTTTACCTGCCCGGCAAGTTCAGCGATACGCTGCTTGGGGAAGGGGAACAGGGTGATGAGCCTTAAAAGGCCAGCCCTGATTCCTTTCGCCCTGGCCAGTTGAACCGATTTCTGAACGATCCTTGCGCTGGAGCCGTAAGCAACATAAAGGTATTCAGCATCTTCACACTGGAACTCTTCATACCTTATTTCTGTTTCTTCAATTTTGCGGTATTTTTCCTGAAGATGTATGTTATGCTTTTCATGCACAGCGGAATCCAGGTTCAGCGAGGTAATAATATTTCTTTCCCTTGTTTTAGGTTTGCCTGTGGTTGCCCAGGGGCATTCCCTGATCAGTTCCTCATCGGTCCTTCGCGGTATAGGATCCGCGAGCTCCACTTTTTCCATCATCTGGCCAATCACGCCATCGGAAAGCATCATTACCGGATTCCTGTATTTGAAGGTCAGTTCGAACGACAACCTGACGAAATCGAACATTTCCTGCACCGATGAAGGGGCCAGAACGATCAGCCGGTAATCCCCATGTCCCCCGCCTTTGGTGGCCTGGAAATAATCGGCCTGGGAAGGCTGGATCGTTCCAAGTCCGGGGCCTCCGCGCACAACGTTCAGGATTACTCCGGGCAGTTCTGCGCCTGCCATATACGAGATCCCTTCCATTTTCAGACTGACCCCGGGGCTGGAGGATGAGGTCATGGCTCTTTTACCAGTGGCGGCAGCGCCATATACCATATTGATGGCGGCCACTTCGCTTTCGGCCTGCAGCACCACCATTCCCGTTCTTTCATAAGGTTTCTCAGCCATGAAATATTCCAGTACTTCCGACTGCGGGGTGATCGGATAACCGAAGTAGGCATCCGCACCGGCCCTGATCGCACCTTCTGCGAAGGCCTCATTCCCTTTCATTAATCTTAATTCACCCATACGATGATCATTTTTTTTATGCAGTATCAGACTTCTACTTTTTTCCTGTACACGGTAATCACCCCGTCGGGGCAGACTACAGAACAATTGGTGCAACCGGTGCATTCATCCGGGTTCGCGGCGAAGGCATAATGGTAACCTTTATGATTGACCTCACGGGCCATGGATATGACTTCAGTTGGACAGGCACCAACACACACTTCACAACCTTTGCACCGCTCAATGTCGACGATGATAACTCCTCTGACTTTAGCCATTTGGTAGATATATTAATTTATTTAGCTCATGATATTAGCGCCACGAAATTATTAATAAATGATGAAATAAGCCAACAAAGAAAGTTTAATTGTTATTTAATTAACAATTTATACTTGATTTAAATAATCTTTGATGGCCTGTCCGGGCTGGATTTAAGGGTGATCTTCCCGAAATCTTTTCAGCCGGTTTTCAAGATCGGGAAACTGGTCACGACCCACCAGCGACACGCATGCCCGCACACCTTCGTGCCGTTCACTTCCTGTGACTGTGAGCGAAATGGCGCTCACTCCGTAAAACAACATTTCACGCAATAATTCGCCACCGGAGAAACCGGGGTAGGAGAAAGTGAAATAAAACCCATCGGCGATCGGTTTGTCTTCATCTTTATCGTAAACGATCCTGAACCCGTTGTCGGTAAACATCTTCTTCATGATCTTTGCTTTTTCACCATATTCCTTTACCTCTTCGATGAAGTTGAAATTACCATCGTTAACAGCTTTTAAAATGGCAGTGAGAGCGAACTGTGGCGTGTGGGCGGTGCCGGAACTCAATGAATATAAGGTGCCGAATATCATCGCATGTCCGACTTTGGAGAATTTGTAGAACCTGAGCAGGTCAGGGGCTTCAGTCTGGAAAATTTTATCTGAAATTACCATCATTCCAATGCGCTGCCCAGCGTAACTGAATACCTTCGAACTGGAGATCAGTAAAACATAGTTATCCGTGTAATGGGCAACGGATGGCTGGTAGGGTGGTTCGCCCGGCTTACTGTAATCCTGGCGGAAATCCATTCCGAAATAAGCCAGGTCTTCAATGATGATGACGTTGTATTTGTCGGCCATCTCAGCGATGATCTTCAGTTCCCTTTCCGTGAAACAGATCCAGGACGGGTTATTCGGGTTGGAATATAAGATGGTGGAAATTTTACCTTCTTTAAGATATGACTCCAGTTTGTCCCGAAGTTTTTCTCCCCGGTAATTGTAGACGTCAAAAGAAACCGTTTCGATCCCCAGAATGCGCAGTTGCTGCATGTGAACAGGAAAACCGGGATTGATGAGCAAGGTCTGATTGCGGTCTTTATGGATACGGTTCAGCGTCATGAATGAGGCAAAACTGCCTTGCATGGAACCGACAGTGGGCAGGCAGCCTTCGGTGCTGACGTCTATATTCAGGAAAAGTTTGATGAATCTTGAGATCTCTTTCTTGAGTTCAGCTCTGCCGTAGATATCAGGATATATAGCAGGGATTCCCATATCAAGCGCTTCTTTTTCGGCTTCAATACCAATTTTTACCGGCGCAAGCCCGGGTATCCCCATTTCCATTCTTATGTAACGCTGGCCTGATTCCTTTTCAATCATGTCAATCAGCCGTTTTATTTCACGGATAGATGCAATGCCAAGGTCTCCGATGCGAGTTTCATTCAGCTTGTTTTCAACAACTTTAAAGTCAATTGGTGTTTTTTTCATGAGTAATCCTTATAGTTTTGGTTTGATAAAAATCCGTTCTTGCCAAATATATGAATTTATAATCAAAGATATTAAGTTTTAATTATTCAAAATCCACCCGGATTCTTGCATCGACGGCAAAGATCTCTTTATCGCCTGCAATCAACGGGTTAAGGTCCATCTCGGTGATCTGGGGAAGTGCAACCAGGAGATCCGACAGCCTGACCAGGATTTCTGCGAAGAGCTCAACGTTAATTCCGTGCTGGCCCCTTGCGCCTTCCAGCATCGGGTATATCTTGAGATGCCTTATCATATCCCCGCTTTCTCCCAATGAAAGAGGCACCATGCCTGCGCTGAAATCTTTCAGGATCTCTATAAAGATCCCACCCATCCCGCAAAGTATAAAATGCCCGAACTTTTTTTCGAACTTGACCCCTGCGAACAATTCCAGTCCGGATACCATTTTTTGTAACAAGACACCCCGGGCTTCGGGCAACTTCATCAGGTTATCAAAGGTCGATAAGGCCATTTGCAGGTCTTTGATATTTAGTATGACACCACCCAAGTCCGATTTATGCAAAGGCCCGACCACTTTCATGACCAATGGAAAACCCGTCCGGGCCACAGCATCGCCGACGTGGCCTTTTTCGGTGATGACAATTTCTTTAACCCTTGGCAGGGAGGCGGCATCCAGAACCTCAGCCACCAGCCCGGGATTTAAATAGCCGGAACCGTGTTCCTTCAACCTGGAGATCAGACCGGAAGGTAATGATACTGGCCGGTTTTCAATAACGGGAGCGGGTTCCGGAGTGAAAAATGACAACCCCATGGCTCGTGCAAAAAGTACTTCATCCGGAAAATTGATCCTGCCTTTGTCAAGGAACGCCCTGACTTCGGCAGACGCGGTATAAGTCGAGGGCAAAACCGGATAGATCGGTTTTTTGGAAGTTTTCATCTTTTCGTCAAGCAATTCATAGACATCGAAAACCGGCGTCAGGCCGGGTGTGCCGAAGATCACGACCATTGCGTCGATTTCGCTGAAATGGTTATCGGCGTAATCGATGATCTTCCCGAGTTGCTCCGCCGTACCGGTGGCCAGGAAGTCAATGGGATTATTCACGGAAGAACCCGGGTATAACTCCTTCAGAAGTTCTTTGGCTTTCGGATTTTTGACCGGCGGCACATTAAACCCTTCTTTTGAGAGCGCATCCGTGAGCATCACCGCGGGGCCTCCGGCATGGGTGATGATGCCGATGTTTTTGCCTTCCGGTCGCTTGTGCTGTAGAACGGACGCTACATTGATCAGCTCTTCGCGACCGTTGCACCGGATAATTCCGGCTTTTCGGAAAAGTGAAGAAACCGCCATATCTGAACTGGCCAGGGCACCGGTATGCGACGATGCTGCCCTTGATCCTGCTTCGGATGAACCGGCCTTGACGGCGGCGATCCTGCAGCCCTTCCGGATCAGGGTGGAAGCATGCTTTAAAAGGAGATCAGGTTTGTTTACCGCCTCCATGTAAAGCAGTTTCACCCGGGGGCTGATCTGCGGGTCAAATGATTCATCCATGTATTGTAAAATGTCCTCGACTCCCATCTGTGCACTGTTGCCAACTGAAAACACGCGGGCAAAGCTGAGCCCTTTCTGGATACCGTTTTCCATGATAAAGCATGCCGTGGCCCCCGAACCGGAGATGAAATCACAACCTGAGAGGGTCAACTTCGGGATTGGAAGCGTAAAAACACCGTGGTAAGCCGGGGTCATCACCCCGATGCAATTGGGACCGATTAACACTGCCCCGGCCTTATTGACAATTTCGACCGTTCTTTTCTCAAGCTCCTTTCCTTCTTCGCTCTCTTCGCTGAATCCGGCAGAGAGGACTATAAAGGCTTTCGTTTTCTTTTCCCTGACCAGCAATTCGACAGTATCAGGAATATACCTGGCTGCTATGGCAATAACAGCCAGTTCGACGTCAGGCAGGTCACCGGGATTACGGTAGGAAGTGATCCCCTGCACGATATCTTCTTTTGGGTTCGATGCCAGCAATGTCCCGCGGTATCCTCCGTCAATTATATTTTTAAGAACCTTTCCTCCGGGCTTCTGAATGTCATTCGATGCCCCGATTATTACAATACTCAACGGATCTATCAATTCCCTGTTTATCATTTCAGCTTTATTTTTTAAATTATCCTCACGCCGCTAAATTAAAAATTGCTGAACTTCTGGCGAAGAAACTTGTTATAAATCATACAAACTATCATTAAATATTTATAATTTTGTTTCCCTAATTAAAATTTAAAACAATGAAAAGAATAGCATTATTTATTTCCATGATTTTGGTTTCTGCAGTTACAGTGATGGCGCAGCAAGCTACAGAACCTGTTAAGGTAGAAGACAATCCCAATGCACCGGAAATAACTTTTGAAAAGCTGGTACATGATTACGGTACGGTCGCCTTTGGAGGAGATGGCGTGTGTACCTTCAAATTCACCAACACCGGCAAAGAACCGTTAATCCTTCAACAGCCCCAGTCATCCTGCGGATGCACGGTGCCAACCTGGCCCAAGGAGCCGATCCTGCCGGGCGAATCCAATGAAATCCAGGTTACTTATAATACTAAGAAAGCCGGTCCCATTAATAAAACGGTGACAGTCCGGTCCAATGCAAAAACGAACACAGTTGTTTTACGGATCACCGGTAAAGTGGAAGCCAATCCGACCCAGCAATTACCGGAAAAGCCCACCAGTGAAGGGACTCCAGTGAATAAATAGAGTAAAAGATAAATAGTACGGGTTGCCTGGAAGTAAATTTTCTCACCCTTTCAGGCAACCTTTTCATTTTAACATTATCGACCATGCCAAAAATTTCAAACAAAGGGTTTATGATGCCCGAATCCCCAATCCGCAAGCTGGTGCCGTTTGCCGAAACAGCCAAAAAAGCGGGCAAAAAAGTTTATCATCTCAACATCGGCCAGCCCGATATCGAAACACCCGAAATAGCCATCAATGCGGTCCGGAATTTCTCCCAGAAAGTCGTGGAGTATTCTCATTCGGCCGGGATCTATTCCTACAGGCAGAAAATGACGGAATACTACAAGAAAATTGACATTAATATCACCCCCGAGGAGATTGTTGTTGGTGCCGGTGCTTCCGAAGCGTTGCTGTTCACGATCAACACCTGCCTCGACCCGGGCGACGAGCTGATCATTCCCGAACCTTTTTATGCCAACTATAATGGCTTTTCCATTAATTGCGGCGCAGTGGTCAAACCGATCATTTCAACCATTGACTCGGGTTTTGCGCTTCCACCCATCGCTGAATTCGAAAAAGCTATCAATGAAAAAACAAAGGCTATCCTGATCTGCAATCCGAATAATCCTACCGGGTACCTTTATTCGAAAGAAGAACTGGAAGTATTGCGGGACATTGTAAAGAAATATGACCTGTACCTGATTACCGATGAAGTTTACCGGGAATTTGTGTACGACGGAAATCATCATTATTCGGCCATGCACCTGAAGGGAATAGAAGAGAATGTCATCCTCATCGACTCTGTTTCGAAGCGCTACAGCGCCTGCGGATTCAGGGTCGGATGCCTGATCACTAAAAATAAGGATGTGGCACGCACAGCCCTTAAATTCGCACAGGCCAGGCTTAGTCCACCGACGTTCGGCCAGGTTGCAGCAGAAGCAGCCATCGATACGCCAAAGGAATATTTTGATAAAGTCCTGGAGGAATATCATGCCCGCCGTGATATTGTCGTTGAGTACATCAATAAGTTACCCGGAGGATATTGCCCGAAACCCAAAGGCGCATTTTACGTTGTAGCAAGACTGCCCATTGATGATTCCGACAGGTTCTGCAAATGGTTGCTCGAGGATTTCAGCTTCAACAACGAAACTGTAATGCTGGCCCCGGCGACAGGCTTTTATTCCAACCCTTCCAAAGGCAAGGATGAAGTCAGGATCTCATATGTCCTGAAAGTTGAGGATCTCAAAAAAGCCATGGTTTGCCTGGAAGAAGCGCTCAAAGTATATCCTGGAAAAACAAACTGATCATTCCGGGTAAATAAGATATTTTTTCCTGATCTCCATAAATCCGGCCAGTTCCTCTTGCCAGGAAGATCTGATTTCAGCCTCGGTTTTCCCATTGATGACATCATTCCTCAACGTCTTGTTACCGGCCAGTTTGTCGAAGTATGAGTTGAAGAAATCTTTACCTTTAAAGTATTCGTACATTCCGATAATCCAGGAAATATTCAGTTGTGCCTCGTTTTCACGGTAATTTTCAGCGTAAGCCGACAAGTCCATGCCATAGCATGTCTGACCTTCGAAAGGAGGTTTTTCAGCGACTGAGGGGATGCGTCGTGGAGTGAAACTATAACTTCCGGACATGTATTCCGGGTGCCCTATGACCTGGAATGGCCTTTCGGTTCCCCGGCCGACACTCAGGACCGTGCCCTCGAATAGACATACCGAAGGATAGAGATAGACAGATTTCCAGTCGGGCAGGTTAGGGGAGGGCTTCACATCCAGTGCAACGATCATATTATGGTGATATCCTTCCACGGGAATAACGGTGAGGTCGCACTTTTTCCCATCAAGCCAACCTTCCCCGTTGATCATCATGGCGTACTCGCCAATCGTCATCCCGTAAACGACCGGCACCGGGTGCAGCCCGACGAACGACCGGAAGTTTGTGTCAAGCACCGGCCCGTCGACATAAAAACCATTCGGATTGGGCCGGTCGAGCACGATCAGGGGAATTCCGCTTTCTGAGGCCGCCTCCATGATATACGCCAGCGTGGAGATATAAGTGTAAAACCTGACCCCGACATCCTGTATATCGAAAAGTAACAGGTCAATTCCTGCCAGATCTGACTTATCGGGCTTCTTTTTATTTCCATACAGTGAAATGATCCTTATGCCGGTCCTGGCATCGGTTTCGTCATTGAATTCAGCCCCGGCTTCCAGATCGCCCCGGAACCCGTGTTCAGGGCTGAATATAGCCACCAGGTCTATTCCTGCACGTATCAGTGAATCCACCACCAGGTGGTTCTGACCTATTTTTGATGAATGATTGCATACAATGCCGGTTTTTTTACCTTGCAGCAAAGGAAAATACAGCCCGGTCCTTTCAGCGCCACTTTGAAGCATGCCGGCATCAACGAATTCCGGTGCGCTCCTTTTTACATCCTGGGCGCATAGCAGATCCATGAAAAGGATTAGAAGAAAACCGGTAATATTCAGATATTTTTGCACAATGACGCGCGCTTTATTATCGTTCTTATTTTTACTGCTAAAATTGAGCCATTATTGTGAACCTGCCCATATACTTTGCAAATCGCCTGAGCGGTAAAGATAAAGAAAATTTATCCGGACCGGTTATCCGTATTTGCATCATTACCATTGCGCTGGGCCTGGCGGTAATGATCGTGGCCGTTTCCGTGCTGACAGGCTTTCAGTCGGAGATCCGCAGCAAGGTCATTGGCTTTGCAGCCCACATCAGGATTGATAACTTTGATGAAAATGCTTCCTATGAAGCGTCCCCGGTATCCGCTGACCAGCCATTCTATCCTGAGCTAGCGGAAGAACCGGGCATCAGGCATATCCAGGTTTTTGCCCTGAAAGCGGGCATCATTAAAACGGAAGACCAGATACAGGGCGTTGTTTTCAAGGGGGTTGGACCGGACTATGACTGGGATTTCTTCAGGAAGAACCTGGTGGAAGGATCATCTTTAATCATCAGCGATACCGGAGCATCGACCCGAATAATAATATCGCAATATATTGCCGGGAGGTTGCAACTGAAAGCCGGGGATGAAGTCCGGATGTATTTCATTTCTGAAGGGTCACAGCCGAGAGGTAGAAAGTTCATTATTTCAGGCATTTACGAGACCGGACTTGAAGAATTCGATAAAGTCTATGTTGTTGGTGACCTGCGCCAGGTCCGGAAGCTGAACAATTGGGAGGAAGACAAGGTTTCAGGTTTTGAAGTGTTCATTGATGATTTCGACAAGCTGGACCAGCTCAGCGAAATGGTTTATCAGTCCATCGGGTACGATCTGAACGCCGAACCTGTGACCGCCACGTACCCCCAGATCTTTGACTGGCTGCGCCTGATGGATATCAATGTGGTCATTATCCTCGTATTAATGATCCTGGTGGCCGGTATTACGATCATTTCCACGCTCCTGATCATGATCCTGGAGCGGACAAACATGATAGGGATCCTGAAAGCGCTGGGGATCAAAACCGGCGAACTGCGCAGGCTGTTTTTTTACCTTTCTTCGGGTATAATCATTAAAGGAATGGTCTGGGGAAATATTGCCGGCCTGGGCCTGATCGCACTGCAGTATTTCACCCGCCTGATCCCCCTCGACAAAGAGTCATACTATGTTGATTTTGTGCCGGTTTCATTAAACCTTTTGCACATCCTGGTGATCAACGCGGGTACCTTCGTGATTTGCCTGCTGATGGTCATGGTCCCGGGGTACATCATCGGAAAGATCACCCCGGTCAAAGCGATCAGATATCAATGATCAATTTAACTCAAGACTCAGGACTCAAGACTCAAGACTCAAGACTATTTATGCAGCCCACATTCTTTCATTTCGGGATTTTCCCACCACCATCTCCCGGCGCGGATATCTTCACCCGGTTCGACGGCACGGGTGCAGGGCAGGCACCCGATGCTCGGATATCCCTGGTCGTGTAAAGGATTGTAAGGAATGTTGTTGGCTTTGATATAGTCCCAAAGGTCTGCAGATTTCCAGTTGATCAGGGGGTTGATCTTTATTTTCTTGTTCAGGTCGTCCCATTCGGCCACTGAGATATCTTCCCTGGTAACTGACTGTTCACGCCTGAGTCCGCTAATCCAGAAATCGACACCTTCCAGTGCCCTTTTCAACGGCTGTATCTTTCTGATGTTGCAGCAAAGCTTACGGTTTTCGATACTTTCATAAAAAAGGTTGATGCCTTTCGTGTTGACCATATCCTCTACCTCCCGGTGATCCGGGAAAAATACGTTGATCAGGACCTTATATCGCATCTGGGTAATCTGAAGAAGATCGTAGGTTTCGGGAAACAATCTGCCGGTATCGAGCGTGAAGATATAAATCTGCGGGTCAATCCCGGCAATCATGTGTGTAATGGCCTGGTCTTCTGCGCCAAGACTGGTGGAGAAAGCCAGGCTCTCTTTAAAGTTCCCGATAACATAAGCCAGGATTTCCTGTGCCGGCTTGTCGTGGAACCGCAGGTTCAGCTCCTGGATCAGTGAACGGGTGTTGTTTATTGTCATCTTGAATTATTCCAGCGTTTAAGGGCGGTAAAAGTAATAATAAATTATTTTTGGCATATTAACAGTTCTCAATCATGAAAGTTCACTTCATTGCGATCGGTGGAAGCGCGATGCATAATCTGGCAATCGCTTTAAAGTTAAAAGGTTATGATGTAACCGGTTCGGATGATGAGATCTTTGAACCTGCCCGGGGAAGACTGGCCCGTTATAACATTTTACCCGAAAGAGAAGGGTGGGATGCAGGCAGGATCAATAAATCCCTGGATGCTGTCATCCTTGGCATGCATGCAAAAAATGACAATCCCGAACTGCAAGCGGCCCGCAGTCTTGAATTGAAGATCTATTCCTACCCGGAATACCTGTATGAAGTTTCGAAAAACAAGATCCGTGTTGTAATAGCCGGAAGCCATGGCAAGACCACCATCACTTCGATGATCCTGCATGTGCTGCAAAAAGCGGGCATAGATACCGATTACATGGTTGGCGCGCAGCTTGAAGGTTTTGAGGTGATGGTCCGTTTAAGTCATGATGCAAAGCTCATGGTACTTGAGGGAGATGAGTATCTATCTTCTACCCTTGACCCAAGACCGAAGTTTCATCTTTACCGGCCGGATATAGCCCTGATCAGCGGGATTGCATGGGACCACATGAATGTTTTCCCCACGTTTGATTTCTATGTTAAGCAGTTTGAACTTTTTACAGACCTTATCGAGCATGATGGGGCACTGATATACTGCGAATCCGACCCATTCGTCAGTAAAATTGCCCGACAGGCCCGGAAAGATATTACATTGCTGCCATATGGCGACCTGGATTACCGGATTGAAAACAACAGCATGAATTTGATTTGCCATGACAGGGAAGTTCCCGTGATGGTTTTTGGCAAACATAATGTCCAGAATATACACGGGGCATGGAAGGTGTGCAAACGCCTGGGTATCAGTGATGAGGTTTTTCTGGAAGCGATCAGTACATTCCGTGGGGCTTCACGGCGTTTACAACTGCTCCGCAGCAATGAGCATACTTCATTGTACAAAGATTTTGCCCACAGTCCGTCAAAGCTTAAAGCTACAATTGAGGCATTAAAAGAACTGCACCCGGAACGCGAACTGGTTGCATGCATCGAATTGCACACCTACAGCAGCCTGAATAAGGATTTCCTGCCACAGTACCGCGGATGCATGGATGCAGCAGACTTTCCTGTCGTTTATTTCAGTGACCATGCAGTGGCCATGAAACGCCTTCCTGAATTGAAAACGGATGATATTCGCCTTGCCTTTGCCGACGAGCGGCTGGCTGTTTACAATGATTCCGGAAAACTAAGGGAGTATCTTCTGAATATCAACTACCACAACAAAAACCTGTTGCTGATGAGTTCCGGTAACTTCGACGGCATCGATTTGGAAAGCCTGGCAGAACAAATTACCACCTGACCAATACAATGCTCCTGGCTCTGGGCCTTAGGCTCTAAGCTCTAAGCCCTTAGCTGTTCATCGAGATCAGGAACTCTTCGTTATTCCTGGTGTACTTCATTTTATCCTTGAGGAATTCCATAGCTTCCAGCGGGTTCATGTCGGCCAGGTGGTTGCGGAGAATCCAGATCCTTTGCAGGGATTCCTTATCCACCAGCAACTCTTCACGACGCGTGCTTGAGGCAACGATGTCAATGGCCGGGTAAATACGCTTGTTGGAAAGTTTCCTGTCGAGCTGAAGCTCCATGTTGCCGGTGCCTTTGAATTCCTCGAAGATCACCTCGTCCATCTTGGAGCCGGTATCGATAAGGGCTGTAGCGATGATTGTCAGTGAACCGCCATTTTCAATCTGCCTGGCAGCACCGAAGAACCTCTTGGGTTTCTGGAGCGCATTGGATTCAACACCGCCGGATAAAACTTTTCCTGAAGCCGGTGAAACCGTGTTATACGCCCTGGCAAGCCTGGTAATGGAATCGAGCAGGATGACGACGTCGTGGCCGCATTCAACCAGTCTTTTCGCTTTTTCCAGCACGATGTTGGCGATTTTGGCATGCCTTTCGGCCGGTTCATCAAAAGTTGACGCGATAACTTCAGCGTTGACATGACGTTGCATATCGGTGACTTCTTCAGGGCGCTCATCGATAAGCAATACGATGAGGTAAGCTTCCGGGTGGTTGAAAGCAATCGCGTTGGCGATTTCCTGGAGAATGATCGTTTTGCCGGTTTTTGGCTGAGCAACGATCAGTCCGCGCTGGCCTTTCCCGATCGGGGAAAACATGTCAATGACACGCGTAGTGATGCTGGCATTGGGGTAATCGGTGATCTTAAACTTGGTCAGGGGGAACAACGGGGTCAGGAAATCAAACGGGATCCTGTCGCGGACCTCTTCGGGTTTGCGCCCATTGATCATTTCAACCTTGATCAGCGGGAAATATTTTTCTCCTTCCTTAGGGGGACGGATACTTCCTTCCACGGTATCCCCGGTTTTTAAGCCGAACAGTTTGATCTGTGACTGAGAGACATAAATATCGTCGGGAGAATTCAGGTAATTATAATCTGATGACCTGAGGAAACCGTATCCGTCCGGCATAATTTCAAGGACACCTTCTGAACTGATAAACCCTTCATATTCGAAGGAATACTCATCTCTCTTTTTATTCAGCCTGGGCCTGAAACCCGGATCCCTTAAAGGTGGCTGGTAATCTTCGTCTTTCTGGGGAACAAATGAATCCAGTTCAGGCTTTTCTGCCACCGGTGCACTTTCAATCATGGTTTCCACTTCCGGCTCTTCACTGACCAGTATGTCATCATCGGCATCGCCATTTACGATCTCGGGCAGGATCAGGTCGTTAGCAGTGTCCCGTTCCCTGGCCGGTGGCCTGTTAATTGGTTTATCTTCCTGAAAAGGAATATGCCTCTTTCTTTCACTCTTTTTGATGAGTTTAGGACGATTCGGTTCGGCAGCAGGCTGTTCTTCCCTTGGCGTGTCTTTTTTTTCAGGTGATACCTGGGGCTTTTGAAAGGTACGGGGGGGGCTCAGGACATCTTCCACTGGTTTCGGTTCAGGAACAGGCTTTATATCTTCCGTGACTATTTTTTTCTTACGCCCTCTTTTTGATTTGGTACCTTCAGCCTGCGCCGGGGCTTTCTCATCTTTAGGCGGTATAAGTGCCTGCTGATCCAGGATCTGGTATATCAGGTCCTGCTTCATGAGTTTTTCGTATTTGGGAACATTCAATTCCCGGGCAATCTCTTGCAGTTCGGGCAGTGATTTGCCGTTTAATTCAATAATATCGTACATTTTTTTTAATTAAGTGACTGTTGTCGAAATTCTAACCAGAAAACAGATTTTATCAGGAATATCCCCTGGCTCTCCAGCAGTAAATCTTCTAACTTCGATTCAAATGGGTTTATGAGAATAAATGGAATTCTCTCGAAAGAGAGTGCAAATATACAACAATAATATTATACAAAACAAAAAAATCTATTGATAATCTTCAACAGGATTACAGGTACATACCAGGTTCCTGTCTCCGTAAGCGTCATCGATACGGGTCACGGGCGGAAAATACTTATCCTGCATTCCGCTGCCGGCGGGGAATCCCGCTTTCTGCCTCGTGTAGGGTTGATTCCACTCATCCGCCGTAAGCATCTGGGCTGTGTGAGGTGCAAATTTGAATACATTGGCCGCTTTATCCGCGATACCTGTTTCCACTTCCCTGATCTCTTCACGGATGCTGATCAGAGCGTCGCAAAGCCGGTCAAGTTCAGTCAGCGGTTCGCTTTCTGTTGGTTCGACCATGAGCGTTCCATGCACGGGGAATGCGACCGTAGGGGCGTGAAAGCCATAATCCATCAGCCGTTTGGCTATATCCACCACGGTAATATCGGCAGTTTTATGGAATTCGTTGCAGTCAAGGATCATTTCATGTCCGACCCAGCCGTTCTTCCCTGTGTATAAAATTTTATAATGCCCCTGCAGCCTGGATTTAATATAATTGGCATTCAAAATCGCGTAAGCGGTGGCTTGCTTCAATCCCTGCTGCCCGAGCATACGGATATAACCATAGGAGATCGGCAAAATCAAAGCGCTGCCGAAAGGAGCTGCGGAAACGGCAGAAATGCTTTTTTCGCCGCCGGTCTTCACAAGCGGGTGGGAGGGAAGGAAAGGTTTCAGGTGGCTGGCTACAGCGATCGGCCCAACTCCGGGT
Organism: uncultured Bacteroidales bacterium; assembly: GCA_964447005.1. GTDB lineage: Bacteria > Bacteroidota > Bacteroidia > Bacteroidales > JAGOPY01 > JAGOPY01. Next base: position 84,850 of record CAYUQP010000004.1, read on the forward strand.
CCTCCTCCGCCATGCGGAATAGCGAACGTCTTATGCAGGTTCAGGTGGCAAACATCGGCCCCGATAGTTCCCGGATGGGTGTAGCCCACCTGGGCATTCATGTTGGCCCCGTCCATGTATACCTGTCCGCCATACTGATGCACTATGCCGATCACCTCCCTGATATTCTCTTCGAATACGCCATGCGTTGATGGGTATGTGATCATGATGGCAGCCAGGTTCTCCCCATGCTGGACGGCTTTCTCACGGAGATCAGCAATGTCGATGTTCCCCTCGGGATCGGTCTTGACCACCACGACCTGCATTCCGGCCATAACGGCGCTGGCCGGGTTCGTACCGTGGGCCGATGCAGGGATCAGGCAGACATTGCGGTGGCTTTCACCGCGGCTGATATGATACTGCCTGATTACAAGCAATCCGGTGTATTCGCCGGAGGCTCCTGAATTTGGTTGCAGCGAAACACCGGCAAAGCCGGTTATTTCGCATAAGGCAGTTTCCAGGTTGTGGATCATCTCTAAATACCCTGCTGCCTGACCTGCTGGAGCAAAAGGATGGATTCCTGCAAACTCCGGCCAACTGAGCGGGAACATTTCAACAGCGGCGTTCAGTTTCATAGTGCAGGAACCCAGCGGGATCATGGTCCTGTTTAATGCCAGGTCCCTGTTCTCAAGTTTCTTGAGATACCGCATCATCTCTGTCTCCGATTGATAGCAGTTAAAACAGGGGGCTGTAAGCGCCGGGGTTCGACGGTTGAAAGGCTCAGGCCATGAAGGAGCAGGAAGGTTCTCCGGGATTTCTATCCGTACAGGGGCCACCGACGCAGCTTCTGCCAGTACGTTCAGGATATCCTGGATGTCATCGCCATTGGTCGTTTCATTGATGCTTATCCCGAGCATCTCCTGGTCAATCAGCCTGAAATTCATTTGTGCCTTTTCAGAGGCTGCTTCAACTTTGTGCCTGTCAGTTCCTTCAGGAAGCCGGATCAGGAGAGTGTCGAAATAAAGCTGGTTAAGTTGCTTATATCCAATTCGCGGAAGCGCTTGTGACAGAGTAACTGCCAGCCCGTGTACCTTACTGGCGATTTCTTTCAATCCACGGGGGCCGTGGTAGGCCGCGTAAACTCCTGCCATGATGGCCAGCAGGGCCTGGGCGGTACAGATATTTGAAGTGGCCCGTTCGCGTTTGATATGCTGCTCACGGGTTTGCAGTGCCATGCGGTAAGCAGGCGTACCGTTTGCATCCTTTGATATACCGATGATTCGACCCGGCATATTTCTTTTGAATTCCTCACGGGTAGCAAAATAACCGGCGTGAGGCCCTCCATAGCCCATCGGTATTCCAAAACGCTGGCTTGAACCTACAACCACATCGGCTCCCCATTCCCCCGGAGGGGTCAGCATGACCAGGCTGAGCAGATCGGCAGCCACTACAACAACCCCTTGCTTTTCATGGATTGTTTTCACAAAATCCTCATAGGAATGGATAGCTCCGAATTGATCGGAGTATTGGATAAGCCCGCCGAAAAATTCTTCCGTCATTAAAAATGTTTTATGATCCCCCGTAACAATTTCTATTCCAAGCGGAAGCGCCCTTGTTTTTACAACTTCGACGGTTTGCGGGAAGAGTAGATCCGAAACAAAGAACTTAACTGTATTTCTTTTCACCTGGTCTCTGGAGCGAGAATTAAACGCCATGATCATCGCTTCGGCGGCCGCAGTGGCTTCATCCAGGAGCGAAGCATTGGCAATCGGCATGCCGGTCAGGTCTGAGATCATGGTCTGAAAATTCAGCAGTGCCTCCAGCCTTCCCTGGGATATTTCAGCCTGGTAGGGCGTATATGAAGTATACCAGCCCGGGTTTTCAAGAATGTTTCGCTGAACTACGGGAGGCATAAAGGTATCGTAATAGCCAAGCCCGATATAGGATTTATATAATTTGTTCCTGCTTCCCAACGCCCGGATATGTTGTAAATATTCAAATTCTGTCATGCCTTCGGGCAGATCCGGTTCTTTCTCTAAACGAATGGAATCAGGTATGGTTTCTGATATAAGCTGATCGATGGAGCTGACACCTATGATATCCAGCATTTTTTGCAAATCGCTCTCTCCGGGGCCGAGGTGCCTTCTTGAAAAATTCTCAGTGTTCATATGAATAATTGCTTTGATCTTTTAAAAGGTTGGCAAAATTAATAATCTTTAACAATCGCATTCAGGATTGGTTCATTATTTGTTAAAAAAATAACAAAGGAATTCAATAAAAAAAAGAGGCCGCACAAACTTTTGTGACAGCCTCTTCCTTTAACACTCATCAATAGAACCTGTTATTGATATTGGTATTGTTTTACTGTCTGATCCTCATTTTGTAGAAAGATCTGTAAACAAAGACCAGGGAGATCAGCAGGAATACGATCCCGAAATAGGGTGCGAGGTCCCTGAACTGTACAGCAAGTGCTATTTCCATAGCCAGCAGTCCAAAGAGAGTGGTGAACTTGATGATCGGGTTGAGGGCAACCGAACTGGTGTCTTTGAACGGATCGCCGACCGTATCACCAATTACTGTTGCGGCATGTAGATCAGTGCCTTTTTGTTTCAGGTCAACTTCAACCACTTTCTTGGCATTATCCCATGCACCACCGGCATTGGCCATGAAAATAGCCTGGAACAAACCAAATACTGCAATACTTATAAGGTAGCTGACGAACAATGAAACCGGCGCGGCATATTTTAATTTTTCGGCCGCGGTTCCTGACTCATCAAAGTTCATTGGTGCTGCCAAGCAGGCAAATGCCAGGGCGAAAAAGAAAATGGCTATAAAAATGTTGAACATCCCTTTTTGCGCATAAACGGTACAAATCTTAACGACTTCCTTGGATTTCTCCACCGAGGCTTTTTTCTCGGCATTAGGGTCCAGGTTGATGTTCTTTTTGATGTAGGCCACGGCACGGTTGGCCCCGGTGGAAACCGCCTGTGTCGATGCGCCGGAGAACCAGAAGATCACCGCCCCGCCAAGGATAAACCCAAGAATCGTATAAGGATTCAAAATGTTCAGAATTTGTTCCGGTGCTACACCCAGGCTTTTATTGATCAGCAGGATCAGCGAAAAGATCATGGTGGTGGCACCAACGACCGCAGTACCTATCAACACCGGCTTAGCCGTGGCTTTAAATGTATTTCCTGCCCCGTCGTTTGCCTCAAGGTAATGCTTGGATTTTTCAAAATCCGGCTTGAACCCGAAGTCCTTCTCAATCTCTTTGTCAACATCTTTTATATCCTCAATGAGGGAAAGCTCATAAATTGACTGGGCATTGTCGGTGACGGGCCCGTAGCTGTCGACCGCGATGGTGACCGGCCCCATTCCGAGCATTCCGAATGCTACCAGGCCGAACGCGAAAATAGCCTCATAGTGCATGAAATCATGCAGCCCGAAGGTGCTGGAGATATAGGCACCGAACATCAAAACAAAGAATACCATTCCCTGCCAGAATGCACTAAAATTACCAGCCACAAGGCCGGAAAGAATGGTGAGCGATGCACCTCCTTCTTTTGAAGCTTCAACCACTTCAGCAACGTGACGGGATTTGGGACTGGTAAATATTTTGGTGAATTCAGGGATTAGCGCAGCGCCCAGGGTTCCGAAACTGATAATGACAGAAAGAGTGACCCAGAGGTTATTCGCCAGGTCACCGATCATCAGGTAGCTGGCAACGAAAGTTACAATGATCGACAGGATAGAGGTGATCCAGACCAGGGAGGTTAGCGGCTGCTCAAAATCGATGTCATCTTTTTTGCCATGAACCGTACTGCTGATGGCCTTGTTAATCCAATAAGCAAAGATTGAGGTAAGGATCATAAGAATACGCATAACAAAGATCCAGGTGAGTAATTTTACCTGGATGGTAATGTCGTCAACTGCCAGGAGAATGAATGAGATCAGCGCCACTCCGGTCACGCCATAGGTTTCGAAGCCGTCTGCGGTTGGTCCCACGGAATCTCCGGCATTGTCACCGGTACAGTCTGCGATCACCCCGGGATTTCTCGGGTCATCCTCGCCGATCTTGAAAACGACTTTCATCAGGTCGGATCCGATGTCGGCAATTTTTGTAAAGATACCACCGGCGATCCTGAGGGCCGAAGCACCGAGTGATTCACCGATGGCAAATCCGATAAAGCTGGCACCGGCATATTTTCCCGGTACAAACATCAGGATGATAAGCATCATGATCAGCTCGACACAGATCAGTACGACGCCGATACTCATACCGGCCGAAAGGGGAATGTTAAGAAGCTTGATCGGTTTCCTTTCGAGCGAAGCAAACGCCATTCTGGAGTTGGCCAGTGTGTTCATACGGATGCCAAACCATGCGACGGAATAGGACCCCAGGATACCAACAATTGTCCATCCCAGGATCATCAGCACGCCACCGACTCCAAATCCGCCTTCCGGGTCATTCGGATCGTGAGAAAGATAACCGAAGTAAAAGGCGATGGTTGCGCCGATAAAAATGAACAGAATTACCAGAAAACGCCCCTGTTGCAGTAAATAGGTCTTGCAGGTTTCATAAATTACCTGTGCAACTTCGAGCATCGAATGGTGTGCTTTGAGCTTTTTAACCTGAACAAACTGGTACAGACCGAACATAAGTCCTAATACAGTGATCAGGAATCCCCAATAGAGAATGCTCTGATTTTTTATATCCGACGGGATGACCAGGTCTGCTTCACCGGCATAGGTCAATGCAGGCATAATAAAAACAGAAAGTAACAAAAGTAGTTTTTTCATAACGGTTGTTTTTTGGTTTCGAAAATGTGAGGTAGGCAAAAGTAAAAAAGTATTTTAAAAATACAAGCCCATTTTATTAACAGCAGACATGCCGCTCAAAAAATTATTCTACTTTTATCCTGTTAAATAATTGCTTATAATAACTGACAGATGGACAAAATCAGGCTTGAGATCGTGGGAATGTCTTACAGCCAGTCGCAAAGCGGTGCTTATGCCCTGATACTTGGCGAGGTCAAAGGGAACAGGCGTTTGCCGATCATCATCGGCGGTTTTGAAGCCCAGGCCATCGCCGTGGAACTTGAAAAGATGAAGCCTTCCAGGCCCCTGACCCATGACCTTTTTAAAAGCTTTGCCGATCATTACCAGATTCATGTGAAAGAAGTTATTATCGATCAGTTTAAACAAGGCGTTTTTCACGCTAAACTGGTTTGCGTTCAAAATAGTGCAGAAAGCCTCATCGACTCGCGGACCTCGGATGCTGTCGCGCTGGCCATTCGTTTCCGCTGCCCGATCTATACCTACGAGAAAATCATGGCCGAAGCAGGTATGAATATGGATGAAAATATAGCTCCTTCCGAAACGATGACCAGGCCTGCTCCAGGTTCGCCGGAACAATCTTTTGATGAATTTACCCTTGGTGAGCTTGAAGAATTGCTTACAAAAGCAATTGACCACGAAGATTATGAGAAAGCTTCCCTTATCCGGGATGAAATTAAAAAGAGAAAGAAGGAGTAAAAAATGGTGAAATCTTATCGACTGCTGCCCTTACTGATTTTTATTGTTTTAATTGGCCTGCCCGCATCTGTTTCTGCACAAACCGGGCTGGATGTATCCCGCTCAATTGGTGAGGCAGGATCCGGGTTTTCCTTCGCGTCCCTGTTCAGAGGTTTGCTGGGGCTTGCCATTTTACTTGGAATATGTTTTCTGTTCAGCACTAACAGGAAAGCTGTAAGCTGGAGAATCGTCGTTTTTGGATTGCTCTTCCAGATACTGCTTGCTATGGCAGTCCTGAAGGTTCCTGCCATTCAGCATGTGATCGAATTCATAGCAAAAGCATTTATTAAAATCCTCGACTCCTCCAATGCCGGCAGTGAATTCTTGTTCAAGTCCCTGGTAACTAATAAGGTTGAATTGGGACTGATCAATTTTGCTTTCCAGATTCTTCCTACGATCATATTTTTCTCTGCCCTGACCAGTGTGTTGTTTTATTATGGCATCATCCAGAAGGTCGTATATGGCATGGCATGGCTGTTGACTAAAGTGCTTCGCATCTCGGGCGCGGAAGGATTGGTGGCCTCCAGCAACGTATTCCTCGGGCAGACCGAGGCCCCGTTTCTCATCAAGGAATATCTTCCCAAAATGAACAAGTCGGAGATCATGCTGGTCATGGTCGCTGGAATGGCAACAATGGCAGGAGGAGTACTCGCAATATATATCGGGTTGCTTGGCGGGGACGACCCGGTCGGTAAAATGATCTTTGCCAAGCATCTCATCACAGCATCGGTAATGGCTGCACCCGCCGCGGTGGTCACTTCAAAACTGCTTGTCCCGCAGACGGAACCGATCGAAAGTGATATCAAGATTACCAAAGACCGTATCGGGGATAACATTCTCGATGCCATCACGAACGGCACCGGTTCAGGGCTCAGGCTGGCCGTAAACGTTGCAGCCATGCTCATTGCATTCATCGCCCTTATCTTCTTTGTGAATTTTATCCTTGGAAAGCTTGGCGACTGGACACACCTCAATGCAGCCATCAGCAACATGACGAGCGGTGCCTACGAAAAGTTCAGCCTCCAGTTCATGCTGGGATATGCCCTGTCACCGCTGACATGGCTTATGGGCGTCAGCGCCCGGGATATGACCCTGGTAGGGCAACTCCTGGGCGAAAAGATCATCCTCAATGAAATGATCGGGTATGCCAGCCTGAAAGAAATGCTGACTGCGGGCGTATTCCAGGATCAGAAATCGATCATCCTGGCGGTGTATGTGCTCTGCGGATTTGCAAATTTTTCTTCAGTCGGTATCCAGATCGGCGGGATCAGTGCAATCGCCCCCAACCAGCGCAAGACATTATCATCACTCGGGTTCCGTGCGCTTCTGGGAGGAGGGATGACTGCGCTTATCTCAGCGACGATCGTGGCAATGATCCTGGGATAATGAAACAATACCTTGATTTACTTGATCATGTGCTCCGGAATGGGGTTGAAAAGTCGGACAGGACAGGAACCGGGACGATCAGTGTTTTTGGGTACCAGATGCGGTTCAGCCTCGGGGAAGGCTTCCCGGTGCTGACCACAAAAAAGCTGCACCTCCGCTCCATCATTCATGAATTGCTGTGGTTCCTTAAAGGAGAAACCAATATCAGCTACCTTAAGGATAATAGAGTGACTATTTGGGACGAGTGGGCGGATATAAAAGGTGACCTGGGACATATATACGGCTACCAGTGGCGCTCCTGGCCCACACCAGACAGCCGGGCGATTGACCAGATCGCTGACGTAGTGCATTCAATCAAAACGAACCCCGACTCCCGGAGGCATATTGTCAGTGCCTGGAATGTTGGTGAGCTCGATAAGATGGCCCTGCCACCCTGCCATTTGCTGTTCCAGTTTTATGTGGCCGGCGGAAAGCTCTCATGTCAGCTTTACCAGCGAAGTTGTGATATCTTCCTGGGCGTGCCGTTCAACATTACTTCTTACGCCCTGCTGACCATGATGATGGCACAGGTGACAGGACTTCAACCCGGTGATTTCATCCATACACTGGGTGATGCACACATATACCTTAACCATATTGAACAGGTAAAGCTGCAACTGACGAGGGAGCCCTATCCGCTGCCTCAAATGGCCATTAACCCTGAGCGAACCAGTATCTTTGATTTTGCTTATGAAGACTTTCAATTAATTAATTATCAGGCACACCCTCATATAAAAGGAGATATCTCAGTATGAAGAACATTTCGATTATCGTGGCCATAGCCAGGAATTATGCCATCGGCAGGAATAATGAGTTGCTCTGGCATATCCCGGCCGACCTGAAACGTTTTAAAAAGATCACCACGGGCCACCAGGTGATCATGGGCCGTCTGACTTATCTGAGCCTTCCTTTAAGGCCTCTGCCCAATCGCAGAAATATCGTGATAACGAATGTGTCGGGTGAATATTTCGAAGGTTGCGTGACCGTTCGCTCCATAGAAGAGGCACTGGCATTATGCAATGAAACCGAGGAAAGCTTCATCATCGGTGGAGGATCGGTTTACAGCCAGTTCCTTCCTTTCTGCAATAAACTATACCTGACGGTGGTCGATAAAGACTTTGAAGCCGACACATTTTTCCCCCATATCGATCTGATTCAGTGGAAGTTGATTGAAAAAGAAGATCATTTTTCAGATGATTCCACAGGATTTAATTATTCTTTCCTTATTTTTGAGAAATTAATCAATCAGTCAGGATCTAATCAATCAATAATCCTGTAAATGATGAAGAAATTATCTTGCATTATACTAATAGCAGCTATTACGGGATTTAGCGGATGCAATAAGAAAGCGGATGAAATTGATTATAATCCCAATGTTTTATCTGCCAAAGATTATGTCAAGGCCGAAGATGCCTTGTTCGATGTTATTAATGCTTTCTTTAAGGGTGTAAACGATACGGCTGTTCTCAACAGTGGATTCGGATACATTGATGATTGCAGTGTTTATTATTACCCCGGCGAAGATTCCATGACCTATGGATATGGCAGTGTAGACAGGTATTGTCATGATCAAAAATACAGGAGAGGTATGTTCATTGCCAAGTTCGACGGGGATGTGTTTGAACAAGGAGTTAATGCCCGGATCATTACAGATAGCCTTTTTGTTAATAACATACCTTATGAAACCAACTTGAATATTACTAACCTGGGAATTAATCTCAGCAATTTAACTGAGTTCAAGATTGAATTGATCTCCTCATTGTATTTTCTGCCAGATACGGCCGTAAAAAATGGTATTACCCTTAATGGCACGCTGAGCCTGGTCTGGGAAGAAGGTCATTCCACTCCGGAAATCCATGAAGACGATACTTATCTGGTAAGCGGTTCAATTACAGGAATATCCTCCGATCTTTACCAATTTTCAGTGAATATTCAGACACCCCTGGTGAACTATCTGGATTGCTGCTGGTTAAAAAGCGGCACAAGCGGTATTACTGTCCCAGGGGCCCAATACCCTGATGGAACCATGGATTATATCACTGAAGATGAATGCAATAACCTGGTGAATTTCTTCTTTAATGACAATCTGTTTTTTGAAGTCATCCGATAGGTCAGGTCTTCCTTTTTTGCTGCCTGGCGGCAGGAAATAAAATATTATTCAGGATGAGCCGGTAGCCGGGAGAATTCGGGAAAAGATCGAGTTCAGTGGGAGGATCACCCACGCGATGGGAATAATCCTCCGGATCATGGCCGCCGTAAAATGTCCAGAATCCTTTGCCAAACTCTCCGTGAATATAACGTGCCTCGTTCAGCGCTTTATTTTCGCCCATTACCAGCACGTGAGATTTTACCTGGTCTTTGTCAAATGCCGTGGTCTGTCCCATAAACGCTTTGATTACCCGGGTATGGCTCTGGCAAAGCATAGTCGGGATCGGATCCCATTTGGCTGAAAATTCGAATAAGGTGAAGAAGTCTTTTCCCTCTAAATTTTTTGGCCTTGAATCGGTGACATCGATTGAAGATATCTCGTATTCATAGGGATTCAGAACCAGGCTGAAATCGGTGAAAGCAAAGCAATTGTGGTAATTCAGCTTCGACTGCGCATCCGGATCAACAGGATCTCCGTCGAATACAATGTCGCAAATATCGACCCCTTCGGCAGATAGTGCTACATCATAACTGTCAGGGGCGGAACACATGGCAAAAAGGTAGCCTCCTCCCAGTACATAATCCCTGATATTTTTCGAAACGGCCAGCTTGCATTCTGAAACCTTTTCAAAACCAAGTTCGCGTGCTGTCTCCTCGTTAATCCTGACATCTTCCTGGTACCACGGGTAGTTCCGGTATGCTGCCCAGAATTTCCCGTACTGACCTGTGAAATCTTCGTGATGCAAATGCAGCCAGTCGTACATTGGAAGCACACCGCTGATGACCTCCCTGTCATATAATATATCATAAGGTATCTCCGCGTAAGTGAGCACCAGTGTGACAGCATCATCCCACGGAAGCTTGTTTTTTGGCGTATAAACAGCAATCTTGGGGGCTTTGTGCAATTTGACGGCATCCATATTGACCTGTGGATCGGCTATTTCCTGGAGGATTGCAGTAGACTGGACATCCGCGATCACTTCATAGCTGACACCACGAATAATGCATTCATCCTCGAATGTCTTGCTATGAAGAAACATGTAGCTTCCCCCGCGATAGTTCAGCAACCAGTAAATTTCCACATCGTAAGTTAATACCCAGTAAGCTATGCCGTATGCTTTGAGATGGTTTTTCTGGGTGTCGTCCATCGGGATCAGAATATAAGCTGCAGATGCCTGGCGGGCGCCGAGGATTATCAAAAGCAGCAGGAGTGTGGCACGTAAAATTTTCATAAGCATATAACGTAAAAACCAATCGATTGTTGCAGCAATTAATCACTGAATGGCTGCAAAAATAATCCAGAAAAGCAAGTGTTTTAACATGGAAACATCAAATCCTGGCTTCAAGCCCTATGCCCTTCGCTGTAAAATAATCCCTAAAGTAATAAATCCGAGTCCAGCAAAAGTAGACCATAAGATATGCTCTTCGACTAACTGATTGATCAGTATGAGGGAAACAAAAGGCGCCATAAAGATCAGGTTGCTCACTTTAGCTGTCGTGGAAGATAATTGCAGCCCTTTCAGCCAGAAAACATAAGCAATGCCCATTTCAAAGACACCGATATACAAACAACCCGCTATTGCCTTCCAGTCCGGGAAGATCAGTAAATCTAAAACAGCGGAAGCAATAAGTATGTAGAAAAATCCGAAAAAGAAATTCAGGAACAGTTTGACCACTTCATCCCTCTTGTCTTTGATATTGATTATCCAGAAGGATGCCCAGATCACCGTGCTTCCCAATGCCAGGAACACCCCGGTAGGATTGGTGAACCTCAGTGTCAGCAGGTCGCCTTTGGTCGCGATGACGACAATTCCTATAAAGCTGATAAAAATTGCCAGCAAACTCTTCCAGCCAATTTTTTGCCTCAGGAATAATATTGAGAACAGAGTCAGCGTCACAGGCCAGGTGAAATTTAATACCATTGCTTCCTGGGTCAGCAAAAGATCATAAGCATAAAAGAGGACGATATAAAATAAAAAAGGGTTGAGGGTGCCATTCATTGCAGACCGGATAATTTCCTTACGGCCGGAACCAATGAGCAGGGGCATTTTTCCCTGGATGAGCAGGATCATCAGCAACACCAAAACCGATACTGCAGAGGAATAGAACAGCATCTGGATTGGCGAAATGTAGTTGAGTGTCAGCTTAAAGGCAGACCCTACGGTTGACCACATCAGCACAGCAGCGCCTGCATAGAGGTAGGCTTTATTCTGATTTGTCATTTGCGGGAAGATTTTCCTGTTTCCATTATTATTCGTGCATCTTCGAATGAAACGAAGATAAATATTTAATCTTACCGGCCATGATCGACCGGGTAAAATTATTAACTTTGCATCCTTTTAACTGAATTACGTATGAAAAAGCTTGGTGTTGTTGCTTTCGGAGGCAATGCCCTGATCCTTGGAAAGCAAAAGGGAACTATTGAAGAACAGGAAGAAAATGCCTACAAAACGTGTGAGCGGTTATTGGTATTGATCGATAACGGGTATGACCTGGTGATCACTCACGGAAACGGCCCGCAGGTTGGAAATATCATGCTGGCCAATGCTGCCGGCGAAAAGCTCTACGGTGTGCCGGAAATGCCCCTGGATATCAGCGTCGCTTATTCCCAGGGTTTTATCGGTTATGTCATAGAACAGCAGTTGCGAAATGTTTTGAGGGAGAATGATATTGACCGCGATATTATCACAATCATCACCCAGGTGCTTGTAAATAAGGATGATCCTGCTTTCCAGAACCCTGTTAAACCAATCGGCCCTTTTTATACAAAAGATGAAGCAGATAAAATTAGTAAGGTGAGTGGTTCTATTTTTGCCGAAGATCCCAGGGGAAGAGGCTATCGGAAAGTGGTTGCTTCACCCAGGCCGCTTGTGATATATAATACCAAAACCATTGAAAGGATTGCCCGGGAAGGACAGATCGTTATCGCGGTCGGCGGGGGAGGAATACCGGCGTTCTACAAGACCGAATACAAACTCCAGGGAATCGATGCAGTGATCGACAAAGACCACGCATCGGCATTGCTGGCCTCCCAGATCGGTGCTTACCGGTTTTTCATCCTGACCGATGTGCCCAAAGTCTGCCTGAATTTCAACACGCCGCAGGAAAAGACCATAAGCCGGATGAATATTGCCGAAGCCAAGCGTTACCTTGCAGAAGGTCATTTTTCCGAAGGAAGCATGGCCCCCAAGATCAGGGCAGCAATCTACTTCGTGGAGCATAGCGGGAGAGATGCCATCATCACGCAAACTACTCTGCTTGGGGTGGATGATGGCGGAACGAGGATTACTATCGTTTAGTCTTAAGTCTTAAGTCTTAAGTCTTGAGTCTTAAGTCTTAAGTCTTGAGCCTTAAGTCATAAGTCAATTTAAAATTTAAAATTTAGAATTTAAAATTTAAAATTTATCGATATGTCATTTAATATTAGAAATCGTAGTTTTTTAAAACTCCTGGATTTTACGCCTCAGGAGATCAGGTTCCTGCTTGATCTGTCAGCAGATCTGAAAAGGGCTAAATATGCCGGTACCGAGCAGCAGAAGCTTAAAGGGAAAAATATCGTCCTGTTATTTGAAAAGGATTCGACACGCACTCGCTGCGCTTTTGAGGTCGCAGCGTTTGACCAGGGCGCCAGCGTGACATACCTTGGGCCCTCCGGTTCGCAGATGAAGAAAAAGGAATCCATCAAGGATACTGCAAGGGTCCTGGGCAGGATGTATGACGGGATCGAGTACCGTGGCTATGGCCAGGACATCGTGGAAGAACTGGCGGCCTATGCCAACGTGCCGGTTTGGAACGGGCTTACCAACGAATTTCATCCGACCCAGGTGCTGGCCGACCTGCTCACTATGATGGAACATAGCAATAAGCCATTAAGCCAGATCGCGTATTGTTACCTTGGGGATGCAAGGAATAATATGGGCAACTCGTTACTGGTCGGCGCCGCCAAGATGGGCATGGATTTCAGGTCCATCGCACCGAAACAATTCCAGCCTTCAGAAGAATTGGTGGCCCTTTGCAGGGAAATCGCCAAAGAAACCGGAGCACGAATCACTGTTACCGACCAGGTTGAGGAAGGCGTTAAGGGAGTGGATTTTGTTTACACTGATGTATGGGTATCAATGGGTGAACCGGATTCCGCATGGAAAGAAAGGCTCCAACTCATGCTGCCTTACCAGGTTAATAAAAGCCTGATGGAAAAAACAGGCAATCCGGATGTAAAATTCCTGCATTGCCTGCCATCATTCCATAGCAGGGAAACCACGGTAGGAGAGGAGATTTACCAGAAATTCGGCGTTGCGGAAATGGAGGTTACGGATGAAGTGTTTGAGTCACCGGCATCGATTGTCTTTGATCAGGCCGAAAACCGCCTGCACACTATCAAGGCGGTTATGGTAGCCACACTGGGCAGCTAGCCTCAATCACTGTGCGTTTTGACAAAGAACGCCACCTTTTCAAGTGAAGTGATCATGTCATATTCTTCGAGGTGGACGTCTTTTGGCACGGAAACTGATTTGGGGGCATAGTTCAGAATGCCTTTCACCCCTGCCTTCACGAGGCGGTCGGCGGTGACCTGCCCCTGGTCGGCCGGAACGGTGATGATGCCTATTTTTATATCTTCATTTTTAACCAGTTCGTTAAGCTGCTCAATATCATAGCAGGTCACCCCTGAATACTTTTTGCCCACTTTTTCCGTGTTGCTGTCGAATACGGCAACAATTGAAAGTTTTGTTCGCTTGCCGCTGAAATAATTGATGATGGCACGACCCAGGTTTCCAACCCCGATGACGCATACCCTGATGATCATTTCACTGTCAATGATCTCCCCGATCAGATCGATCAGCTCTTTAACATTATATCCTTTGCGCAGCGTTCCGGTGTAGCCGATCAGCATGATGTCACGCCGCACCTGGACGGCGGTGATGTGGATGATCTTCGCGATCTCATGGGAAAAAATATGAGTCTTGCCGGTGGTGTGGATCATCAGCAAAGCGCGGCGGTACTGGCTTAAACGTTCGATTGTCTTGTGCGGAAGAGGCTTCATCTTATAAAATTATTTCATGATGCATGAGTGCACAAAAATAATTTCATGATGATAAAAAAGCAAGTGTTTTGTTAATTATTTAACAAAGATTACGTTTTACCCTTCGATCCACTGCATCCATTTCTCGAAGCCTTCGCCTGTCCTGGCCGAAAGCAGGATGAATTGGAGGTGATGATTGACCCGGAGAGCATATTCTTTGAATTGTTCGTAGTCGAAATCCGTATAAGGGATCAGGTCTGATTTATTTACCACGCACAAATGGGCCGTCTGGAACATATTGGGATATTTCAGGGGCTTATCAACGCCTTCCGTAACACTCAGGATGACCACCCTTTTGGATTCTCCGAGGTCGAAAAGGGCGGGGCAGACCAGGTTACCTACATTCTCGATCATCAGGAGACCGCCATCGGGAACCTCGAGTTTCTTAACGGCCGCATTGATCATCTGCGCATCCAGATGGCAACCATTTCCTGTATTGACCTGTACCACCGGAGCGCCTGCCTTTTCAATTCTTTCCGCGTCAAGCATGGTTTGCTGATCCCCTTCGATGATGAAGATCTTCCCGCCGGATTTGTGCTCTTTAACCGTCCGTTCCAGGATGGTTGTCTTCCCCGACCCAGGGGAACTGACCAGGTTGATTGCCGTAATCCCTTTGGCTTCAAAATAGCCCCGGTTCCTTTCGGCAAGCAGGCTGTTCTTTTGCATTATATCCATTTCAAGACTGATCTCATGACTGTGCACATGATCATGGGTATGGATTACCCCGTTATGCTCATGACTGTGTTCATGGTAATGTTCATGATGAGAAGATTCGCCAGGTTTACTTATTCTGATCCCTTCGGGTTGTCCGCATCCGCAAGTTCCGCACATAGCTTGATTCTTAAATTAGTAATGAAGCAAAAGTAGTAAAAAATGAAATTTGGAAAATTTCTAAATTATCAGGTATAAGCCAGTAAATGAATTATTCATTTGGAAATACAAATGGCATTTTGTATATTTGTATAAATCATTCAAACCTGAGCTATGACCAAGATCGTATCATTAACTGTTAATTGTCCTCATTGCAATGCTTCATTCATGGATGAGATGCACCAGATCAATAATGCCCCTGGTATTAAACTATTCATACACACAAGGATAGGGCAAAAAGGTTTTATCTGGCTAAGCTCCATTTATGGGGACTATAATTTCAATTCCGAATTCAGCATAACTGAGGGTGAAGTCGTGGAGTTTTACTGCCCGCACTGCCATGAAAGCCTGAAAAGAAAAAAAATCGAATGCGATGTGTGCGGAGCCCCGATCGTGAGCTTGAATTGCTCGATCGGTGGCAGGGTCAGTATTTGTTCAAGAAGTGGTTGTAGAAACCATTATGTTGTTTTTGAAGACCTTGACACAACAATCCGTAAGTTCTACGAAGATTACGGATACCATTAACAGATTCGTGGCAGTTGCTCTCCTGCCATCATATCAAGTATTCTTTTACCTCCGATGCCGGTATTGATCCAGGCCCTTCCGGGATTTTCATTCCTGATCTCCCCGATAATGCCAGCATTCTTGCCTAAAGGATGATTTCTCATTACTTCAAGAACTTTTTCTGCAGCTTCGGGGGCAACCACCATGACTACTTTTCCTTCATTGGCAATGTATAGCGGATCGAATCCCAGCAACTCACAGAATGCCCTTACTTTCCGGCTGACCTTGATAGAAGATTCTTCCAGCATGATCCCGAAGTTCTTTTTTTCGGACAATTCAGCCAGCACCGTGGCCAACCCGCCTCTTGTCGCGTCCCTCATGAACTTCACTCCATCGGTGGCTTCAAGGACACTACGGATCAAACCGTTCAGCGAGGCGCAATCGGAAATTATTTCGCTCCGGATATTCAATTCCTGCCTGGCAGCCATCACCGCCATGCCATGGTCGCCGACCTCGCCGTTGATGATGATCTGATCACCGGCGCTGATACGGGCACCTTCACTGATATGGATATGCCGGTCACTGATCATTCCTACTCCGGCAGTATTGATGAAGATCTTATCACATTTGCCTTTATTAACCACCTTCGTGTCTCCGGTCACGATCAGCACCCCGGCTTTTTTTGCTTCTTCCGCCATGGAAATGACGATCGTCTCCAGGTCTTTGAAAGAAAAGCCTTCCTCAATGATAAATCCGGCACTCAGGTAAAGGGGCTCAGCGCCTGAAACCGCCAGGTCGTTCACCGTGCCGCAAACAGCAAGTTTTCCAATATCCCCGCCGGGGAAGAAGATCGGGTCGACCACAAATGAATCGGTCGTAAATGACAGCTTGGTGCCGGTTACAGGAATGATTGCAGAGTCGGTTTGCTTGTCAAGCAGGTCGTTGCGGAAATACTTTACAAACAAGCTGCTGATCAACTCATGGCTTAGCTTGCCGCCACTTCCGTGCCCGAGCAATATATTGTCAGTATGGATCATATTAGAATCGGTTATAACGGTAATAAGCCTGGCAGGCCCCTTCGTTGGACACCATGCAAGGACCGGCCGGATTTTCCGGTATGCAGGCTTTCGCAAACAACTTGCACTGCCTGGGATTTTTCAATCCTTTCAAAATCTCCCCGC
Source organism: uncultured Bacteroidales bacterium (assembly GCA_964447005.1). GTDB lineage: Bacteria > Bacteroidota > Bacteroidia > Bacteroidales > JAGOPY01 > JAGOPY01. Next base: position 101,611 of record CAYUQP010000004.1, read on the forward strand.
ATATGCATCCTTTATCTTCGCGGGTTGGTTCTACCTCCACTTGTAGCATTCTTTCCGCATCAAAAGCTACATATTTATCCCGGATGCCAAGGCCGCTGGCTTTCAGGATGCCCAGGCCTCTCCACCAGTCATCCCTTAATTCAAAAACTTCATCCAGCAGTTCCCGGGCCTTGACATTCCCATCGGGCCGCACCGCTCGCCGGTACTGGATCTCCACCTTCTGGTCCCCGGCTTCGATCTGCTTTACCAGCATGTATATGGCTTCGATCAGGTCGACCGGCTCAAAACCGGCAATCACGCATCCCAGGTGGTATTTCTCAGCAATGTCCCGGTATATCGAAATACCCGTTATGGTGCTGACGTGTCCCGGGGCGATGTAACCGTCAATTTTGACGCCTTCGTCAATCAGGGCAGCCATTGCCGGAGGCATGACCTTATGGGAGCTGAAAAGATAAAAGTTGGTGACATTTTGCAGAAAAGCGCCGTAAATTGCTGCAGCACTTGCCGGAGCAGTGGTTTCAAATCCAATCCCGAGGAAAACCACCTTGTTGTGCGGATTCTTCCGGGCAATTTCAATGGCGTCCATCGGGGAGTAAACGATCCTGACGTCCGAGCCCCGGGCTTTCTCCCGGTCAAGAGTGGAACTGGAACCGGGGACACGGATAAGGTCCCCGTATGTCGCAATAATCACATTGCCAAGCCGGCTGTACGCAATCGCCTGGTCGATGTATTTCCGGCTTGAAACACAGACAGGGCAGCCAGGTCCTGAAATGAGGCGTATTGTTTCCGGAAGTAGGGACGGCAAGCCGAACCGTTGAATCGACATGGTATGCCCGCCGCATACTTCCATCAATGCCACGGGTTTGCGGGAAATTTTGCGGATGGCTTCCGTTATGCTTAAAACCAGATCTTTATCGCGGTATTCGTCAATGAATTTCATTATTATTTCTTTTCCCCGTTTTGAGGACCAAGTCCCTGGTTTCCCGTATCCAGGACAAACTTCCATTCTCCTTTCTTATTTTTCTTCCAGATCGTGACATAGGTTCCTTCCTTGGTCACGACCTTTCCTTCAGGGGAATCCATCTGGATTGTGTAAATGCCATAGGTGTAACCCAGGTCGTTTGATGCGGAAACATCAGCATGCAGGGGCTCCCAGCTCAGCACCATGGAGGTATCGGGTTTGCTGAACATCGCTGCGATCTTATCACGCCCTATGACCGGATAACGGTTAGGCCGGAGCAGAGCACAACTGTCATCAATATATTGCAGGAAAGACTCGGGTGCGCCCAACTCCACGGATTTCCTTGAAAATTCCCGGTCAACCTTCAGCAAATCGCCGATCATTTTTTGTTTACGGTCCATCTGCTCACACCCGGGCAAGATCATAGCTAAAAAAAGCAAAGCGGTGATTATTGTTACGCCTTTATACATAAAAGTCAGATTGAGTGTATCGATAGCTATTTATCCCATCTATATCAAAATGTAACACAACTAAATCCAAAATTACAAAAACACTTCTTTATAATTATTTTTTTAAATACATCCTGTCGCTCTTTTTTTCGCCGCAATGACCAGTTGGCCTAGTGCAACTCCACCATCGTTCGAGGGGATCCAGTGATGAGAATATACCTGGAAACCTTCCTGCTGCAACCTGTTTTCTGTTTCGGACAGCAGGAAACGGTTCTGGAAACTGCCCCCTGAAAGTACAACCTTCTCAATTCCAGTAACATCACGTTGATTAACAGCTGATTGAACGATCAATGTAACGACTGACCGATGGAAACGGGCTGAAATTTTCTCAGCCGGTACCTTGTTTAGAATATCTTCCGTAATGCGCTGAAATACTAAAGCCGGACTGATTGTCTGACCGAAAACGAACTCATATTCACCAGGCTCCGAAAGGTCTAGGATATTTTCAAGCCTCATAGGTGCTTCGGCATGAAATACAGAATGAGTGCACACTCCGGTAATTGCTGCCACTGCGTCAAACAACCGTCCGGCGCTGGATGTCAGGGGAGTATTGATCCTGTTTTCCAATGCTGCCTTGATCACTTCAATTTTTCCCCTGCCGATATCCTTTAGAAAAGGCAATTCCAGTGTTTCAGGATCATGGCAGACATATTGATGCAGGAAAGAATATCCCATGCGCCATGGCTCATGATTAGCCATATCGCTACCCGGCTGAAGCGCATATTCAAGATGAGATCTCCTTTCAAAATCAGCAAGATCGCACAACAATATTTCCAGTCCCCAGATATTGCCGTCCAGTCCATATCCAACCCCGTCCATGCTGATACCGATCACCTGTTCATCCAGCCCATGCTCAGCCATGCAGGAAGCAATGTGGGCATGATGGTGCTGGACCTGCAACAGGGGCAGATCAGATGATTTCGCCGCCAAATCCATGGCATAGCGTGTGGATAGATAATCCGGATGAAGATCACAGACCAGCATCCGTGGCCTGATCCTGAACATTTCCGTGAACCGTTGCAATGACTCTTCGAAGAAATCGAGAGTTTCCAAGTTCTTTAGGTCACCGATATGCTGGCTCAACAGGGCCTTGTTGCCTTTGCCCACACAGAAACAGTTGACCAGTTCAGCCCCTGTGGCAATGATCCCGTCTACATCCATCGAAAGGTTGACAGGCCTCGGTGCAAAACCCCGTGAACGGCGGATCATTCTCGGTTTTTCACCGCTTACCATCATAACCGAATCATCGGAGCGGTTATAAATATCACGGTTGTAAATGAGGAAAGCATCGGCAACAGCAGCAAGTCGTGTCAAAGCCTCCTGATTATTTATGATTACGGGTTCATCGGAAAGGTTCCCGCTGGTAAGAACGATCGCTGGTGTTGCCAGTTTTTCAAATAACAAATAATGCAATGGCATATATGACAGCAGCATCCCGGTGGTATTGAACCCGTTGCTGACCGAAGGGGCCAGCCTTTTGCCATTTTGTTTGTTCTTCAGGATTACAATGGGTCTCCTCCAGGAGGTGAGAAGCTCTTCCTCGGCCTTGTTGATCTCAGCGAAATACCTGCATTCATCGATACTTCCGAACATGACGGCAAAGGGTTTACCCTCCCTGTATTTTTTGCTTCTGAGCCGCTGAACGGCTTGTTCATTCGTTGCATCACAAGCCAGGTGAAAGCCCCCCATACCTTTGACCGCGACTATTTTCCCGTCGTGGATCAATTCAGTTGTCTTTTCAAGGATATGACCAATGTCATAATACTTTTCATTCCCAATGATCAATTCATATCTCGGTCCACACTGATTACACGCAATGGGCTGGGCATGGAAACGACGGTCGCTCACTTCAGCATATTCTTCACGGCATAGAGGGCACATTTCAAAAACATCCATCGTTGTTTTTGGGCGGTCGTAAGGAAGTCCGCGGATAATAGTGAACCTGGGCCCGCAATTCGTGCAGTTAATGAAGGGGTAACCCGCGCGATGAGGCTGGGTCTTCATGTCTTCAAGGCATTCGGGACATACCGCGATATCAGGGCTGATATCGGTGATCTCATCAGAATAATCGCTGCTTTTAATAATCTTAAAATCAAATGATTGTTTTGAAGAACGCAGCTCAATAAAAATCTCGAGGATTTCAGAAGCGGGAGGCGCTTTTTCACGCAGGTCCTGCAGGAAGGCTTTTAGTTGTTCTTCTGATCCTTCCGCAAAGATCCTGACCCCGTCATTTCCGTTTTCCACCCAACCGGTAATTTGATGATGCAAAGCCACCCGGTATACAAACGGCCTGAAACCCACACCCTGGACCAATCCTTTAATATGTACCGCAATGGCTTTCACTTTTTATTTATCCCGATTTTGGGGAGGGCAAAAATAATGCAGAAAGCTTAGATATGGGTTAATTCTTTATTATTATTTGAACTTATTCTAAATTTAGCCATATGAGTTGTAAGACAAAGATTTTCAATTAATTTTGCTTTGTTAAAAAATTAACAATAGCGTATTGAGAATCAGAATCTTAATTTAATATACCAAGCAAATGGAATCAAAAATCATGGCTATTACCGCAAAATTCCAGAACGACCGAGGCAAGCTCATGGATATTTTGCATGATGTAAAGGATGAATTTGGGTACATTTCACCGGATGCGGCAGCAATAATTGCCACTCAGTTGAACATGTCACAGGTGGATGTTGAACAAACCATTTCCTTTTACCACTTTTTCTCGATGACACCCAGGGGCAAGTACGCTGTATACCTGAACAACAGTGCAGTCGCCTGCATGATGGGAAGGGATGAGATCGCCAGGACCTTTGAAAAGGAGGTTGGGATCCCATTCAATTCACTCACGGAAGACGGAATGATTGGTTTGTGGGACACTGCCGATATCGGTATGAACGATCAGGAGCCTGCTGCCATCATCAACGACGTGGTATTCACCCGCCTCACGCCATCAAAGGTACGTGAGCTTGTAACCGCTTTTCGAAATGGCGCAGCAGTAAAAGATATGGTGGGCAAATTTGGCGATGGGGAAAACAGCCATCCGAAAGTTAAGGCAATGGTTCATAATAACATTCTTAAAAAGGGACCGGTGTTGTTTTCGGATTATGACCTGGGCCTGGCCATACGCAAAGCAGTGAACCTTTCTCCTGAAGAGGTGATCGATGAAATAAAAAGATCAAATCTCAGGGGACGCGGGGGAGCGGGATTCCCGACAGGACTCAAGTGGGAGTTCTGCCGCAAATCCAGGGGATCCGTCATTTATTTGCTTTGCAATGCAGATGAAGGTGAACCCGGGACATTCAAAGAAAGAGCGATTCTAACCGAGCTTCCCAAACAGTTGTTTGAAGGAATGGTCGTTGCCGGCTATGCGCTGGGAGCAAAAGAGGGCGTATTATATTTAAGGTATGAATACCGCTATTTGCTTGCATACCTGGAGCTAATGCTGGATGAAATGCGTGAAGGCAATCTTCTCGGAAAGAATATCGCCGGAAAACAGGGATTCAATTACAACATCAGGATCCAGCTCGGTGCCGGAGCCTATGTATGTGGCGAAGAATCGGCTCTGATAGAATCCATGGAAGGAAAGCGCGGCGAACCGCGTAACCGTCCTCCTTTCCCGGTCCAGAAAGGCTACATGGACATGCCGACCGTAATTAATAACGTCGAAACCCTGTCGGCAGTGGTTAAGATCATGGCTAAGGGCGCTGACTGGTTCAAGGCCATGGGAACCAAAGAATCAGCCGGGACCAAGCTGGTCAGTATTTCCGGTGACTGTAAAAACCCCGGTGTTTACGAACTCGAATGGGGTACCACAATCAGGGAACTCCTCGAAATGGCGGGCGCCACATCAGTGCAGGCCGTCCAGGTCGGAGGTCCGTCAGGGGTGTGCATCAACCCGACGCAGTTCGGACGCGAGATCGCCTTCGAAGACCTGGCCACAGGCGGATCAATGATCGTGATCGGAAAACAACGCAACCTGCTGAAAGAGGTGGTAGTCAACTTCATGGATTTCTTTATCGAAGAATCCTGCAGTTCCTGCGCACCGTGCCGCTCCCTTACCGTCATTCTCCGTAATAAACTGCAAAAGATCCTCGATGGGAAAGGTTCCCTCAACGATATTAATGAACTTCACCAGTGGACCAAATACATGAAAGCAGCCAACCGCTGCGGACTTGGCCAGACGGCAGCCAACCCGATCCTTTCAACGATCGAGAACTTCAGGCAGCTTTATGAAGATCTCGTTGTCCACGAAGAAGAATTCGTTTCCACCTTTAACCTGGAAAACGCGGTGGCCGACTCCTGCGCTTATGTGGGCAGAATCCCAAAGTTTGAACATAATTGAAATCTATAAAGACCATTGAATATGAGCGAGAAAATCAGATTCATAATAGACGATAAAGTCTGCTATGCCACACCAGGGCAAACCATCATGGACGCGGCACACGATAACGGAATTTTCATTCCTTCCCTTTGTTATGTAGAAGGAATAAAGCCTGCCGGCTCCTGCAGGATCTGTAATGTGAAAGTGAACGGAAGGAACATGACCGCCTGCACGACTCCTGTCGCTGAAGGCATGGTGGTGGAAAATAACCTCCCTGACCTCGAAGATATGCGCAAAGCCATCGTGGAAGTGCTCTTCGTCGCCGGTAACCATTTCTGCCCGGCCTGTGAAAAAAGCGGCAATTGTGAGCTTCAGGCCCTCGGCTACCGCTATAAAATGATGGTGCCCAGGTTCCCGTACGAGTTCCCGATCAAGGGCGTGAACGCACAAAGCAAGCTGATCTATCACGACAGGAACCGCTGCATCCTTTGTAAACGCTGCGTCAGAATGGTCCTGAAAGACGGTAAGAATGTCTTTGCCCTGAATGGCAGGGGAGGGCACCATCTGCACGTGGAACTGGATGTCGAACTGGCGAACCAGCTCACCAATGAAGAAGCGCTGCACGCCATGGATATCTGCCCGGTCGGCGCCATCATTAAAAAAGAAAGGGGCTATTATTCCCCGATCGGATCCCGCAAATACGATTTTGATGAAATCGGATCGGATCTTACTAAAAAAGTATAATTAAAAACAATTAATACCTATTGTTATGAGTAAACCGATTGTAGCAACGACATCAATGGCAGGCTGTTTCGGATGCCATATGTCGATTCTTGATATAGACGAACGCATTCTGGACCTGATAGAACTGGTGGAATTCAACAAATCCCCGATCGATGACATCAAAACTTTTACGAAACAATGCGACATCGGCCTTCTCGAAGGAGGTTGCTGTAACAGTGAAAATGTCGAGGTCCTGAAAGAATTCAGAAAACATTGCAAGATCCTGATCTCGGTCGGGGAATGTGCTATTATGGGAGGTTTGCCTGCCCTCAGGAACGGCATCCCGATCCAGGAATGCATCGAAGAAGCTTACCTGAACGGCCCGACGGTCGGGTTGAACAAGGAGAAGATCCTTCCCAATGATGATGAACTTCCGATGCTTCTGGATAAAGTATATCCCTGCCACGAAATCGTCAAGATCGACTATTTCCTGCCCGGATGCCCGCCGAGGGCCGACCTGATCTGGAACGCCCTGGTAGCATTATTGACAGGCGATAAAATGAACCTGCCCTATGAAGTGGTAAAATTTGATTAATAAAGGAGGAACTGTATATGTCAAAGAAAATAACTATAGAACCGGTAACCCGCGTGGAAGGGCACGGAAAAGTCACCATACACCTTGACGATCAGAATAATGTCGCCCAGACCCGTTTACATATTGTGGAATTCCGCGGTTTCGAACGATTCGTGCAGGGAAGGCCCTACTGGGAAGCCCCGGTATTGGTCCAGCGCCTTTGCGGTATTTGCCCGGTAAGTCATCACCTGGCAGCAGCCAAGGCACTCGACGTAATAGTTGGCGCAGGCACCGGCGAAGGACTCACCCCAACCGGCGAGAAAATGCGCCGTCTGATGCACTACGGGCAAATGTTCCAGTCGCATTCACTGCATTTCTTCCACCTGGTTTCTCCCGACCTGCTGCTCGGTATCGACGCCGACCCGGCGATCAGGAACATCATCGGTGTTGCTATCCATCACAAGGACCTGGCTGTCCAGGGCGTCATGATGCGTAAATTCGGCCAGGAGATCATTGCTGCCACTGCCGGAAAAAAGATCCACGGTACCGGGGCTATCCCGGGCGGGATCAACAAGCACCTGACGGTCGAGGACAGAGACCGTTTCCTGAACGGGCCCGATCCGCTCAACATCGACAAGATGATCGATTGGTCACAGGGAGCGCTCGATTTCTTCAAGACTTATTACAAGAAAAATAAGGAATTCGTTGATAACTACGCTTATTTTCCATCTAATCACTTAAGCATTGTTAGGAAAGACGGCGCTATGGATTTGTATCACGGCGTACTCAGGGCGGTGGATTCAGAAGGCAGGAAGATTCTTAATGATGTCGATTATCAGCATTATGACGATTATATTGAAGAGGAAGTAAGGTCGTGGAGTTATATGAAATTCCCCTACCTGAAAGAACTGGGACCGGAAAAAGGATGGTATAGGGTCGGACCGCTGGCCAGGCTGAACACCTGTGATTTCATACCTACGCCGTTGGCTCAAAAAGAATTCGAGGAGTTCAAATCCCTGACTAACGGTAAGCCAAACAATCACTGTCTGCATTATCATTATGCCCGGTTAATTGAAATCCTTCACTCTGCCGAAGAAATGAAGAAGCTATTGAATGATCCTGACCTGCTGGAAGGTCCTCTGGTTACAAAGGGGACAAAAGTCAATGAAGGGGTCGGCCTGATTGAAGCCCCCAGGGGAACGCTGTTCCATCATTACCGGATCAACGAACACGACCAGATCGAAATGGCTAATCTCATCGTTTCGACTACGAATAACAATGAACCGATGAACCGCTCGGTAAACCATGTGGCAAAATCATGGATGAACGGTAAGACCGAAATCACCGAACCTATGATGAATGCGGTGGAAGTGGCTATCAGGGCCTATGATCCCTGCCTGAGCTGTGCTACGCATGCCCTCGGCCAGATGCCGCTGGATATTTCATTATACGACAAGGATAATAACCTGCTCGACAGGAAACGGACATAAAGCTTGACTGCGTTCTTTAAAATTCTCGTATACGGCTATGGAAATCCCGGCAGAGAGGATGATGGCATGGGCGCTGCATTGGTAAACCGGCTGGAAGAATGGTCAATAAGCTCCGGTTACACCGGTATTGAGTTTGACACCAATTACCAGCTTAATATTGAAGATGCCGAAGCCATCTCCGGCAAAGACATTGTGATCTTTGCCGATGCGTCGACGGAAGAGATTGATGATTATCTGTTTACAGAAGTGACGGGAGAAACAGAAGTTTCTTTCACAACGCACGCTGCTTCACCCGGTTACATAGTCAAACTCTGCCGGGACCTGTTCGGAAAATGCCCGAAAGTATATCTATTGCACATTAAAGGTTACCAGTGGGACTTTAAAGAAGGATTATCCGCCGGGGCGGAAAATAATCTTCAGAATGCTTTCCGCTTTATTAAAGAATATCTTATAAATTTACAAACACAACATTCCCGAATTTAAAACTTAAAATTTAACATTTAAAATTCCCTGCTATGGATTTATCGACCACTTATATGGGATTGAAACTGCGAAATCCCTTAATAGTAAGCAGTTCCCGGATTACAAGCACGGTAGAGGACATTAAAAAATGCGCGGATTACGGTGCCGGTGCCATCGTACTGAAATCACTTTTTGAGGAACAATTCCTGGCTGACAGCGGTCGTTTGATGGATCAGGACCAAACCTACTTCTGGTATCCTGAAGCCATTGATTTTATTAATCAGCATTCGAAGGAGCACGGAATAAAGGGATACCTGAACCTGATCCGCGGAGCTAAAGAAGTTACCGATATTCCGGTCATAGCCAGCGTTAATTGTGTCACTGCAACTGAATGGCCGCGCTATTGCAAGGAACTTGTGGACGCCGGTGCTGATGGAATAGAACTCAATGTTTTTATCGTACCGAAAGACGAAAAGATTGGCAGTATAGAGTTAGAAGATCTTTATGTTAAAGTAGTTGAGGAAGTTAAGAAAAATGTCGATGTGCCTGTAGCGATCAAGATTGGCCCGTTTTTCACCAATGGATTCAATATAACAAAACGGCTGTGCCTGGCCGGGGTGAATGGTATTGTGGTTTTTAACCGGTTTTACAGGCCTGATATTGATATCGATACGGAGCAGATCTCGAGGCCGAACTACCTGAGCTGTCCGCAGGAAATGGGGCAGCCGCTGCGCTGGGTTTCCCTGTTTGCCAGCCGGGTCAATTGCGATATCGCCGGAAATACCGGGATCCATGAAGGAACCGGAATGATTAAGATGCTGCTGGCCGGCGCCTCTGCAGTCCAGGTCTGCTCAACACTTTATATTAACGGATTGGGATATATCGACACCATGATCAGCGACCTTCAAAAATGGATGACCTGGAAAGGTTATGACAGCATTGATCAGTTCAAAGGCAAACTGACCAAACGGCATGAAAATGTGGCTGCGTTTGAAAGGGTGCAGTTCCTGAAACAGACACTGGGAGAATAATACTGGTCTTCTCTTTTACTCTTGTTTTAGCACTCCCCGGAGGCTCAATTTATCCTGATCAAAAGAACTAAGGTCCGGAGTACCTGCAAGGAAAAAGCTGTTATCAAGAATAAATACTTCATTTACCGTAGACTTTGTGAACCTTACAATGCTGTAATACATGCAGTTTTGCATCTCACAATGCTTAAAGGTGAGATCTGTCATGTCTGCCTGCCCGAAAAATAATCCTCGGTTAAAGACAGCCCTGCCGGAGAACTCAGCGTAATTTGCATAGAAGTTTCCGAGACACCGGATCAGCCCGAAATCTGCATAACCTAAGAATTTTGTTGAAGAGAACTGGGCCTCGCTATTGAATGTTGAAGCCTGAAAACTGGCTGTTTGATCAAATTCGGCGTTTAAAAAATTCGCTTTCTGAAAAAAAACGGCATTTTGAAACCTGAGCTCTTCATGGAAGGCACTGGCCCTGAAATAGGCATTCTGAAAAAATGTGCACTCCTCGAAATTAGCAGTGCTTAAAAACAGGCTTTTGGTGAAATCAGTCCTGCCGAGAATGCTGGAAGCACGAAAGACAGCTTCCTCATGGAATATGCATCCGATAAATGTCAGGTTGCTTTGAAATGAAGTAAGGACGATATTCTGGTTTTCGTCTTTCTGATATGTTCTGACCTTACCTTTAAAGATACAGTCCTGGAAAGTTATTGAGGATTCGATCCGTACCTGGTAAACGCCTTCACTGATCAGGTTTTTTTCAAATTGTGTAAAATCGATTTCTTCTTCAAAAGTCACATTTTGAAAAGACACATTTTTACCGCTTTTTATAAGGTCTGCAAGGCTCTCGCTTTTCTGATGGACATTGCTAGATGCGCATGTGGTCAATAGAAAACCAATGAACAGGATGATCGGGATTTTCATAACAGGTTGAAGATTATTTTTTCTCTTCCAATGTATTAAAGCTTGCATTGCGCTGTACATATTCATCCACTTTTGCATCCAGCCGGCCACTGGCCTTTTCTTTACTGAAGAATTCGATGATCTCTTCGGGGGTATAGGCGTTTCTGAATTTCTCATTGACTACCGTGTTGAATCTGGATCGCTTTAAGTTCTCCCTGGTTGCAGAAAGATCATTCTTGAACGTCAATGGACCGGGTGCAGGATCCTGAGATGATTTCAGCTCAATCCCCGATTCAAAATAGGAAGGATACAACGTAGTATAAAATAAATTATTCAACTCATCCTGCTCCTGGAATTTATCCTCTGCATCCGCGATGCAGAGCAGATAATAGAACCCGGTTATGGATGGCATGTAGTAATACCTCTCGACATAACCACTGCCCCACGCATAGCCTGCGAAATCGCTTCCGGCCGGAATGGGAATGTTGAATATGCAGTTCCAATCATTCGGGCATTCGAAAGTATTTTCAGGCACAGAAGTGTTGAACTGATCATAAAATATGACGCCATAGTCATTTGCGTTAAACGCATTGTAATAAATATAATAGTAGGACCAATCAGCCGATGAAGGTGCATCGAAATTACCGATATTATAAATGTTGAAATCAATGATACGTTCGTTGGGATAGGTCCAGTTCAAAGTGGAATAATCGAAAAAGACCCATGGTACCAGGTCGACTCCCGTCACATTGGGGTCTACTCCGTCAGGAGGTTCAACATCGCTGTCAGCATTGGCAGCAATATACAGGTTGGTTTCATTGTTGAGGCTTGAAACAAATTCATTCATGAAAAATTTATAATCGACCCAGAAGTAGCCATTACCGCCCCATGATGTGCCCCAGGAGTTGATGCAGCGCAGAGCCCCGTTTGGCCCTTTATTATCATCATACCCTGCAATGATCATGGCATGATAAGCATGTTGCCCGACATTGTCATATGAGGTGGCTGATGAAATGACCTCATCGGAGTTGTGGGCCATGAAATTATCGGCAAGGCGCGCACCAAAAATGACCGGCACATTCTGTGAAATGTTTTCTTTAATAGCCTGGACAGAGGCATCGATTTTTCTCCAGTACTTGAATTTATAATCGGCTGCTTCCTGTGTCCAGGCAGGATCGAGGGTTGATTTTGAGCATGTGCCGAGATTATTGGTATAAGGAGCAGTCGCCATGGTGGCGATACCCCGGTTTTGTACCAGGTCAAGGGCAAAGTTGAAATTAGTCCCTCCGCAATTGGCGCCTTTGTTGGCGTCATCAATCGCCGTGAAAAGGTCTCGCGGGCTGAACTGTTTGTTGGCACTGGCAAGATCGCTGGTGCTATAACCTTTTGAAAGTCCGTTCACCATGGTTTTTGCATTGTAGCCAACAGCCCATGCAACGCATGTACCGTATTGGCCCTGATCGCCGATAGGAGGGAACTTGTCGGTCAGGGAATATGAAGCAGGGAGATTTCCCGAACCAAATCCAAAGTTGGTGGAAGAGGGGACCTTAGTGGGATCATCTGTTCCAAACCAGCCAAGTGCATATTGACTGGGATTAGGATCCGGGTCATCATCTTTGTCTTTTTCGCACCCGAGCAGAAGCACCAGGCTGAAAACAAATACTATAGCTAATGAATTTTTCAGAATTTCCATTTGCTTGAGATTAAAGGTTAAAGGATGAATGTGATTAATTATTGATAATAGAAATAACACCCATCAAATATAGATATATTTTATGCGAAATAAAAATAAATTAAGGTAAAATTACCTGCACAGTTCTAATATGTTATTTCGCAGCAGTCTCCAGGAAAATCGGTTTGGCGGTGATCATAATCCAGGCCCAATTAGGGAAACGCGCATTACCGTATACTCCCTGGATCCTTTCCATGGTTTCCGTTGCAAAAAACATGGAGTAACCGCCTTTTATGTTAAATATCTTACTGACATCCCAGCTTGCATACAGATCCAATTCCTGGCCCAATCCCTTTTGGTAATAATTAAGATTCTCTCCTGAAAAATACATTACTTCATTTTGCAGACTGAAAAGGTGGAAATCTCCACCGACATGTGCATTTTCAACGAACATCCATTTTAACCTGAAATAAACATCCACCAATCCGCCATCTTTTGTTGAAGAAGGCAGGTCGTTGAACAGGTCCATATGCCCGAAAACACTATGCCTTCCCCCATAATAAATATCGAATGCGTGGCATTTCTCAATGTAGCCAGGATCGGAACTCTTTTGGTTATCGCCTGATAAATAATCAATCCCCGCGCCAAAAGAAACTTTTTTCTTCAGAATATAATCAGCGCTTACGGCAAATAAATAGGCGCTTGTTTTTTCACCTGCAAAACGGTTCCGGCCTGACTGGTAAAATCCGCTAGCCAGCGCACTCAGCCCGGCCTTCTTGATCCTCAGGTAAGCCCCATAGGTTCCCTGCCAGTTGATATCCAGGGAGGTGTCCGATGCAGTAAATCCGGAGAGAACGCCCATTGCTGATAAATCTATCCCCTTGGCAATACTGGTCTTGGCATAAATAAAATTCAAGGACTTCATTTTATCGTCAGGATAAAAATCCTCAAATTGTTTATCGGCAAGATTGTTCCATGACAATCCCACATCAATCTTCAACTTATCCTGGCTATGCTGTATTAAAACCGCATCATATTTTACTTCACTCTGGTTCCACCCTCGTATTGATAAGAGCCTCCCATCCTCGTAATTCCAGTATTGCCTTCCGATCTTTATAAAGCCATTTTTATATGGTTTGATACCCAGCCATCCTTCGTTAAGGTCAATGCTGGCCTTGCTGCCTGTTATGGCCGTCTTGTTATAAATGTCGTCATCGCCCCAGACCCTCACATCCTGCAGTGCAAAACCAAATGAAAATATCCCGGTTTCATAATAGGCCGAAAGCCTTGTTCTGTTGGAAACAGTGAAAACAGGCTCCTGGTCTTTGGACATCAGTTTTCCGTAACCGTCCCGAAACTCAAATCGTGGCCTGAACTCGCCTTTGAGCACAAATTGGCTTTGGCTTTGTGAAATAAATAACAATACAAATGCGCAAAATAATCCTACTCTTTTCATAATAAATTGATTTACAATTTAGTAAAATAATCCTTTAAGATAAGACCTGGTTTTTTCTTCTTTCGGGTCGTTGAAGACCTGGTCGGCGGGGCCCTGTTCAATGACCTCACCCATATACATGAAAATGACATTATCGGCGATGCGCCTGGCCTGGCGCAGGATATGCGTCACCAGGACAATCGTGTAGCTCTTTTTCAGTTCAATGAATTTTTCCTCAATGGCCTGGCTCGAGATCGGGTCAAGGGCAGAAGTCGGCTCGTCGGCAAGGATGATTTCGGGATCCACCGCGAGGCCGCGTGCCAGGCACAGGCGCTGTTGCTGACCGATAGACAGTTTGGACGCCGGGTCCCGCAAACGTTCCTTCACTTCATCCCAAAGGTTGGCTACTTTAAGGTAATGTTCAACGCGCTTGTCCAGGAACTTCCTGTTTCTCCTCCCGCTGATCCTGAGCCCGTAGGCGATGTTATTGTATATATTCATCGGGAGGGGGTAGGGGCGCTGGGATAGAAGCCCCATTTTCTGCCGCAGTTTGGTGATGTCCATTTGCGTATGAAGGATGTCTTCGTCATTGATAAAAATATTTCCGGTAACCTTCACATCGGGATATATATCGGTAAGGCGGTTCATGCTTTTCATCAGGGTGGTTTTCCCGCAACCTGAGGGGCCGAGGATCACGGTAATTTTCTTCTCGGGTATGGCTGCATTGATATTTTTAAGGATATGCTGCTTACCGATGTGAAGATCCAGGTCTTTTATCAGAATCTTTATGCCTTTATCCATGTCAGAAATTTATTTTGTGTTTCTGATACCTTTTTGAATACAACCTGGCTAAAACGCTTATTATTAGGATAATAACAGTTAGCACAACGGCAGATGCATAAGCCCGGTTTTTAACTTCCTCGATCGGGGAAGAAAGTTGGAAGAAAATTGCAAGCGGCAGAGTAGCTGTTTGCTGCCCCAGGGAAGTCGGGATGTTGTCAGTGTAACCGGTGGTGAAGAGAACGGAAGCTGCATCTCCGATTGCCCGCCCAAACGAAAGAAGAATGGCGGTTACCAGCCCGGGGGAAGCCTGACGCAAAAATACTTTAAACGCTGTTTCGGAGTGGGTTGAGCCCAATGACAGGGAAGTCTCCAGCAAGCCGGTGTGCACCGTCTTGAGCACCTCATCCATGGCCCTGACCATAATGGGAATGATGAACAGGGTGACAGTAACTATCCCTGCCAAAAGCGATGTTTTGATGCCCAGCCAGATCATCACCGTGAATCCGAATGCACCGTACACAATCGAAGGGATGCCCCAGAGCAGGTCAAGAAGGAAACGGATCATGTTGACCAGTTTCTTATGTTTCACCATGATGACATTCATCAGCAGTGCCACCGGCAATCCGATGACCACGGCCAGGAGGGTGGCCCCGATGGAGAGATAAAGGGATCCGATAATGGCATTAAGGATACCGCCTTCCTTACCGAAATAGAAACCGCCTTTCGGTGTCTGAGAAATCATTTCCCACGATAATGAAGGTAATCCTTTATATAAGATGCTGAAAATGATCAGCAGCAGCACGATCACGATCAGGTTCGTGGAAATGAACATCAGAATCCTGAAAAATTTCTCCTCTATGAATTTTAATTTCCCCATTAGCTAGTTTGTTTTTCAAGTCGGACAATGGCCATCCTTGATAAAAAATTAAAGATCAGCACCACGAAGAACAGGATCAAGGCGGCCAGCATGAGTGCTGAGTCATAAAGCGGGATCGATAGCATTTCCCCGTAATTGTTGGCGATCAGTGCAGGCAAAGGATAGCCGGGCTGAAAAACGCCGGAAGGCACTTTTGCTACGTTTCCTACCACCATTAAAACCGCGATGGTTTCTCCAAATGCGCGTGAGATACCAAGGCCAAGAGCTGACACTATTCCCGGGAATGCTTTCCTGAGCAATACCAGCTTGATGGTTTGCCATTGGCTGGCCCCCAATGAAAGCGATGCTTCCTTCAGCTCGTCAGGGATGGTTTTAAATACATCGATCAGGATATTCAATACGAAGGGGATGATCATCACCGATAACACAATGGCACCGGCCAGGATCGTGTATCCCGAAGTGCTGATGCCAAGTAGTGGAGCGACGTATTTTGAGATAAAAGGCACAATGACCAATATTCCCCAAACTCCGAATATAACAGACGGAATACCTGCCAGGATGTCGATCACTGGGTGCATGATTCGTAATACCCAGCCTTTCGCATATTGAGTAAGGTGAATGGCTGTGAGCAGGCAGATCGGGCCTGCAATCAAAACAGACAGGACTGTCACCCAGACCGAACTGACGATGAAAGGTGAGAATCCAAATTTTCCTGATAACGGTCTCCAGTCGCTGGAAAATAAAAGATTGGGCAGCGACTGCCCGTGAAGCAGGAAAGTGGATTTGATGTATAACCCCACGCCAAGCAGAAAAGGAAGGAAAATGACCATGATCAGTCCGATCACCATCCATATCAGATGCAACCTGCTTCTAAGATGCCGTCCTATGAAAAACCTTGCCAAGATTATTTCAGTTTATTTAACTCTTCATTGATTGTTTCCTCATGAAGATTTACATAGCCGCCTTCATGAACAAACTGCTGGCCGTCCATTAAAATCCACTCCAGGAATTTGATGATAATGCGATCAGCAGGTTTGCCTTTCGATACAAAATACAAGTCCCGCGCAGGGGGTGAAGGGTATACTCCGGATTGAATGGCATGGGTGAGTGTATCCAGGTTCCAATAAAAGTCTTCTTCCGGATCAATGATACGATTACCATTAAGGTCGATCGGTATGACCTCCATACCTGAATATTTGGTCCTGGATTTAATGTCATAAGCATAAATGACATTGTTGTACCCCATTCCAAACTTGTCATTTTTCACTGCATCAGCTATTCCAGGATCTCCATAAACGCCAACCCCGAGAAGGCTTTCCTGGTTCCTGCCGAGATATTTTCCCCACATTTCTGCAGCACCGCAGGCATCAGAACGTGTGTAAACGTTTATCATATTCTGATCGGTCGTCTCGAGGAACTCACCCCATGAGAAAGATTTTCCGCTCAGATAAATTTCAGTAAACATTTCTTTGGTCAACCCCTTGGCCATCAAATCCGGCAATACCGGGTTACGGCTGCTGATCGTAGGTATGACGGCATCCTTTGTAACAGCGATATACCAGGCTCCTTTATCAATCTCAGCCTGGCTTACGTCGCGCGAAAACATGGCAAGATCAACCATGCCGGCCAGCACATCCGTCATTCCTTTACCTGCTCCGCCGGCTGAAATATCGATCTTAATATCCGGGTATGCCTTCTGGAATTCTTCGGCCCATTTGGCAGTCATCGGGTAAAGGGCAAATGCTCCTGAAATGGAGATCTTTCCTTTCAGATCGCTCTTTTTGCGTGCCTTCCGGTTTTCCCCTGAAGAGCAGCTTACCAGGAATACAATGATAACTAACTGAAGGAGAATTGTATAAACATTTTTCATCGGACAACAATTTTAATCTAGTTAATAATACAATGCATCAAATTTATTAAAATATATAAACCCTATCGATAAAGTAGATAATTATTTATCTCATCTTTTTGTCCCGGAAACTTCAACTCCTCTTCTCTCAAAATGATATCAATCAAACTGATTTTCTTTAAAAGATTGACGGTTTCGTCCCTGATATCCTTTATTATACTTCTAATTCCGCAAGTTTTTTCGTCTTTACAATGCTGGCAGGGCTGGTAATATTTGTAAGTCACGCAAGGGATTAAAGCGATAGCACCATCAACAATGCGGATGATGTCGGCCAGGCTAATTTCTTCAGGCTTTCTGATCAGGAAATATCCACCGCCCTTTCCTTTTTTACTTGCCAGTAATCCGGCCTGCTTTAGATCCAACAGGATTAATTCTAGGAATTTCTTTGGAATCTTTTCGCTTTCAGAAATGCTATTGATGAGTACCGGCCCATTGTTATACTCCCTGGCTAGTTTCACCAGAGCTAAGATCGAATATTGCGCTTTTTTGGATAACATGATTAATGAACAAGCCGGCAAATTAAAAACAATTAAATTTTATCTTACGCTGTACCGGCTGTTATACATAAGTTAAATTTTCAGTAAAATTAAAAATATCTTGCATTGTGAATCAGGATTCCTTAACTTTGTCTTTCTCTTGCCAGAAGATTCGCATTAAACTAACATGGGGCCAGTATCGATATTATATGTGGCATTCGCAGGTATTTCTTTGTTCGCCTGTATCATGCAACTCTTTTATGCTTACAGGAAAACAGGAGAATTAGTATGGCTGGCCGGATCCATTTTGTCAGTGACGATCTTTATCTATTTTACCGCATGGGTCATTTGTCTCACCCCATTCGGTGTTCAGTGCCCACCATATAAATTCCTTAAGTACCAGCTTATCTTTAATCAACTGGTCGCCATTGTTCAGCTTGGTGTTCTAAATCACCTTTTAAAGAATCAGAAGCAATTCAAATCATTGATCAGCCTGGTAATTCTCGGCACATTAATGTTTATAAGCCTTAGTCTCCCTGACCATGTCCTTTTTGGGGCCGGCGCATCTGTGACACAGCACACACTCCCCCTGGGAGATCTGGTGTTGGTACCGGGCAAGGGCTTTACCCTTTGGAGAGCACTTAAAGATATTTCAATACTGTTGTTTGTGATTTTCTCGTTTCTTATCCTCATGAGCAAGTTGAATGAAGTAAGCTTCAGTACCGTCGCGACTTTATTTGCAGGCCTCGGCATCATCCTTCTGGCAGCAGTTCATGATCAACTCATCGATCTGGGATATTTCCGGTCATTCTACATCCAGCCGTTTGCCCTTTTTGCTTATTATTTAGTTTTATCTTTCACGCCGATGGTCATTTTCCTGGATGAATCCAACAGGCGAAAACTTTTGTTAAGCCAGGAGAAAAAAATGCAGGACATGGTTTTTCAGGTTGATCTGATCGTGGTCAGCCTGAACAGGATGGGCATTATTGAGCAGGTCAACCCATTCTTCTGCAAACTGACCGGCTACAACGAGGAAGAAGTGATCGGCAAAGACTGGTTCGAGTTTCTTATACCACCGAAGGAGTATTATAATGTTCAGGGTGCTTTTGTGGAAATCCTTGAATATGAATTTCATCCCCAGTTCTTAAACCCGGTTCTTACTAAAAATAAAGAGGAAATCATGATCAGGTGGTTCAATGTCAGAACATTGAGCCAGGAAGGGAAGATCACCGGCAGCCTCAGCATCGGAGTAGATATTAATGATGATTATAAAGAAAAGGCAGATCTGATTAATCGTGTAAAAGTTGCGGAAGATCTTGTCAAAAGGATGAAAGACAAGGAAAAGGGAACCAATTAATCCACAGCGAACCTCTCTTATTCAATTTTAATTCATTGGTATCCAGACCATCATCTCATGATTACCACGATTAGCCCAGGTATAATAGGGGATAAGGTAAAATGAATTTGTATCCTTCAAATAGTCCCCTGAAATCGTGTCTGTCCGTTGAAAATTCATCCGTTCTAAAATGCCGGTACCATTTAATGAAGAAGGTACGTAGTTGAAAGGACCTGGACTTCCTGTAACAATTAAATCCAGCACGTGAGGGAATTCATCTTCGGCTTCCAGGCAGAACATAACAGGCCCACGCTGAAAGGCCACTTTCCCGGTATTTTCTTTTACATCATGGTGCGCCTTTACAATCAGCGGAGCTATCGGAAAGTTTAATTCAAGCATATCCCCATCGCGCCATGTCCTTGAAAACGATGCATAACCATTCCATTCGCCCGGCATTGCTTTTTCGCCATTCAGATTAAAGGCAACCGTGCCTAAATCAGCATTTTTAAAATAGTATAAGTCGGAAGGAAAGGCTTCATTGCGTGCCCAGCCGGGAATCCTGACCAAAAGATCAAATTTCACCGGCCTGCCTGTATTGATTACAAAGCGAACATCACCTTTCCAGGGATAATCGGTGACCAGTTCCACCTTCACCGGAAGGCCCTTTATTGATATTTCTGCACGGTTGCCTATAAAAAGGTTTACAAACAACCGTTCCCCTTCCACAGCATAAATATATCCCGGTAAGGAAGGCAGGAACCGGGTAATATTTACAGGACAGCATGCGCATCCGAACCAGGGTTTTCTTGAATACTGACCTTCAGAAGCCAGTGGATTCGGGTAGAAAAAATGGTCCCCGCTCAGGGAAACCCCTGAAAGTAAGCCGTTATACAGGACTTTTTCAAAAACATCAAAATACTTAGCCTCTCCATGCAAAAGGAACATCCTGAAATTCCAGAAAGCGCTGGCAATCGAAGCACAGGTCTCACAATAGGCTTCCATGTTCGGTAACTCATAAGGCTCACCGAATCCTTCGATTTCTCTCCTGGATCCGATGCCTCCGGTAACATAGGTTTTAGCTTTTACCACATCCGACCATATTTTGCCGATGGCATCCAGGTAAGCCGTTTCGCCGGTCAGGGCGGCAATATCGGCCATCGCAGCGTACATGTACTGGGCACGCACCGCATGTCCGACAGCAACTTCCTGTTCCGTCACTTTCTTATGCATTTGGTTATATGTGCCTTTTCCCGGCCCCCTGACGTCGAGGAAGAACTTCGCCAGGTCAAGATATTTTTTATTCCCGGTTATCCTGTAAAGTTTGACCAGGCCAATCTCGATTTCCTGGTGGCCGGGCGCTTTCTCGGTCTTACCCCAGCCGAAAACATGCTCGACCAGGGTTGCGTTTTTGATGGCAACATCGAGCAGGGTGCGTTTGCCGGTCGCCTGGAAATGAGCAACTGCGGCTTCATACAGGTGTCCGGCATTATATAGCTCGTGGCTGTGCGCTTCTTCATTGACCCATCGTTCAGTTCCGGCCATTTCATGGGTGTTGCCGGGGTTGATGGTCCTATTGGTATACAAATAACCGTCATCTTCCTGCGCTGCAGCAATATAGCTTATCAATGTGTCAAGATAAGCTTCAAGCAAAGGATCAGGGTAAAGTTGCAGTGAATAACTGGCTGCTTCAATGTTCTTGTATACATCCGAATCATCAAAAGGATAAAAAGAGCTGAATTCCCCTTCTTTAAGGCCGCCGGCAATCCTGAAATTGTCGATCCTTCCCGTCTCTTCTGCCTTCTGAAAGGCGATGGGAATCGTGACTTTATGATTGGTGAGCAACCGGCTGTCCCAGAAATCGTCATGTATCTGTACCGACGTAAAAGGTACCGGAGTGATCGGATAATCATTTCGTGCTTGTTGTTCACCCCTGTGACATGAGCCAAGGATCACAAAACAGATATAAATGCCGATCAAACAGCATGATTTAAATGTTTTCTCCTTCATAATGAACGGTTTAAACAATTTTTACCCGAGTAAATCCAGAGAACCGGATAAGAACAACTTTTTCTATATTTACCACTTTATTAACCGGGCTAATTTAAATATTATGGCTGAGAATAAACCAAACCGCAGGGATTTTATCCGGATTGCCGCTGCAGGAGCTGCTGCACTTGGATTAGGCATCAAAGGAGTGAAGGGAAACCATCATGATTCCCGGTTGCTGATTGATCCACCCAGGCCGTCCGATCAGAAAACAGTCATGGGGCTGGCCTGCGAACCGCTGGAGAAAGTCAGGATCGGGGTGATCGGGCTTGGGATGAGAGGAATGGAAGCTGTAGGCCGGTTATTGTACATTGAAGGCGTCGAGATCACCGCGGTCTGCGATATTTTACCGGAAAGAGTGGAACAGGCGAAAAAGATCGTTACAGACAGGGGTTTTCCTGAACCGGAAGGATTCAATGAAGGGCCTGACCATTGGATGAAGCTCTGCGAACGGGATAACATTGACCTGGTATATTCCTGCACCCCGTGGAATTTACACACGCCCAATGCTGTAATGGCCATGCAAAACGGCAAACATGCCGCCATCGAGGTACCGGCAGCAACGACGCTGGAAGATTGTTGGCTGCTGGTGGATACAGCGGAAAAAAACCGGCGGCACTGCATGATGCTTGAAAACTGCTGTTACGACTTCTTTGAGCTGGCTACGCTGAACATGGCCCGCAATGGGGTTTTGGGGGAGATTATGCATGCCGAATGCGCATACATCCATGATCTGAGGTGGCTGAAATTCGATAAAGAGAACGGTTATATCGGTATGTGGAGACTGAAATACAGCATGGATCACAACGGGAACCCTTACCCGACTCACGGGCTCGGGCCGGTCGCCCAGATCATGGGAATAAACCGGGGTGACCGGATGGAATACCTGACCGCGACATCCACCAACCAGGTGGGGATGAGCCTGTATGCTAAAGACAAGTTTGGTGAGAATTCCACGGAATTCCTTCAGCCTTATGAACTGGGCGATATGAATACCACTGTTGTCAGAACGGTTAACGGAAAGACTATCATGATCCAGCATGATACAACCAGTCCCCGGCCATACAGCAGGATACACCTCGTCAGCGGAACAAAGGGCATAGCCTGTAAATGGCCGGTACGGCAGATTGCGCTGGAGCCGAATTCGCATGAATGGCTGCCGGATGAAGATTTGAAAAAACTACTGGCCGAATATGAGCACCCGCTGGCCAGGAAAGTAGGGGAGAAGGCCCGGGAAGTTGGCGGACACGGGGGGATGGATTTCATTATGGACTGGAGGTTGGTTCATTGCCTGCGCAATGGGCTTCCGCTCGATCAGGATGTGTATGACGCTGCCGCATGGTCCTCAATCGTTGAATTGAGCCAGATTTCGGTGAGGAATAAAAGCAGGATGGTGGAAGTCCCTGATTTCACCCGTGGTGTTTGGGAACAAACCAAACCGCTGGGCATCGTGGAGTAAGTTGTTGTACGGCAGAAAGTTGTTCGCGGCTATTTTTCTCTGAACATCCTGACCATCAAATAGTCCAGGAAACGTTTCGGCAGCAGTGAGACCAATGTTAATAAAAGATTATTGTTCACAAGATAAACCCTTTTTGGCTTCCTGGCGATCGCTGCATGAAATATTTTCCGGGCAACAACCTCGGGCGGTGTCAGTTTCCCGACCATTTTTAAACTTTTCATCCAGCTTTTTACAAGTTCTGACTTAAAAACCGTATAGTCACTTGCAAATTCATTTGAATCCATCCATTTAAGCAGTGGCGTTCGGATGGCCCCGGGGCGGATCACGGAAAGTCTGACCCCCTTTAATGACAATTCCTGGCGTGCAACGGCGCAATAAGCCTCCAGTGAAGCTTTTGAGATCATGTAAGGCTGGAACATTGCCTGGATCTTGTAACTCTCGCTGCTGATCACCAGCACACGGCCCTGGTTTTTTATCAATGGTCCCAGCAGTCCCTGCACCAGGCTGACCGTTCCATGCAGGTTTACGGCCATCATGTCTCTGAACCTGTTGGGATCCGCCTCACATAGTGGATAGATGTCATAAATCCCTGCTGCACAGATCAAGATGTCCAGGCCATTGTCATGGAAATTGCTGGCAGCAAGGTTTTTAATCTCCTCCGGCCGGGTGACATCCAGTTGGAAACATGTAATGTTACCATCCGGGCGGGTACCTTCAGGGAGCACCTTATCAGTTGCAATCACATGAAATCCCTTACCGGCAAAAATTCTCACCAGTTCCCCTCCCAATCCGCCGGAGGCTCCTGAAATCAGCACAGTGCTCTCTTTCATTATTCAAAGGTTTGGGTCAAAATTATAATTTTATCTGTGCTTAAATTTTATCTTTGCATATCTTACAACCTTTTTTTTTATGCTGACAAAAGAAAGTATCTACGTCATTCTATTCTCCCTGCCTGTATATCAAATGCTTTTTTATACCATCCAGTTGGTGTCATTCAAAAGAAGAAATCCTTCAAAAAAATACCTCGGGTTACTTTTGCTCTCCATGACTACCTTTCTGATAATTAACGCGATACACTTTCTTGGTTATAGTAAGACGTTCTCCTATTTATACCTTATATATTTACCGGTTCTGCTCAGCATTGCACCGGCATATTTCCTGTACATTCTTTCCATTACCAGGGAGAACTATGATGTACGGAAAAGACAACGCTTCATTTTATTCTTACCCACCATCTTGTTTTTTGTTTTGAATATTTTCATCCTCGGTTCCATGGATCCTGCTGCGAGGTTGTCCCTTGTCGATCAGGACATTTTCATGAATGGAAGCGAAAATAATGATAAAATACAGGTGCTTATTGGATTCTGGATTGCTGCCATAGTTCTGGTCTTCGCCCAGATTTTCTTTATCATTCAAAAAGTATCGAAAATTATGATGATTGAAGCTGATGTTATGCGAAAGCAGCCGTCCCACCTTGCGTACCTTGAATGGCAATGGGTACTGGGGATTTCAATCAGCGTGCTTATCTTTCTTGTTATTAATGTTTTGATTGAAATGATCGTCCCTATGAAGCACATGGGGCTTGTGGTTGTATACAATTTACTGATGCTGGTGACGGGCGGCGTGACAGGCTACCTGGGCATGAAGCAGGATACTTTGCTTAACCATGTTGAAAAAATATTATGGACTCCTGGATTGCAGGAGTCGGAATCTGCCGGGTTTGCCGAAGGAAAAACGAGTGATGAGAATTTACCGGGTTTTATTTCAAAAGAAGAGGCAATAGATGTTAAGAATCAGATAATTAATTACTTAGAAAAAGAAAAACCTTATACAGACACTGATTTCTCAATGCATGATCTTTGCTCTCATCTCAACATTAGCAGAAGAAAGATCAGTTTTGTCCTGAATGATTTGCTTCAAAAAAATTTCTACGGTGTGATCAATGAATACCGGGTAAAAGATGCGGAAGAATTATTGCTTAAAGAAGACCATAGCCAGATGAAAATCGAAGCCCTTGGTGAAATGGTCGGATTTCAGTCCAAATCATCCTTCAACGCTTGTTTTAAAAAGGTCACCGGGATGACTCCATCGGAGTACAGGGCAAAGAAGAAATCCTAGCCATAAGCTGCAAGCTGCAAGCCTCAAGCCTCAAGCTGCAAGCCTCAAGCCTCAAGCCTGAAGCTATAACACTCTTTATAGCTTGTAGCTTGTAGCTTGTAGCCTTCAGACCAGCCACCAAATCCCCACCCCAATTGCAATCAATCCTGCCGCTACCCTTAAGTTACGGAATGTTTTTGAATGAGGAAAATCGGATGTTTTATGTGATACCAGCCCCAGCAATATAGCGTAAATGACCATGGCAAGGATGGTTCCGGCAGCAAAACCGGTCAGGTAAAAAACAGAGTCGATCATGCTGGGTAGTGCCAGGGTAGGCAGGATCAACAGAAAATGCGAGATCCCGGCGAAACCGTGAAGGGTGCCGATAAGCAATGCGGTGATGCTGTTCTGCTTTCCCGGTTTTTGATGCTGATGGGTGTGTTCAAATTCATCCTCATGCTCATGCCGGTGTATATGAACTTGTGGAACCGGTTTATCATGATAGTGAGGGTGGGTGTGATATGAATGGAAATGCCTGAAGGATTTGAAGATAGCCCAGATCCCGAGACCGATCAGCACTACACCTACAAGATATTCGCTGTAGCCTGAAATTTTCTCCACATTGATCAGCTCCCGGAAAGCCATATAAAGCATCCCGATCATCAGCATGCCTAATACATGTCCCAGCCCCCAGAAGAAGCCGATATGCCACGCTTTTTTCCTGTTCTCGATTGCCAGTGGCGTAACTGCCGCTAGGTGGTCCGGACCGGTCACCACGTGGACTGACGACATTAGTATTCCTGTAAGTAGTTGGTACATTGTTTGTTGGTTATTAGCTGTTGGCTGTTAGCTGTTGGCTGTTGGTTCCGGGTTCTGGGTTCCGGGTTCCGGGTTCCGGGTTCCAGGTTTCAGGTTCCAGGTTCCTTAATTATTCTTATTCACTATTCCTTATTCACTAAAAATCGTTGCTCAAATATTTGTTTCCGGTCATACCGGGCCCAGATGTTAAGGGCATGAATTCGAACCTGCAGCCAGTATTCATCATTTAAGCCACCTGAAGATTGCAGGGCTTCGCGGATCATGCGTTGGATCTCATTCGCCCTCTCTTGCTTCAGAGAGAGTTCAAGTATCGTATCTCCTTTGATGAAACGGGCCGAAGCAACTGGAGTGCTGGTTTCACCGGCCTGGATGAGGCCATGGCCCAGTGTGGCTCCTGTACTTGCCTGCAAACCGTCGTTCAGGCAACTCACCGGGGGATTCAACCCGGCATGCGATTGGATATTTATTCCATCAAGGTCCCTAACGAGAAGCTCCCTGGCGTACAGCCCCATTTTTGCACCGATGATCGAATAAATACCCAGATGTCCGTGCAATTCGCTGGTAATAACCACCAGCCGCCATTCCTCAAGGCCATGTTTTTCAATGGCTTCATCCATTATTTGTTGCACATCTGCCGCGTAATCTTCCTTGTGCATGGGCAATCCGGAAAAGACCACCCCGCCGGCCCCGGAATGGAAATGTGTAACTCTTTCAATACTTGCAGTATCCAACTGTCCTCTTACCAATCCAGAAATCATAACCGTACTAACTAAAATGAAAAATCTCATATCACAAATAACTTAAAGCTCTTTTTGCCATTTCACTATTACTCCGCCCATCACCGAAATCTCCGGCATCGGGTAACCGTAATTGATCTCATACTGCTGATCCGACAGGTTTTCCCCATCCAGATAGAAGGTGATGAAATCCTTAACCGTGTAACTGACCCTGGCTGAGATAAGGAAAAATGATTCTTCAGAAAACGGTTCTGCATTAGTTACCAGATCACTGATATAATTTGCCGACAGGTTGAAAGAGAAACCTTTCAGTTTATAATTGCCCTGCAGGAAAACCTGGTGTTCCGGAGCAGCCAGCGTGGGTTTATCGGTGTGCAGCCATGAATAATTTAACAAGATATTCAGGTCCTCAAAAATCATGTATTTCCCCTGGAACTCCAATCCGTAATGTTCGAAACTACCGGCATTTTGATTCTGAATATCAGGAAATTGCCCAACCGTCTCGATCAGGTTTTTGCCCTGGGCATAAAAAGCGGTTAAATCCAGCGAAATCTTATTGTTCATAAGCCGCTGCAGCAAACCGGCTTCATAATTCCACATGCTTTCCGGATCGAGATCGGGGTTGGCAGGATTGAACAAAAACAGCTCCCGGATGGTCGGGCTTCGGTAACCTTTCGAAATATTCACCCTGAGCGTCGTATTGTCCTTTAAGCGGTATGAAGCACCAACCTGGGGGATCCATGCTGAGGTAAACATTTCGTGGTACTGGTAACGCAATCCTGTGGAAACAATTAGTTTATTGAATAATTCCTGCTGGATCAGAGCGTAAGCTCCGGTTTCAAAAACCGTTGTATCGACAAACTTCACCGGGTCAAGGTCAATGTTGTTAAAAGCATAGCCCCCGTATTGTGCGAAATCGAATCCAGCCGTGATCGTATTCCCGCGGAAAAGGTTGATGGCCTGGTATAGCATGAGCCCGTAATTCAAGTCATTGGACTCGAAGTCATCATAGGCAAGGGTGTGATGCCCCCAGTTAACATAAGCTTTCAGAGCCCCCTGCGATTTCTCATACCGGTTTTCAATAGCAGCCGAAGCAAATCCCCGTTCCATGGCCTGGTAGTGCGTTGGATTTTGAAACGTTGTGTCTGTTGTATTGACCGGTCCCGGATTGGTCGACTCATACCTTGCCAGGCTGACATCGGTCCATATCCTGAAATGCGAGTTAAGGTCCCAGGATAACTTGGTGTAGATATTGTCCAGGTTGAAATCCGAATTGTCGCGGTGGCCGTCGGTTTTATCTTTATTATAGGAAACAAATGCCTGAAGTTTCTTGTATTTCACACCCGCAGCGACATTTGCCGTCAGCGAGTTGAAAGAGCCGTAACCCAGTTTTCCATACAATGAAACGCCTTCTTTTGCCTGCTGCCGGGTAATGATGTTGATCACCCCGCCCACCGCGTTGGATCCGTATAAAATAGAAGCCGGCCCACGGATCACTTCAACTTTTTCCGCATCAGAAGCAGCGTAGGAATCGGGGATCGGATGGCCGAACAGCCCCATGAACTGCGGATGGCCATCGATCAGCACCAGCACCTGGGTATTCGGCGATCCTCCTACGCCGCGGATGCTGATCCTTCCGGCCGCACCATCGGCAACCCCAAACCCGGTGATCCCCCTTTGTGTTACGAATATTCCGGGCACCTGCTCGCCAACGACGGGGAGCAGGTTCTGGCTGCCGTCATTTTCAAGCGCCTGCCTGTTGACCAGGGAAACAGTCATTGGCGTGATGTTTCTTGACACATCAATCCGGTTCGCCGTAATGACCGCTTCTTCAGCAAGGTAAGGCATGGGTTTGAGGCTGAAATCCGCACGAAAAACCCCGGCGCCGGGAGACTTTATTTCAAGCCGGCTGGTTTCGTAGCCGATAAAACTTACCCGGAGAATGTGATCACCTGTCGATAAACCTGTTATCCTGAATGCCCCTTTATAATCGCTGATAGCACCCGATTTAAAGTTTTCGACGGATATATGAGCGCCACTCAGCGGATTGCCGGACTCAGCATCACGCACAACACCTTCAATGATCACTTCCTGGCCATATCCCCCAAAACCCAACAGAAGCAGTATAAATACCGACAAAAGCTTCATAAATTATAATTTAACATTCAACCTTCAACATTCAACATTTCTTATTTCCCCGTCATCACCAATTCCCCGTGAAAAATCCCTTTCAAGCCGATAAGTTGGTTGGCCAGTTCGGTCAGCCTGTCTGATTTACCTTTTACGGCAATCGTTTCCAGGCAATGATGATGATCCAGGTGGACATGTTGCACGGAAAGGATCAGGTCGTGAAAATCATGCTGGATATGGGTCGAATTGTGCTGCAGGTCTCTTTTATGATGATCATAAACCAGCACAATTGCCCCCGCAACTTCTTCATTTCCTTCCCATTGCTTTTTAACAAGATTTTTCCGGATCAGGTGTCTGATGGCCTGGGAACGGTTGGGGAACTTGTTTTCTGCGACATAGGAATCCAGTGCTTCCAGAAGATCATCTTCCAGTGATACGCCAAAGCGTTTTATATTCATAGTAACACGTTTTTTTAAAAGATAACACAAAAATAGTATTTTGGATTTACCGTCAGTGAATAATCGAAGGAAAGCTTTAAATTTGAAACGGTTTTAAATAAGATGCACTACCGCTATTTCATAAAACTGGCATACAACGGGGCCAGGTACCACGGATGGCAGATCCAGCAGAACGCCATGACCGTGCAGCAGGTGATCACCGATGCAGTCCGGCTGATGTGGATGAAGGACTTTAAAATGATCGGCTGTGGAAGGACAGACACCGGGGTCAATGCCACGGAGTTTTATGCTCATTTCGACCTTCCGGAAGAAAAAAGCCGGCAGGAACTCAAGGACCTTGTTCACAGGCTTAACCGGTACCTGCCTCAAGATATCGTAATTTTCAGCATTTTTTCCGTTCCCGCTGAACTTCATTCCAGGTATGATGCTATCTCCAGGACTTATGAATACCATATCCATACCCGTAAAGATCCCTTTTTAAATAGTGCATCATGGTTTGTACATAATAAATTAGATTTCGAACTGATGAACAAGGGAGGGGAAGTGATAATGGAATACGAGGATTTTACAAGCTTTTCGAAATTCAATGAGAAAAGAAAGACCAACTTATGCAGTATTTTCTATGCGCGATGGCATAAGGATGATCACCGGCTCATTTTCAGGATAACGGCGAACCGCTTTCTGCACGATATGGTCAGGGCAATCGTAGGGACCCTGGTGGATCTGGGGCATCACAGGATTACCATTGAGGATTTAAGGAATATTATCGAAGAAAAAAACCGGTGCAGTGCAGGAGAATCGGTACCTGCGAAGGGCCTTTACCTTAGCCGTGTTGAATATCCAATAGACTTATCACGGCTTGCTGAATAGCCTCGCCAGTCAGTCCGTATTTTTCCATAAGCTCCCCGGGTTTACCCGATTCACCAAAGCAATCCGGCATGCCTACGAATTTCACCGGTACCGGATAATGCTGTGCAAGTACTTCAGCTACAGCGCTTCCGAGTCCGCCGCTCACCTGGTGTTCTTCCGCCGTCACGATCCGGCCGGTTTCCCCGGCCGCCTGAATGATCGCTTCTTTATCAATGGGTTTGATTGTGTGCATATTCAGCACCCGGACGTTTATCCCTTTATCCTTTAAAGAATAAGCAGCTTGCAAAGCCTCCCAAACCATATGGCCTGTCGCGATAATAGTAGCATCTGAACCATTATGCATCAACTCCGACTTTCCAATTTCCAATTTCCAATTTCCATCCGAAAAATCCGGCACAGCCTCACGCCCGAAACGGATATAAACCGGCCCGTTAAGTTCATTGATCGCTTTCATGGTCAGTATGCGGGTTTGTGTGGCATCACAAGGAGAGATCACTGTCATGTCTGGCAGGGCACGCATAATGGCAAGGTCTTCCAGTGCCTGGTGGGTGGCGCCGTCAGGCCCCACTGAAATGCCGGCATGGGCACCCCCGATGATCACATGCAGGTAGTTGTAACATAACGATATCCTGATGAAGTCGGTAGTCCGTAAAGCGGCAAACACACCATAAGTCGAAAAGACCGGCACTTTTCCGCTCAGCGCCATTCCCGCGGCAACACCGATGCAGTTCTGCTCAGCGATCCCCATTGAGAAGAACCGTTCCGGGAACTCGTCCCGGAACAGGTTCATCCCGACCGAAGCGGTGATATCGGCACCCAGCCCGACAACCGCAGGGTTTACCCTGGCCGCATCCCGCACCCCTTCACCGAATCCCGTTTTGGTGGCCTTGTCGCCACGGTTATTTAGTTCCTGGTTCCTGGTTCCTGGTTCCATTTCTGATAAAATTACATGTTGTAAAGATAGCATTTCGGTCTGCATCCAAAACTGTGAATCTTCATTTATATCTTAACTTTGCCCCTAATTCAACCTTCAACATTCAACATTAAGCTTTGATTTATCTTGATTACAACGCAACCACGCCTGTTCACCCTGCAGTTTCTGAGGTTGTAAAACCATACCTGGAGCAAATCTTCGGCAATCCTTCCAGCAGCCATGCTTTTGGCGCGCAGGCCAGGACAGCCGTGGAAAAAGCCCGTGCGCAGGTTGCCGCTCTGATTGGCTGCCGGAACCATGAAGTCATCTTCACCAGTGGCGGGAGTGAATCGAACAACCTGGCAATCAAGGGGGTGGCTATGGCTTACCGGCACAAGGGCAACCATATTATCACCAGCCAGGTGGAACATCCTGCCGTGACTGAAGTTTGCAAATATTTGGAGAAACAGGGCTTGCGAATTACCTGGCTGCCGGTGGACGAATATGGAATGGTCTTTCCGGAAGATTTGGAGAAAGCTGTTGCTTCCGACACAATCCTGGTGACCATTGTGCATGCGAACAACGAGGTTGGGACTATTCAGCCTATTAAAGAACTGGCTGCCATTGCCCACCGTCATAACATCCTGTTTCATACCGATGCGGCACAATCTGCAGGGAAAATTCCGGTCCAGGAACTGGGCGCTGACCTTCTTTCCATCGCAGGTCACAAGCTGTACGCACCTAAAGGTGTCGGGGCATTATTTGTCAGGGAAGGGGTGAAGCTTGAAAAGTTGATCCACGGTGCCGATCATGAACAAAACCTCAGGGCAGGCACAGAAAACGTTGCTTTGATAGCAGGATTGGGAAAAGCATGTGAACTGGCACTTCAGGACCTGGAAGATAACATTCTTCATTCGAGGAATTTGCGGGATAAATTATCTGAAAAGATTTTGGCTGCTTTTCCCCCGGTCCGGGTGAACGGTCATCCTGAAAACCGCTTGCCAAACACCTTAAGTTTATCATTCCCGGGAATAGAAGCGAACACGATACTGGCCGAACTGGCTGATGAAGTGGCTGCTTCAGCCGGTGCTGCCTGCCATGCCGGAGAAACCCGGATGTCGGCTACGTTAAAAGCGATTCAAGTGCCGGAAGAGTATGCCATGGGTACGATCCGGTTTTCAACTGGCATGTTTTTGAGTGAGATGGATGTGGAGAATGCAGCGGAGGCTGTTATTTCAGTCGTCAGTCGTCAGTCGTCAGTCGTCAGTCATCAGTCGTCAGTGATTTGGGAAGAGGGGAAGAGAGGAAAGGGGGTTAAATTAACACAGTATACGCATGGATTGGGGTGTGCATGCAAATTGAGGCCACAATTGCTGGAGGAGATACTGAAAGCTTTGCCGGTGACTTTTCATCCCGATATTCTTGTTGGAAGTGATCAGGCGGATGACGCCGCGGTTTACCGGATCAATGATGAGCAAGCCATCGTTCAAACCCTGGATTTCTTCACTCCAATCGTGGATGATCCGTTTACCTTCGGGGCCATCGCCGCAGCCAATGCGCTCAGCGATATCTACGCCATGGGAGCGAAGCCATTGTTTGCCCTGAACATAGTCGGTTTTTCCTCCAACCGCCTGCCCATGGAGGCGCTTAAAGCAATCCTTCAGGGCGCGGCTGCAAAAGCTACTGAAGCAGGCATTCAGATCATTGGGGGCCACACGGTCGACGACAATGAACCCAAGTTCGGACTGGCCGTCACCGGGAT
This sequence comes from uncultured Bacteroidales bacterium, assembly GCA_964447005.1. Lineage (GTDB taxonomy): Bacteria > Bacteroidota > Bacteroidia > Bacteroidales > JAGOPY01 > JAGOPY01. The sequence continues at coordinate 134,358 of CAYUQP010000004.1, forward strand.
CATCCATCCGGAAAAGATCCTGCGCAATTCAGGCGCCAGACCAGGTGATGTACTGATCCTTACCAAACCGATCGGCACCGGAATCCTGACTACAGCGATGAAACGAGAACTAACCGACCAACAATTTAACAATTTAACAATATTAACCATGCTGGAACTGAACAAGACGGCTGCCGAAATAATGCTCCAGTTCCCCGTCAACACCTGCACCGACATTACCGGCTTTGGCTTGCTGGGACACCTGCATGAAATCACCAGTGCGAGCGGGGTAGATGCGGAAATTGATTCATCGGCCGTTCCGCTGCTGCCCGGCGCTGAAGAACAGGCTGCGGCGGGCGTCATTCCCGGTGGAACACTGAGCAACCTGGAACACGCTGAAGGATTTGTGAATTGGGATGAGAGAGTGAGTTACATAAAGAAAATGTTGCTCTGTGATGCCCAGACAAATGGCGGATTGCTGGTTTGCATACCAGATCTATATTCCGCTGATTTTATTAATAAGCTTGAGAAAGCAGGCGTTCAGGGTGCCGCAATTGGAACTATTCTTAAAAAAGGAAACGGGAGAATCGTGATAAGATAGAATCAGGATCACCATCCTGGTCCTTCATTCCTGCGAATCCCATGAATCTTAAATGTCTTTAATCCTACAACCAATTTCACTTTGCCCTAATTTGATATAACCTTCACTTTCAACAATTGGCTGGGCATCCGTGAAAATCCAACGGACAAAAGACCGGATGTTCTCATCATTCGGTTTTGTTTTCATGGTCAGGTAAATAGTAGGATAAAGATGAAACTTGTACCGCCCGCAGCAGATCGCGTGTTTCAGCAGGTTCAGGCTGTCATAAAAATGGTGCGTCAGGCCGTAATAATCTTTGATAGGCAAAACCTTAATTCCGCTCACCTGGGCATTCGTTTCAGGGTCATATGCATGAATATGGCTGCAATAACCCAATCCGTAAATGTCGTTCCTGACGGCATTGATCATGTCCGACTCAGTTTCTACAGATTTTCCGGTCAGGTTATCGATGTTGATGTCTAAAAAATTTAACAGGTTCCAGGTGTTGCCTGCCCTGGAAGGCCTATAGTAAAAGTTAAGCGGATATTTTTCCTGTTTTGTGACCGGATACCATGTTCCCTTTTTAAAGACTTCGGTAATCGCTTCTTTTGTGACCCCGTCTTTCAGATAATCAATGTACGGATTATGTTCATTGATAATCAGCACCACACCATGTTTTGCAACGGATGCCACGCAATAGCCGGCCGACTCTTCTTCCATTGTCAGCTCACGAGAGATCATGGCAATGTCCGAAGTTTCATTTAATGAAGCAAGACACGAGGAACTTTCATTGATGTTTAATTTAAAATGGACGTCGGAATGTATTTTATGATATTCATCAATCCATTTTTTAGTCAGTCTTTCACAGGAATAACACGTGGAAATTCTAATGGTATCCGTTGCAACCGGATCAGCATTGTAGGCATCAACACTTTTGTTAGAGGCAGGTGCACATCCGAACAGGCAAATTGTCAAAAGAACAATAACAAATGTTTTCATTTCTTTCCTTTTATCTCATATTAAAAAAATGCAAATATTTAAAACACAAATATACTCTAGATATATTAAATTGTCAAGAAATATGCACGGATTTTTTATATGATCCAAATCTGTAAGGATCTTAATAAAAATTAATGCCAATGTTTTAATTTATAAATGATTAGTGAAATGATCAGAATGATTTATCAAATAAAATGAGGGTAAGGAGAAGTAATGGAGAGTTAATTATAGAATAAATGCTCCGTGAGATCGTGGATTAAAAAATCTGACTCGGTGGAATTATTCTTTTCGGATTTATCTTTGAAAGATATTGTATTATCTTTGAACGATTAACCAAAGTTCTTTCGCATTAATCCAATATCACTCAAATAATTATGGCAAAAACGAAAGCGAGTCAGGCTGAATTTGTCCGTTGGTTCGGTCCATTGCTGGATGCGTTGCGGCAATTGGGAGGCTCTGCCATACCCCGGGAAGCTGCCGACAAGATTGCTGAAAACCTGAATCTAAAGGAAGATAAACTTGATGAATTACTCAACTCCGGACAATCAAGATATTATAACCAAGTGGCCTGGGCTCGGCAGTATTTAGCATGGGAAGGGCTTCTTGATACTTCAAAGCGCGGAATCTGGGCTTTATCTGCAAAAGGAGAGGGCACCAGGTTAACTGACGAACAGGCGCGGGAGATTTTTCGCAAGTGGGTTGTAATTCACCGCAAGACGAGACAAAATAAGAGCGAGCAACAGATCATCGAAGAGCAGGAGGAAAGTGAACCTGATGATATACAACCGGTTAATAAACCTGATCTGTTGCAGGTACTTCAGAGTCTTTCTCCCGAAGGTTTTGAAAAGATTTGCCAGAGATTGTTGAGAGAATCTGGATTTGAAAATGTAGTAGTGACAGGTCAAACTCATGACGGAGGTATTGATGGATATGGAACGCTGGAGATGAATCCGTTTGTAAGTTTCAAGGTCTTGTTTCAATGCAAAAGATATAAAGGTGTAGTTTCCAGGGCACAGGTGGGAGACTTTCGCAATGCGATGATCGGCAGGGCGGAAAAGGGAATTATTATGACAACCGGCACATTTATTCAAGAAGTTCGATCTCAACCCGCCGGTTAAGCTGCCTGCCTTCAGGGGTTGAATTGGTTGATGCCGGTTTCGTTTCACCATGCCATTCGATCATCAATTGACTTTCAGAAACGCCCTTTGATTTTAGGTAATTTGCTGCTGAATCAGCCCGGTCTTTTGAAAGCTTGTCATTATAATCCACGCTTCCAATGTAATCCGTATGGCCGGAGATGGTTACTCTTCTGTTCGGATCAGCCAGAAGACAGGCTGCATAAGCATCAAGTATTTTGATGTTTTCCTCACTCAGCACAGGAACTGATTTGTTGAAATCATAATAGAGATTGATCAACGGCGGACAATCCGGAGGTAATTGGGTAGTCGATTTTATTTGCTCCGCTGAAGTGGTATCCTTGTCAATTGATTCTTTTGCATTATCTTTCACGGGTGATAAATCCGTATTCCCTGTCCTGTTAAAGGAATTGATGTTGATCATCGAATGATTGGCATTGATCTCAATGCAGCCGGGTAGTCCGGTCATATGGCTGATTCCTGAGGAATCTCTTTTACAGCAGTCGCAGCAGGGTACGTATACGATCCGTGTTTTCTCTTCCTTAATGTTAACCGGCTTGGTCGGATCTTTCTGGTAAACAGGCACCTTAACCCCAACATACGCGTTAATCCCGTAAGGATCGCTGAAAGTGTTTGAGAACAAGTTGTTTACACCCATATAAACAATCCCGGCCCTGACGCCAAGCCCGACACTCAGTTTGCCATACTGGTTGATTTGAACGGGAACCTGAACCCCATACCACTTGTGTTCATAACGTGGCGTGATGCTGTAATTTGAAATATAATGCGAGTTAGGGGCATGGGAATAGCCGGTTTTTAATGGCCAATAGGTCGTAACATTCACATAAAGGCCCTCCAGAAAAAGATTCAGATCGGCTTGCAAACTCACCGCTGCCGGCAACTTGACATAGTATTTCTTTTTATTGTTTCCTTCCTTCACAACCCCTTCACCTTCTTCTGATCTCCGGTGCATTTCCTGTGAAAACGGGACATAATTCCTGTAATTGAACTCCACCTCATCACCCTCGATCCAGTAAGTATTTTGAGGAACACTGTTATCACCTCCCTGGTACCTGGTGAGATAATCGGGTGTGAAATTTGTGATAAGATCAGAACTGTAATAGTCTTTCTGATAGGTCAGGGAGCCTACATCCAGCAACGAAACGCCAACCTTCAGGAAATACTTGTTCAGGTCCGGCCTGGATAACCGCCCGGCAATCTTCACATCGCGAACGCTGTCGTTTTTCTTTTCCTTAATAAAATCTTTTCTGAACTCATAGACGAATCCGAGGTCAAAGCCGACCGATGGCTTAGCAGTCCATTGGTAATTCATCGCGAAACTATAATTCCCTTTTTCATCGATATCTCCCCAATTATCAGAAATACCGGCTTTTGCGTAAGGTGTGTTCCATGAAACCAGTTTGGATTCAGGGTATTCATCCCCGTTGAAATAATAATAGAGCTCATCGGTCTGCAGGTACGACGAAGCAATGCCCTGAAGAAGTTTTAGCGTCACGCCGCCTTTAAAAAAATGCTTGGCGTCTTTTAACACCGGGATGACCTGTGCATAGGTGATGCCATAATCACCGAACACATGCTGCATGGCCCGCATTTTTTCGTCAAAGTACCACTTGTTAAAATACTGTTTTTCATTATAGTTGCTGTACATCAGCCGGAACAGCGGTTCGTCCATACCGTCCACGTTGGTGATGCTCCGAACCCGGGAAGTGAAACCGATGGTGTACCTGGATTTCTTGTCAAGATTGGCTAAAAACCCGGGACCCAGGGCAGACTGCGACATGAACATGCTTTTGTCCTTCCCGTTCGCATCGGCCATATAGGTGTTTTCATTCCACCATTCGTCGTTGGTCACGATCTGGGCAGGGTAGAGGATCCACCGTGAACGAAAGCGGATGGCATCATTGTAGATATCATTATTGAAACCCGCCACGTTCCAGTCGGTCCTGAACCGGCTGTCGGCAATGGCGGCAGGCTGCAGGAAAGCCTGGTTGATTCCCATGTAATTATCGTTCAGCACAGGCAGGAAATCCTGGCCGAACGATAACATCGGAACGGCAAAAATTGCCAGTTTTAATATAAATCCTCTGACTGACCTGTTCAATGATGATAGTTTGCTTTTTTGTTATACTGTTAAAAGTCAAACTGGTTGCGGATTTGGCTGGTTTTTTTTAGGATTTCGCCTGCAATAAACAAAGAACATTCATGATTCAGAGATTTTCAGCCCAGAAATTTAGCAGGGAGCACAAAGTGACAAATCAATCTAAGTGTCCTTATTGATTATCAGTGCTAAAACAATACCGGTGGTCTTATAATCCATTTTCCACATCACAACCAACACTTTTAACCTCTCCACTTCCCTTCATTTTTTCAAGAACTTTTTTGCATATTATTCTTTTTACTATATTTGAATCCCCCTCCCATCCGCCGCATTGGGTCGAAATAGTTGATTTTGTTATTGACAATGTTTATAAATTTGGTAAGGCTTATTTGCGGAAATTTTCAAAATAGAAATTAATATAAAATGAACAACTTCAGAGAGAAAGCAAATTTTATTTGGTCAATCGCGGATTTGCTACGCGGGCATTACAAACAAGCAGACTATGGTAAAGTAATCCTGCCTTTCGCAGTCTTACGACGTTTGGATATTGTGCTTGAACCGACAAAAAAACAAGTTCTTGAAGCATATCAGAAGCATAAAAATAAAAAGCCAGAAATACTTGAGCCTATTCTTAATGGGATTTCCAGGGTAAAATTTCATAACAGAAGCAAATACGATTTTGCTGAATTAGCAAAGGACCACAACAACATTGCCGCGAATCTGCGAAATTATATTAATGGATTTTCTTTAAGTGCCAGGGAAATCATCGAGTATTTCAGCTTTGAGGATCAGATTAAGAAACTTGAAGAGTATGATCTATTGTACATGGTTATCAAGCACTTTGCTGATGCCAAAGATAAATTTGAAGTCAAGGAATCCATGGAAATGGGATATGTCTTTGAAGAACTCATCCGAAAGTTTGCTGAAATTTCAAATGAAACCGCCGGAGAACATTTTACTCCCAGGGAAGTCATCAGGTTGATGGTTAATCTGTTATTCATTAATGATAAAGATATATTAAGACGAGAAGGGATCGTTAAAACATTATATGATCCGGCCTGTGGAACCGGGGGTATGTTATCCATTGCCGATGAATACTTGCATGAACTGAATGAAAGCGCAAAACTTGAACTGTTTGGGCAGGAACTGAATCCTGAATCCTATGCGATTTGTAAATCAGACATGCTTATTAAAGGGCAAAATACAGCTAATATTAAATTCGGCAATAGTTTCAGCCAGGACGGCCTTGAGGATGTTAAATTTGATTATATGCTTAGCAATCCGCCATTTGGTGTGGATTGGAAAAAAGCACAAAAGTTCATTGTCGATGAATATGAAAATAAAGGATATGCCGGACGATTCGGAGCTGGTCTTCCATCAATCAGCGATGGATCTTTTTTGTTCTTGCAACATATGATAAGTAAAATGAAACAAAATGTTGATGGTAGTCGCCTTGCAATAGTATTCAATGGATCGCCTTTATTCAGTGGTGGTGCTGGAAGTGGTCCCAGTGAAATCAGAAAATGGATTATTGAAAACGATATGTTGGAGGCCGTTATCGCAATGCCTGACCAGCTTTTCTACAACACCGGCATTGCAACTTATTTGTGGATTGTTACAAATCGAAAAGAACCCAGGAGAAAAGGTAAAATTCAACTGATCAATGCGAGTGGAAATAACTGGGAATATGGAGATAAAGGAAATCCCTTTTATATTAAAATGACCCGAAACCTTGGCAGTAAAAGAAAGGAAATAGGTGATGGCAGGGATGAAAAACCTGACCAAATTAAAACAATAACAGAGATTTATTATGATTTCAAAAACAGTGAATATTCGAAGGTGTTTGATAATGAAGACTTTGGATATAGTAGAATCGTTGTAGAAAGACCTAAACGAGATAATAAGGGACAGATAGAAAAGGATAAAAAGGGAGAGCCCATTCCGGAAGTCGACCTGAGAGATTTTGAAAATGTTCCTTTGAAAGGAAATATTGAAGAATATTTAACTAGCGAAGTGCTGCCATATGTGCCTGATGCCTGGATCGATCACAATAAAACCAGGATAGGATATGAAATTAACTTTACCCGGTATTTCTACAAATACAAACCATTACGAAGTCTTGAGGAGATCAGAAAAGAGATTCTTGCTTTAGAAGAAGAAACAAGGGATTCACTTAAAGAGATATTATAAAATGGGCAAGCAGAAGAAGATTTTCACTCATCGTGAGTTTATGGAAATGGCTGTAGAAGAAATGAAAAAATCAATTTCTGAACACCATGACAAACCAGACCCCAAAGTCGGTGCTGTACTAGTTTCTCCTGACGGCAGAGAACTTATCGATATAGCCCACCGGGGTGAGATTCGAGCTGGGGACCATGCTGAATTTACATTATTGGATAAAAAACAGCGGACCGAACCATTAACCAATTATATACTTTACACTACTCTGGAGCCTTGTGTAAAAAGAAATTCCCCAAAAAGCGCTTGTGTTGATCGGACAGTGAATGCAAGAATCAAGAAAGTATATATTGGTATTCAGGATCCTCATCCTTCTGTGGCAGGCGAGGGAATTAAAACACTTATTAAGAATAAAATAGAGTATGAATTCTTTGATGATGATCTTGCTGAAAAAATCCGGTTGGCAAATAAAGAATACATTCAATATGCAATAGACGAGGCAAAGCGGGTTCAGGATGGAGAAATCGAGGTTTTAGTTGATCCTTTGGATAATGCTCTGCAGGAAGTATCACTTGAAGATTTTTCTGCTGAGGCATTGGATGAACTGGTTACCCGTGGAAAGTTACCCTACAAACCCGGAACGCCAGAATTTAATAAGTACTTGCTCCAATTGCATCTTATTAAAACAGACATTATGACAAAAATCAGTAAACCAACTGGCCTTGGTTTGCTTCTCTTTGGTAAAAATCAAGAACTTACATTTCCCCAAGCAAGGATACAGTTTATTATCAGGCAGGAAGGAGTGGACTTGAAACCTGATATTTTTATCGGTCCTGTATTATTACAACCTAAAGAAATCCAAAAGTATCTGGAGTATATTTATCCAAAGTACATTTCCCGCAAGTCTCTTCAGCGGGAAGAATATTATGATGTGCCTTTTGAAGTCATTCGGGAAACAATTAATAATGCAATTGCTCACAGAGACTATACCATTGCCGGTGCTACAATTAAAGTATATATCTATGAAGACCGTGTTGAGGTCTTTAGCCCGGGTACTCCGATTCACCCGATAGAGAAATTCAATAACTTTAATGTTCCTCCTGAGAGTAGAAATCCAAAAATTGCTTACTTGTTCAGCGAAATTGGTGTCGTGGAAGAAGCTGGATTGGGCATGAAAGAACTTAAAAAACTGGCTGATAAACATCAGGTCCCACGTCCTGCTTTCCGGATGGATGGAAATTACTTTATTACTACGATTTATACCAAAACCGGTGCACCACCTTCTTCTGTTGTTATTCAAAATAAGCTTAAAGAATTGACCGCTACTGAACGTGAAGGATATGAGAAGATCAGAATTAAAGGTAATACTACTTCATCAGCGTATATGGATTTATTAGGAGTGTCTGAAAGGACAGCTCGTAATCATCTGAGAAAGATGGTTGATTTAGGCATATTGAGAGTTGAAGGTGAAGGTAGGGCTACTCAATATTTTATTGTAGAATGAATCCGGCAATAATACCGGCAACAATTGGCATGAAATTGCCGGTAATGGTATTTATAGAGGTATAAATTTAGATTCCGGCAGAAATACCGGCAATATTGCCGGATAAATTGCCGGTAAAGTAAAGAATGAATGACATGTTGAAGTAATGGAAACACAGCAGATTAAAAAATATACTAAATATAGACCCAGTGGAATTGATTGGATTGGCGATATTCCGGAACATTGGGAAATTAAAAGGATTAGATATGAAATTGATTTTGTTAAAGGTAAAAATCCTAAAGAATTGACATTTGAGGAGTTAGGCAAACCATACTTGACAATGGAGTATCTGAGAGAAACTTCAAAACAAGTTTATTATGTGGGCGATTATAAGCAGTACATTAATGTAAATGAAAATGAAATCCTTCTATTATGGGATGGTTCTAATGCTGGAGAATTTATAAAGAGCAAATCAGGTGTGTTGTCTTCAACAATGGCCTTAATTTCAATACATGATTTAATAGCTGACTACACTTGGTATTATTTTAAATCGTTTGAGAGAATTTTAAAGGCACTGACAATTGGGATGGGAATACCACATGTTAATGGACAGGAATTACTAAATCTGCCTTTATTGATTCCACCTGAGTTTGAGCAAACAGCCATTGCCCAATACCTGGACGAAAAGACTGCCCGAGTTGACAAACTGGTTGATCAAAAGATAAGACTGATTGAACTTTTAAAAGAAGAACGCGATGCAGTTATTAATCAGGCGGTTACAAGAGGAATTGATCCAAATGTGAATCTAAAACCCAGTGGAATTGATTGGCTAGGGGAGATTCCGGAACATTGGGAGGTGAAAAAGCTTAAACACATTGCTAAGTTAAAAAGCGGTGAATCAATAACTTCTGATAATATTAGGGAAACAGATGAATTCGCTGTATTTGGAGGAAATGGCTTAAGGGGTTTTACATCAACTTATACCCATGATGGTGATTATATTTTGATTGGTAGGCAAGGCGCTTTATGCGGCAACATAAATTATGCTTCAGGAAAGTTCTTTGCCTCAGAGCATGCAGTCGTAGTAACAAGGTTGGATAATGAAAATATCACCTGGTTAGCAGAATTGTTAAGATCAATGAATTTGAATCAATACTCATTATCAGCTGCTCAGCCGGGTTTATCAGTTGAAAGATTGAGCAATTTATCAATACCTTATCCGAATGTTGGTGAACAAACTTTAATAGGAAGCTTTGTTTTTTCAGAAACAAAGAGAATTAATGCTTTAATAGAAAAGGTTGAAAGAAAAATAAATCTACTAACAGAATATCGTACAGTATTAGTTTCAGAAGTTGTTACAGGAAAGATTAAAGTAATTTAAATATGACACTTTGCGTAGCTTGGATCAGACAGGAAAAGGATAACCAGGAATTGGTTTTTACCACGGATAGCATGCTTACGGGTGGTGGAGAAACCTGGAAGCATGGAATAAAGCTCTTCGAGCTGCCTCGGAAAGATTGCTTACTTTGTTTCGCCGGAGAAACCACAAAAGCATATCCCCTTGTTCTCAACCTGGTTTCATCCATTAAGTTCGATCAAAAAGTCATGAACCAGCACACAAACCTCAGGGAGGTGCTAGACTATTTGTGCAATATCTTTACGGAACTTATTAATTCTCTGGTGGATGAAATTAATGATCCACAATACGATCCTCGTTCAGCAGCAGAATTTATTTTCGGTGGATGGAACTGGAAAACTCAACTTTTGGAATTCTGGACCATTCAGTATGGTGTTGAAGAAAAGAAATTTCTTTTTCAGGGATATGATAGCACGAATAACAGAGCATATGTAATGATAGGGGATCATATTACTGAGGCCGAAGATTATCTGGTTGATGAATTGACTAATGCAGGCAAAAGAATTCAGGGGGCTTTTGATATGGAACCTTTCCTGGTTTTATCGAGGATGGCCAGGAATCGAGATGAATTCAGATCAATTGATGGCGCTTTACAAATAGCAAAAGTTTACCAATCCGGAAGCACAGAATTTTTTGGGGTAATATGGCAGTCGGTTCTTGGTGGAAAACACACTTTTTTAGGAAGAGAATTAAATCCGTATCTTAAACCTCAGATTCGGTTTATTGATCCCGATTTAGGAATCATTTTAGATGTCGAATTACCCAAAAGAATAAATAGAATGAATCCGGAATTAACTTCAATAATCAGATATACGGACTTTGGAAATGAATTTCAATTTATTGAAGAATGTTACCCTAATGGCATCCAGAAGCTTGATCTGACTGAAAAACAGAAAGAAATGCTTTTAGCAATCTTTAAAGACAATACTTATAAGAAATTCTTATCCAGCCTTTCTGAAGAAGAAATAGTAGAAAATAATAATGAATAGGGAATTACATACCGAATCGACGTTCGAATCCGCCATTATAAATCACCTCACGAGTCATGGCTGGTACGAGGGCAAATCGCTGGATTTCAGCGCTGAACTGGCTTTTAGCAAAAAGGCTGTAATTGAATTTATTCAAACCTCTCAGCCCAAAGAGTGGGAATTGCTAGTTTCGTATTATAAAGAGGAAGCCGAAAATAAATTCATTCAAAGACTTTTTAAAGAACTGGACCTCAGGGGTATGCTTGATGTAATCCGCCACGGAATTACGGATAGCGGGATTAAATTCAGGCTGGCTTTCTTCAAGCCAGATAGCGGACTAAATCCGGATACTTTATCATTATATTACTGCAATAAACACTATATAAGCAGGCAGGTACATTTTTCGCCAAAAAGCAGCAAGAGCATTGACCTGCTTATCTCACTGAATGGCCTGCCATTGGCAACCATTGAACTAAAAAATCATTTCACAGGTCAGAGCGTGCAGGAAGCCATCGAGCAATATAAAACCAGTCGGGATCCCAAAGAATTGCTTTTCCAGTTTAAGAAACGAGCAATAGCGCATTTCACGATAGATCCGGATGAGATATATTTTACTACAAAACTAGAAAGTAATGGAACACGGTTTTTCCCATTCAACAAAGGATTCAATAATGGGGCCGGGAATCCGCCCGCTAGAGATTATTCAACATATCGTTCCGCTTATTTCTGGGAAGAAATTCTTGCGATTGAAAGTTGGTCGGAAATTATCGGGCGATATGTTCATCTGCAGAAAGAGGAATATACCTTTGACGGTAAAAAGTACTACAAAGAATCCCTGCTGTTTCCTCGTTTTCATCAGCTTGATGTGGTCAGAAAACTGATAACTCATGCAAAGGCAAATGGAAGCGGGCAACGATATTTAATCGAACATTCAGCTGGCAGCGGAAAAAGTAATTCGATTGCCTGGCTTGCATATCGATTGTCCTCATTGTACGATGAAAATGACAGAAAGATTTTCGATTCCGTAATTGTGGTTACCGATCGAAATGTCCTTGACCAACAATTGCAAAACACTATTTATCAATTTGAACATAAATCTGGTGTCGTTCAAAGAGTAGATATTGATTCTCAGCAACTTGCTTATGCTATAAAAAATGGTGTAAGCATAATTATCACAACTCTTTGGAAATTTCCATTTGCACTCAATCATTTAGCGGAAATCCCCGACCGGAAATATGCAGTTGTTATTGACGAAGCGCATAGCAGTCAGGGAGGGGAAGCCAGCAGGAAAATGACTGAGGCTTTGGTGGGTAAAAATCCATCACTGGAAGAATCTCAACGGATTGAGCAATCCATTGAAAATGAAACCGATGATCCGGAAGATGCAATTCGTGAAGCAATTACAAAGCGAGGTCCACAAAAAAACATCAGCCTGTTTGCCTTTACGGCAACCCCTAAGGTAAAAACTTTAGAGGTGTTTGGTACAAAAGATTCAGAAGGAAAACCTATACCATTTCACCTTTATTCCATGCGCCAGGCCATTGAAGAAGGCTTTATTCTTGATGTGCTTAAGAATTATGTTACCTACGAAACCTATTACAGATTTAATAAAACCATTGAAGACGATCCGCTATTGAACAAAAAGAAGGCTATGAAAGCCATTGGCAGGTTCGCATCGTTGCATCCCACAAATCTGGCACAGAAAACAGAAGTGATGGTAGAGCATTTTCGCCAGATCACTATGAAAAAAATCGGAGGAAAAGCTAAAGCTATGGTAGTTACAGCTTCCCGAAAGCATGCCCTAAGGTTTTATCTTGAGTTTAAAGATTATATTAAGGAAAAAGGTTATAACGGTATCAGACCATTAGTCGCATTTTCAGGTACTCTAATTGATGATTTATTCCCGGAAGGCATTACTGAAACCCAGTTAAATAAGTTTGGTGAAAAAGAACTACCTGAAAAATTTGCATCGCATGAATATCAGGTTTTACTTGTCGCCGATAAGTACCAATATGGATTTGATCAGCCACTTCTTCACTCGATGTACGTTGATAAGAAATTGTCTGGGGTAAAAGCAGTTCAGACTTTGTCTCGATTAAACAGAACTTATCCCGGAAAAGAAGACACCTTTGTTCTGGATTTTGCCAATGACCGACAATTGATAATTGACTCATTCCAGCCTTACTATGAGATGACCACGATGAGTGAAACAACTGATCCTAATCATCTTTATGATTTAAAAGGTAAAACCGATGCCGCTCAGGTTTATTATCGGTCGGAAATGGATGCGTTCGCTAAAATATTCTATAAGCCGGGCAGTGCCAGTGTCAGGGATCAAGGAAAATTATATGCATTTATTGATCCGTCGGTGGATCGTTTTAAGGCTTTAAATGAAGATCAGCAGGATGAATTTCGTAAATCACTTACTTCATTTACACGTTTATATTCATTCCTTTCTCAAATCATGCCGTTCCAGGATGTTGAACTGGAGAAGTTATATTCGTTCGGCAGATTCTTACTCACAAAGCTACCAAAAGTTGACTATACTGAAAGATTGAAACTTGATAATGAAGTCGCACTGGAATACTATCGCTTGCAAAAAATTGCAGAAGGAGACCTGGTCCTTCAAGTCCAAGGAAAACATGAATTAGATCCGGTGACCGAAGCCGGAATTGCCAGGCCGAAAGATGAAAAAGACACTCTTTCGAATATCATCAATTTGTTAAATGAGAAATACAATTTTGATTTTACTGACCAGGATAAGCTCTATTTTGAACAAATTGAGCAGGCCTTATTTGAAAATGACGAATTAAAAATCAGGGCAAAGAATAATCCCCTTGAAAACTTCAGGTATGCATTTGATGAAATATTTGTCCAAACGTTAATCGACCGAATGGAATCTAATCAGGAGATTTTTGATAAAATTATGGTTGATTCCGAGTTTAAAGATGATGTCAAGAATTGGCTAGTGAAGAAAATTTATGAAAGGCTCAAAAAGGAGTAAATTCAACTGAAAAAGAAAAACTAAACATTTAAAATCAATTAAAGCAATTAACACGGGTATAAAAAATTAACAAGTTATGGATAAGAAAAAGAATCTAACGGTATTATTGTCAGCATTTCTATTGCTGTCATGCATTGTATTATTTAGCTGTAAAAAAGAAGAAAATGCAAAGAAGTACGAATTAAGGTTTACAAGTATTTCAAGTAATCCTTATCTCATAGAAGTAGCTGGAAATAGCGACATAATTCCTGGAAATACTTACAAGGTGTATAATTTGGAAAAAGGGACATATGCCTGGAAAGTTACGCAGCAATCAGGTTATATTCTGTATCCTACAGTTGTTGATGGTACAGTAAATTTAGACCAGGACAAGGAAATCATTTTTCCATAGTACAAACCATAACAGATCTGTGGGCTTAAGCATGAGGTTTTTATATCACTGTTGCACTCCCAGGTTAGGTGTATTAAGCCCGTAATTCATCTCAAGAAAGGAAATAGGCAAATGTCTTCCAAATTCTTGTTAATGAGCCTATTCCGCTCGGTAGATCTATTGGGACAGATTGCTCGGGGTCTGTCTGCCATTGAATCCCGGATCAAGGCACGCGGAGCGTTAAAAAAGAATTCCCGCACTTAACCCTAAACACTCAACACTTAACACTATTTTTGTCCTTAAACTACTTCAACTATGAGCCCTAAAACCGTCACTCTGATCGGTGCTACCGGCCTAATCGGAGGCCATTTATTAAATTTTCTTGAAAAAGATGATCAGGTTGCCGAAATTCGAGTTCTGACAAGGCGTCCAATTGAGATCCATCATCCTAAAGTAAAGGTCATTGTCATCGACTTTACCAATCTGACAGCTTTCAGGTCTGGTATTGCCGGAAGTGATGCTGTCTTTGTCGCTGTCGGTACAACACAAAAGAAAGTCAAAGGCGACCAGGCCGCCTACCGAAAAGTGGATTACGACATCCCGGTGAAGGCATCGCAAATTTGCTCAGAAACGGGCGTGAAACAGTTCCTGCTGGTATCGTCGGTCGGTGCCAGTAGTCAAAGTAATAACTTCTACCTCAAGCTGAAAGGAGAGGTGGAAGACGAGATCAGCAGGCAGTCAATCCCTTCCATCTCCATCTTCCGTCCATCCATGCTGCTGGGCAAGCGCAACGAATCACGCCCCATGGAAACGATTGCGCAGGTTGTTTCAAAACCGCTTTCTTTACTTTTCCCATCAAAATACAAACCCATCCCCGCGGAAGATGTGGCACGGGCCATGGTTGCGGCCGGCAGGAAAAACAACCCGGGAATTAACATCTATCATTACAGGGAGATGATGGATTTACTACCCTGATTCATCGTGTTCAACCCCTGACGGGGTTGTGATCGTGGCGTGTGGGCGTTGTTCCTACCGACAGTTCACCCCTACAGGGTGAAGTCGAAACAACAAGCTCCCCCTCTCCTCCAGGAGAGGGGGCCGGGGGGTGAGGTGAGACATCCAGGAGAGGGGGCCGGGGGGTGAGGTGAGAGGAGGCCGATCCCCACATTCATGGGGATACGGGGTGAGGTCAAGCTCCCCGCGGATCCGCCCTCAGCACCATCTTCTCCATCCGCTCCACCTCGATACTCGGAAACCCGAACTCTTCCACCACTCTTCCAATGATCATGTAAACTCCGTCACCTTTGAACGGACTGGTTTTCAGGGTGGGAGGGAAGTGGACGGTGTCGAAAAACTCGCCTTCGTCATCGAGCCAGGCGGCAAAATGCATGATCTCATGCTTCACCGTCCGCACATACTTGATCGTCACCAGGTTGCCGACCATCCGGACCTTCTTCCCAAGGTATTTCATCAGGTCCCGTGCCTTGATATCACCCCGGAATTCGCTTTGCAACAGGTCGAACATGGTCATGCTCACCGGCCAGCCCAGCAGTTCCATCTCGTCATAGGCATCCTCCACCACGTTGTGCACAAGCTGCGGCAGGCGGTACTCATTCCGGGGAGCGCGGAACAGCGACTGGTGATGCCCGTTGGGCCGGCTTCGCCGCAACAACTGGTGCACATCCCACAACAGCTCCGCCTTGTTCTTGCCGGTGAACCGGAACGCGCCGATACGGATCAGCAGGATCATCTGCTCCAGCCCGGCGTTAACCCGCCCCACGAAATCGTCCAGCCCGGCATACTGCCCGTTCGCCTCCCTCTCCGTGATGATCGAATGCCCGAATTGCCGCTCCAGGCTGTCGATGTGGATAAATCCCGTGTAAATATCGCCGCCCTTGATGCAGGTCTTGTAATTGCTGTTGTTCACGCAGGGCAGGTGAATGGTTGCCCCGCTGCGGCGGGCTTCGTTGAAATAAACCCAGGTACGGTAAAACCCTCCGAAGTTGTTGATCACCGCCACCATGAACTCCTGCGGGTAGTATGCCTTCAGGTACAGGCTCTGAAAACTCTCCACGGCATACGAAGCGCTGTGGGCTTTGGAGAACGAATAACCGGCAAACGATTCGATCTGCCGCCAGACCTCTTTCGTAACGGCTTCGGAATAACCTTTTTCCCGGCAGTTATGAAAGAATTTTTCCACGATCCGGTCAAACTCTTTCCGGCTCCGGAACTTACCGCTCATGGCCCTCCGCAGCACGTCGGCATCGGCCAGGTCAAGCCCGGCAAAATGATGGCAGACCTTCAGAACATCTTCCTGGTACACCATCACGCCGTAGGTTTCCTCAAGCTGTTCCTTCATCACCGGGTGGATGTATTTGAAGCCGTTCGGGTGATGAAAGCGGTGGATATACTCTTTCATCATGCCGGAACGGGCCACGCCGGGCCGGATGATCGAGCTGGCAGCCACCAGCGTGAGGTAATTGTCACACTTCAGTTTCTTTAAAAGCCCTCTCATCGCCGGGCTTTCGATGTAGAAACAGCCGTTGGTCTCGCCGTTCTTCAACTGCGACTTGACCTTAGGGTCTTTCTTGAACTTGTCCACCTGGTGCACGTCCACTTTGACGGCCCGGTTCTCCGCCACAATGTCGGCGCACTCCCTGATATGGCCTATGCCGCGCTGGCTGAGGATATCCAGCTTCTCGAAGCCAAAGTCCTCGGCCACGTACATGTCCCACTGAGTGGTCAGAAACCCTTTCGGGGGCATGTCGAGCGCAGTGTAGTAAGTGATGGGCTTCTCGGAAATGAGCACCCCGCCGGCGTGAATGCTGCGGATATTGGGGAAATCGACCATCATACGGGCGATGTCATAGATCTGCCGGGTGACGCTGTTGCGGTTGTACTGGCTGAACGGCGATTCCACCAGGTCGTCGATCTCCTGTTTCGGCAGGCCATACACTTTGCCCAGTTCCCGCAGGATCGACTTGCCTTTGAAGGTCGACATGGCGCCGAGCAGGGCGGTATGCTGCCGGCCATACCTTTTAAAGATATAGTCCTGAACGGCTTCACGCTCGTCCCATGAATAGTCGATGTCGAAATCGGGCGGACTGGTGCGTTTGGGATTGATAAAACGCTCAAAGTAAAGGTTCAGGTCGATGGGATCAACATCAGTGATCTTCAGACAATAAGCTACGACGCTGTTAGCTCCGCTGCCGCGCCCGACATGGTGAAACCCGCGGCTCATGGAATAGCGGATGATGTCCCATGCAATCAGGAAATAAGCTGAAAAATTCATCCGGTAAATAATGTCGAGTTCATGTCGCACCCGCTGCGCCGCTTCTTTGTTGTTCTTCCCGTACCGGTATTCCAGCCCGTCCACGGCCAGTTTTTCGAGCAGCACCTTGTCGTCGTAGCGGCTGCCGGTGAACGTTTCTTTGTTTTTCACTGCTTTGAAATCGAAATCGATCGAGCAGGAAGCGATCATTGCATCAGTATTCTTAACGATATCGGGGTAATCTTTGAAGGCCCCTGAAATCCTTTCCGTGGGGAAGAACCGCTCATATTTCATCGCCGTTTGTCCCGCCTGCAGCTTGGTGATCAGCGTATTGTGGTCGATGGCGCGCAGGTTCTGGTGCAGCAGGAAGCTTCCCGGCCCGTCAAGCACCACCGGGTGCTGGGCCACCAGCACATCCTGGTTGTGGGAGAATACTGTCGACAGCAGTTTTCCGGCCGTCTCGGGCCGCACGCCGATCCGCTCATTCTCTTTCAATTCCGTTCGGGTGATCGTCCCCAACGGATAGATCACCCAGGCGTTGGGCAGGTCCGGGGCACGATGGGGCAGGGGAGTGCCGTCCAGGTTATGCTGCGACAGCAGCTCGTTGATCTCCCGGAAGCCTTCGTTATTTCGTGCCAGGCAGGTGTAAAGCAGCTTGTCCCCATCCCTGAACTCGATTCCCGCCAGGGGCCTGATGCCCGATTCCCTGCAAAACTTCACGAAATTCAGGACCCCGGTGGAGTTGTTGATATCGGTCAGGCCCAACGCCTCCAGCCCCAGCGCTTTCGCCTGGCCTACAAGACCTTCAATTGAAAACGTCCCGTATCTCAAACTATAATATGAATGACAGTTCCAAAACATTCTTTTTGCCTCACCCCCTTTACCCCCTGCCCCCTATTCCCCCTCTCCAAATGGAGAGGGGGACAGGGGGTGAGGTTATGGCATTCCCACCGCCCTCCGTATCGCCTTCTTTCCGAACCTTTTCCTGATATTATCCATTGCATTATACAGACTGATGATCTCCGGGGTGTCGTCGAACATGTCGAGCTGCTGCACACCGCCGACCAGGTGGCTGAACTTGACGCCCACCAGGCGGATCAGCATGCGGCGCTGGTAAAGCCGGTCAAACAGCTCCATGGAGGTTTTGATCAGGACATGATCGAAAGCGGTGTACGGTATACGTTGCTGCAGGGTGTGCGTATCGAAGTTCGAGTAGCGGATCTTGACCGTGATGCAGGAGGTGAGCTTCTGCTGTTTGCGCAGGTCAAAGGCCAGCCGTTCCACTTTGGCCGATAAGACCTGCCGGATGCGCTGCACATCGATCGTATCGCTGTCGAATGTCGTCTCCGAGCCGATGGATTTACGTTCCGAGTAGGGTTTCACCGGCGTGGGGTCGATGCCGTTGGCTTTCTTCCAGATCACGGTGCCGTTCTTTCCCAGCACCTTCTCCACCATCTCCGGCGGGATATGGCTGAGCGTCTCGATGGTATCCACGCCCATCGACCGGAGCAGGTGGTACACTTTGTCGCCAATCATGGGTATTTTCTTGATCGACAGCGGGTTGAGGAAGCTGTGTACCCGTTCCGGGGGCACTTCCAGCTCACCGTTGGGCTTGGCCTCGCCCGTGGCAATCTTCGAAACGGTCTTGTTCACCGACAACCCCATCGAGATGGGCAGCCCGGTCTCTTTGATGATCGTTTTCCTCAGCTCTTGGGTCCACGCCAGGCACCCGAAAAAGCGGTCCATGCCCGTAATATCGAGGTAGTGCTCATCGATGGAAGCTTTCTCATACACCGGCGCCCGTTCGGCAATGACATCTGTCACCATCCGCGAATAGCGGGTGTACAGGTCCATGTCGCCTCGCACGATGATGGCATCGCCGCAGAGCATGCGGGCCGTACGCATGGGCATGGCGGAATGCACGCCGTACTGCCGTGCCTCGTAGCTGCAACTGGCCACCACCCCGCGATCGGATGTGCCGCCGATGATCACCGGCCTGCCAACCAGCCGGGCATTCATCAGCCGCTCCACCGACACGAAGAAGGTGTCGAGATCGAAGTGGACGATATGACGGTTTTCAGTCATCCGTGTGCCATAAAAAAAGTTTCCCCAGGTACTTGACTTTTCATTTTCTTTGTTATAATTTTGATTAAAATTTAATCAAATTTCTGACTACAATTTAATCAAAATATCAATACAAGTCAAGAAAAAAATTTTTTTTTCAAACGACCGGGTATTTTTTTCAAAAAACCGGATAAACATATAAAATGATGTACTTCAGTTCAAATATCAAATTGTTGCGTAAGCGGCTGGGCAGGACCCAGGACGACATCGCTTTCTCGCTGGAAATGAAGCGTTCGACGCTGAGCGGCTACGAAAACGGCATTGCGGAGCCGGGGCTGGAAGCATTGATCGCCTTCAGCAGGTTCTTTAAGATCTCTATCGATACGCTGGTGAAAGTAGACCTGTCGAAGCTTGCCGAAAGCGAGCTGTCGCAACTGGAACGCGGCTACGATGTGTTCATCACCGGCAGCAAGCTGAGGGTGCTGGCCACAACCGTCGATTCGGATAACAACGAGAACGTGGAACTGGTGAGCGAAACGGCCAAGGCAGGTTACCAAAGCGGATTCGCCGACCCGGAATTCATCCGCGTGCTGCCGGTCTTCCAGTTGCCGTTCCTTTCCAGGGACCGTAAATACCGTGCCTTCCAGGTGAACGGCGACTCGATGCTCCCGATCCCTGACAAATCGTGGGTGATCGGCGAATTCGTCCAGAACTGGTTCAATATCAGGGATGGTTATCCATATATCATCCTGACACTGGAAGACGGGATCGTTTTCAAAATAGCTGAAAACAAACTTCAGCCCGATCAGAAACTCGTTCTTTCATCATTGAACCCCTTGTATGAACCTTTTGAGGTGCATGTGAAGGATATCCGGGAGGTTTGGAAGTTCGTGCATTATGTATCTTCAGAGATTCCCGTGCCGAACCTGCCCAAGGATGAACTGACGAAAACAGTGATGGCAATACAGAAAAATTTAAGGGAAATTCAAATGAAACTTAAGTTATGATCGGACGACGAAACAATTGGACAATTGGACAGCTGGACAATTGGACAAGTAAAAGGTTCCCGAACTCAGCACTCAAAACTAAAAACTAAAAACTGACCTATGTATGCGATTATCGACATCGAAACAACAGGCCTGAATGCCCGGAAGGACCGTATCACCGAGATTGCGGTCTTTATCCATGACGGGGAAAAGATCACCGACAGGTTTGAAACACTGATCAACCCCGAAGTCAGGATCCCTTTTCACATCACGGCACTAACAGGGATCAGCAATAAAATGGTTGCCGAAGCGCCGCGGTTTTTCGAAGTGGCCAGGAAAATCGTCGAAATGACTGAGGGAAAGATCTTTGTTGCCCATAATGCCTCTTTTGACTACAACTTTATCCGTTGTGAGTTCAAGCGGTTATTGTACGACTATTCCAGAAAAACACTTTGTACCAAGAAGTTAAGCCGCAAACTGATGCCAGGGATCAAGTCCTATGGCCTGGGCAACCTCGCAAAGATCCTCAACTTCAGGAACCCGGCACGTCACAGGGCCGCCGGCGATGCACTCACCACCGTGCAACTCCTGGAACATCTCATGAAACTGGAGCACCGCCCGGAAACCGTTTCCCTTAAGGGATTGAATTCCAGTCTCTCCGTCGAAGTCATCGATAATCTGCCGGAATCACCGGGGGTATATTATTTTCATGACGAAAGCGGTGGAATAATTTATATCGGCAAGAGTGTGAATATCCGCAGCCGGGTCATGTCGCATCTGAGCAATAATGATCACAAACGGGAGATTGAGCTAAGGGAAAGAACCGCTTCGGTCACTTACGAGCTGACCGGCAGCGACCTGGTTGCTTCATTGCTTGAATCGGCTGAAATCAAGAAACATAAGCCCGTATTCAATCGTTCTTTGCGGCGTTCGCTATTTCAATACGGATTGTTCTCTTATACCGGGCAGGATGGTTATATCCACCTGGTAGTTGAAGCCATCAAAGGGGACAAACTGCCGATCACTTCATACGGTTCCAGGAAAGAAGGGGTGAACCACCTGCAACGGATCGTGAATGAGTACAACCTCTGCCAGAAGATCTGCGGGTTATATTCCTCGAAGGGCGGTTGTTTTGACCATCACATGGGGATCTGCAGGGGAGCCTGTGTCGGTGCGGAAAGCCCGTCCAGCTACAACGACCGCGCTATCGATGCTATCAGCAAATACACCTACCGTAACAAGAACTTTTTCATTGTCGATGATGGCCGCTACGCCCATGAATGCTCCGTGGTAAAAGTTGAGAACGGCAGGTATGTGGGCTTTGGATACGTCGAACTGGATGATATAGGAGGGAACTCAGGCATCCTGCACGATATCATCAAGCCTTTTGAGGACAATCGCGATGCACACGTGATCATCAGGGGATATTTAAGGAAGAACCAATTCGAAAAAATGATTGTCTACTAGCTGCAAGCTGCAAGCTGCAAGCTATAAGAATAGTTTAGGTGTTTAGAAATCCCTAACAAAGGATAAGGCTTGAGGCTAGCGGCTTGAGGCTATGACCTGACCAGTGATTGATCCTTGCACCGTTCAAATTCGAATTGAATCGTGATGTGACCTATCTGGTATTTGTTCTGCAACAACTGTTCCACCTTTTCGTGAATGGATTCTGTCTCAGATAAATGTAAATCCTTGTTTAATTCAACATGGCATTCAAAATGAATGGAATGATCATCCAGGTTCCATAAATGAACATGATGAATATTAGAAATTTCAGGGAACTGCTCCAGATCTTTGCAAATTTGTTCCAGGTCAAGTCCTGCCGGAGTTCCCTGCATGAGGATATCGTTGGTTTGTTTCAGGATGGCCCAGGTTTCTTTTAATATATAAAGGCCGATAATGATCGTAATAACAGGATCAATCCAGTAGACCTTAAAGAAAATGATCAGGACGCCGCCCAGGATCACGGCAACCGAAGTCATCGTGTCGCCAAGCAGGTGAAGGTAAGCCGCTTTAACATTGATATTCTTCCCGGCATCACCGCGCAAAAGCAATACAGCCACCAGGTTGGCCAAAAGGCCGATCACCGCAACGATAAGCATCAGGGTTCCCTTGACCTGTTGCGGTTCAAGAAGCCTCAGTACCGCTTCGTAAAACAGGTAAAAAGATATAACCACAAGGATCATGGCATTAATGAATGCCGCCAGGATCTCTATGCGCTTATAGCCAAACGTTCGTTTTGCATTGGAAGGCCTCTTGCTGATCCTGTTGGCTACCCAGGCTATAAAAGTGGCGAGCGCATCGCTGAGGTTATGAAGTGCATCGGAAATCAGTGAAAGACTGTTGGAAAGAATGCCACCGATAATCTCAGCAATGGAAATCAGAAGGTTAAGCAACGTTGCTGCCAGCAACCTGTTCCCTTTTACTTCTTTATGGTGATCGTGGGTGTGCACTGTTCAATTGTTCCAGGTTCCAGGTCCCAGGTTCCAAGTTCCAGGTTCCAGGTTCTTGATTTATTAACTGTTTTAAAACATGGAACCAGGAACCTGAAACCAGGAACTAAAACATGTTTTCTATACAACAAAAGGTATTAACGCTTTTCTTTTTTTCGGGTATTCTTCTTTAAAGTATCCTTTGTACCACTTATGGTGATCCAATGCCCTCGGGATCAGGTTCGCGGCTGTCCAGACTGCAAAGGACAGGGCGGGCAGGTTCCAGGCCATGATGGCAAAACCGGTCCATTCTACGATCTCCCCGAAGAAATTAGGGCAGGAGATGAAGTTAAACAATCCCCCGCGCGGAATGAAATATCCTGATTTTCCACCTCTGCGCAAACCAATGAGTTTCTTATCGGCATACTGGTTAATGATAAACCCGGTGACGAAAATAATTGCTCCGGCAATAAAGCGTGGATCGGTCAGCCAGTTCTCCGGATAAGGAGGGGCGACGAAGCCCAGCCAGTAACCATTCAGCCCGGCATTCACCAGGTTGAAGAAGATGGCGGAGAACATAATGATGACAGGCATTTTTTTGCCTTTGGTCTTTGTTCTGAATGGGAAAATAAAGGAACGGTTAAAATAATGAATGGCCCACAGGCTGAGCAGGATCCAGATGACTGTTGACGGAGTGGCAGGCCCGAAAAAGACCAGAACGACAAAAATGAAAAAAGAGGGTGACTCCATGATGATCCAACCCAACTTATTATCAATCAAGGGCCCCCAGTTCTTTTTACTATGCCTGCCATAGGGCTGCGGAATCTTCAGTAATATAGGAAACATGACCAGTGCGACGATAGTCCATGCAATCGCAACGTATTGAATAGTAGTAGTATTCATAGTTAATGTTAAATTAATTATTCAACTATTTAATATAGCCCTTCCGGCGAAACCAATCGAGTGTATCCCGGACTGTGATTTCAAGGTCCCGGGCATTATAGCCCAGTTCTGATTCAGCTTTCCGGCAACTGATCTTTTTATTCACTTCAACAAGCGTTGTAAGTGATTCGCCAGTGTAGAGAGGTTCCTGACCGGTAATCCTTGCATAGGCTTTTATAAACGGGACCCCGAAACGTGCGAGGCCTGTAGGGACCATGAATTTGTTCACTTTTCTTCCGGAAACCTTTTCAACCGTGAGTGCGAGATCCCTGACGCTGACCCATTTACCTCCAAGAATATACCGTTCACCTTTACGGCCTTTATCCATCGCAGACATTGCACCCTGAACCACATCCCGGACATCAACCCAGTTGTACCCGCCAGGAACCAGGGCAGGGAGGGAATTGTTGTAAAGTCTTATGAGCACGGTTCCTACCAGGGAAGGTTTGAAATCATTCGGGCCTAAAATAGCCGTCGGATTAAGTACGACCGCGTCAAGACCGTCGTAGGTTGCGTCCATCACCATTTTATCTGCGCGCGATTTAGTGATCTCATACCAGGTAGGACCTTCTGTCATCAGCGGGCGGTTCTCATCCATAGGCTCATCGAAAGGGGCGTGCTTCAGCGCATGAATGGAACTGAAATGGATCAGTCTTCTCACCCCGTTCTCCCTGATGATATTGATCAGGTTCCGGGTTCCTTCATAATTGACTTCCAGAAGCTTGTCTTTCTGTCCATCGATGGATATGATCGCGGCCAGGTGGAAAACAATCTCTACATCTTTAAACAGTTTTCTAAGGGATTCAGGATCGTTTATGCTTCCATGGACCATCTCGAGATCAAGCCCGTCAATGGCATCATGATGTTCATGGACGAGTGCCCTAACCTGGTGACCTTCAGCAATTAAACTACGGCAAAGATTGGCTCCAACATGCCCGTTGGCTCCGGTAACTGCAATTTTCATGCAGCGAAAATAATCAATTTCTTTTGTGAAAAGGGAAGACGAACTTTAATTTGGCCCTGTCCGGCCCACGGATCTTTTCATTGTGGTTCTCCTCTGAATGGTCCGTTTTCAAGCCTGATGTGCAGAAATATACTTGAGTTTCAGGATTCTTCCCCCCAAAAATTCTTTTTAATCGGGCAATCAATAACCTGTAAGATTTTTGAAAAGTGATCACTGATAAAGAAAACTGATTATTGATACTTTTTGTTAATTCGATAAGCTTCGGTTTGATGGAAGACAAATTGATGTGCTTTAAGAGGTTATTACATAATTCTTCATCAAATTCTTCATCAAATTCATCCAGGTAAAAATACAAAACGAACTTACGCGCGATTTTGTGGTAAGCTTCCCTGATAAAAGCAGGGAATATCCAGCCAAAACCCACTTCGATATCACGTATCACAATATCTGAAATTCCCTGGTTCAGTATCCATTCCTGTGAATAACCCGGTTCCGGGCCAATACTGATGTTCCTGTCGTTTAAAGGCTCTGAAGGATTGGCCGTAGTGTTTCCCTGGAAAAAATTGGTAATTCCGGAGAATACCGAATTACCCCAATTTTTTATGCGAAGTCCATTTAATTCCCAGTTCAGCACTGCTTAATAATTTTTAATTATTCTTAAATATTTATCTGCCAATTCAGTTAAACTTTACAAAATTATGTTCATTATATTACTGAATACAAATATTTTAAGATATTAATTGTATATTAAATTTATAATTCAGAGAACTTAATGCCGGAATTAGTTTACTTAAATACTTAATTTAATTCTTGACTTAAGCACTTAATTTTATTATCTTTGTAGAAACTCAACCAACCCATGAAGCCCGGTTTATTTTCATTTGTCGGAGATGAATTCGAAAATCTATTCCAGTATTCCGATTTGTTTTTACCTGGAATTGAAAAGATTGCCGGCATTTATTATTCCGGAAGGAGCCGGAAAATTGCAGTATTGTCCCGAAAAAGGGATGAGGAAATTGAAACGGAATTTGATGAATTGCTCGATAAAAGAGAAAACCTGGTGATGATCCAGAAGTACAGGTCGGAGAGTCACCCTTTTACATGGGTCAGAAAAGATGATCTTCCCTTTGAACTGCCCGATAGGAAGCATGCCATCGCTCCGTCACTCTTCACCGAACTGGAGCATGTGATTCTTGTCCTGCGTTTTAAAAACAAGCTTGATTTATTGAATGACTTCCTGCTGGTCTATTTTAATCAAAACCTGGGAAACTTTGGGCTGAACCGTTCTGAGAAAGTATTATCTGTTGAAAATAAAACGATTATAGGTCATTTGTTATATCATCAATTCAGGTCAATTCTGGAAATGAACAGAACAGACCGTGATCTGCTCAGAACGTTGAATAATGTTGTCCGATCTGTCATCACTGAAAACAACTCGCTTAAGGACCAGCTCAATCAGCTTCGGGCCAGCTATGGGGAGAACATCCTGAATACTGCGTTACAGCACTTGAAAGATATTTCTGAATCGTATAACCGGGAATATATTCTTGCTGAGGAGTCTTTGGAAAAGATCCGTAATTTCAAAGGGAACCTTAAGCATTTGCCGGCTATTCTTAAAAATGCGATCATCTTTACTGAAAACCTTATGATGCCTGATGAGCTCCAGCCTGTCACATTGCCGCCCTACAGCCTTGATTTTGAAAGCTACCAGGTTGTTGGCAGGGAAGAGCAGGCACCGAGAAAGATTGACAGCCGGCAGGCCCGGGTCGTGCAATTGCTTGATAAGCTTGAACGGGCAGCGCTCATGCTCAAAAGCAGGAACATCCCTCTGATCGGTTCCAGGGTTGGCCAGGCAATGGATCCACCGGTCACGGCCCCGGCCATCACTGATGCGCTTGGGAAAAACCGGGATGTTATTCGGCAGGTCCTTGAAAAATATCCCAATAAGTGGGAAGCGATCCGGAAAGACTTCAAACCCCTGACCAACCAGCTCCGAAAAAGCATGGCTGACGAAACAGAAGCCGACAGTGCCTGAGGATTATTATCTTTGCTGAAATTCGAAATCATGCGCGTAAAAATCAGTTTTCTCCTGATCATCTGTGTCGTTTCCGTTGCTAAAGCACAGGAGTTCAGTATAATCCATGACGGTCTTGTGCGAACCTACCGTTTACACCTGCCAGTGAATTACAACCAGGACAGCATCTATCCGTTAGTGATCAATATGCATGGATTGGGATCCAATGCATGGGAACAGGAATTATATACTCAATTCAATAATGTATCGGATACCGGAAGGTTCCTGGTGGCTTATCCGAATGGGATCAATGAAACATGGAATGTTTCCTCGGACACCGGAACGGATGATGTCGGGTTTATCTCGGCGCTCATCGATTCGTTGAATGCCGGGTATGGCATTGATCTTCAGCGTGTTTATGCCACGGGCATGTCAATGGGTGGTTTCATGAGTTACCGGCTGGCCTGCCAGCTTTCAGACCGGATTGCCGCCATCGCATCGGTTACCGGGCTGCAGGCATATTATCCCTGTAACCCGGTGAGACCGATCCCTGTCGCACAATTTCACGGCACCCTGGATCCGATCGTTCCTTACGCCGGAGTTGCAACGACCATTAATAACTGGGTGAACTATAACGGATGCCCGGACACATCAGTCATAACGGATCTGCCTGATATAGACACCGCTGACAACTCCACGGTAACTGTTTCATATTATGGACTTTGTAATGACTCAACAGAAGTTATACTTTACACTATTATCGGTGGTGAACACACCTGGCCGGGAGTTCCGGTCAACATTGGGATCACCAACCATGATATTCATGCCAGTAATGAAATCTGGAAATTCTTTACAAAGTTTAACCTTCAGGGGTCAACGGAAGTTTATGAAGAGATTTACGAAAGTTTTAATTGCAAAATTTATCCGAATCCTGTTTCAGACCTCGCCGTTATTGAAATTAACAAAAGGGTCCCAGGTGATTTTACATTTCGGTTATTTGATACTGGCGGGAAAAAACTAATTGTGCTGGGAAATATTCATACTCCACGATTCCCGGTAGATTTTGGCGCAATACCACCGGGTTTTTATACCGCTTCACTCTCAGGGGATGGATGGAGTGCGTGGGAGAAGGTTGTGATAAGGTGATAAGGTGATAAGGTGATAAGGTGGTCAGGATAGGGTGGTTAGTATCTTAAGGGTGTCGTTAAGCATGTCGTCGGTATAATCGAGATGAGTAACCAGGCGGATCTTGTCGGAGCCAAATCCTACGGCCCATAATCCTTTTTCATTGATAAGGCTGAGAAATTCGCCCTGTGAATATCTTTCATTCAAGCGGAAGATGACAATATTGGTCTGTGCCGGCATTACCTCAGCTACGTAATTCATCGAACCGAGGAATGCGGCAATCGTTGAAGCCCTTTGATGGTCTTCCTGTAATCTGCTGACATTATTCTTAATGGCGTAAATAGCCGCCGCTGCCAGGAAACCTGACTGGCGCATTCCACCGCCGAACACTTTCCGGATCCGCCGGGCCTTCACGATGAAATCCTTATCACCGATCAAAACAGAGCCTACCGGAGCCCCCAGTCCCTTTGAGAAGCAGATACTTATCGAGTCGAACAATCTTCCGTGGTCAAGTGCGCTTTCTCCGGTTTCAACCAGCGCGTTGAATAAACGTGCTCCGTCAAGATGAAATCGCAGGCCATGTTGCCGGCAAATCCCGGACATCTGCTGCAGGTCATTGAAATTATAAATACTGCCGCCGCCCATGTTGGAAGTATTCTCAGCAACCACAAGGCGTGTCGGCGGGTAATGGACATTGTCAGGATTTATATTCTCAAGGATTATCGAGGGTTTCATCCGTCCCTGGTTTCCTTCGACAAGCCTGACCGAACAACCGGAATTAAACCCGATGCCACCTGCTTCAAACCTGTAGACATGAGACGTGGCTTCGCAGATCATTTCATCACCAGGTTGAGTGTGTACTTTCACAGCAATCTGGTTGGTCATAGTCCCTGACGGACAATATATTGCATCTTCCTTTCCGAACATTTCCGCCATCATTGCTTCCAGCTTTATGACCGTGGGATCATCGCCAAGCACGTCATCGCCAACCTCAGCATTCAGCATGTTTTCGAGCATTTCAGCAGAAGGGCGGGTCACAGTATCACTTCGCAGGTCAATAATTCTCATCTTTTTTTTATATTTTTGAACGCACGATAAAGGTAAAAACGAATCTTTAAAAACAGATCAATTAATGTATAAAATTCACCTTGTTTTATCTCTGGTTCTGTTGGTGGTTCTTTTTACCTTCCCATCCTGCCAGCATGGCTGGAAAACCTATATCATCAAAGCCGGGAAACATTCTACCGGTGGAGTCAGTATGATCAAAACCAACCTGGATAAGATCAGTTTTTCTTTTAAAGCCGATTCTTCATGGTATTATTTACTTCCGGACCACTCGGGCTGGAATAAAATAAGAGGTATCAGCCACGGGCACCACCAGGAAAATTCATCTGCACGGCTGGGATGGCGTTGCATCGGCGATACGATGCTGGTTGTAGGGGCCTATTGTTATGTCGATGGAGTCAGTCCGCAGGAAAACGGAAACTTTAAAAGCATTATTGACACCATTTCGCCCGGGAAGATATACCATTGCAAAATTAGCCGCCGTGACAATCTCTATGTGATTGATTTCGAAAACAAAAGGTGGGCAGGACCGGCAGGCAGAGACCTGAACTGGGGGTATCTTCTTAATCCGTACATTGGTGGAGATTTTACCCTGGATCATGACTGGAAAATAGAAATGAAAGACAATTAATAAAATCATTAATCTAAAATCATATGAATATATACACAACCCTTTTACATATCCATTCAGGACTGAGGTGGCTTGCCCTGATCTTTATCCTGGTGGCGATCATCAACGCGGCTGTCAAACTGGCCAGGAAATCAGCCGCCAGTCAGAAAGACTGTATATTCAACAGATTGTCCATGATTATCATGCACTTGCAGCTTTTATTCGGATTGGTGCTGTATTTCATCAGCCCGAAAGTAATTTTCAGTGCAGCCTCAATGAAAGACAGCGTTCTAAGGTTCTTCCTTGTCGAACATATCATCCTGATGATCGTCGCAATAATACTCATTACAATTGGATACATCAAGTCGGACAGGGCGACAGATGAGTTAAAGAAGCATAAATTGCTTATTGTATATTATTCTATTGCACTCCTTCTGATGCTGATTGCAATACCATGGCCTTTCAGGGGTTTGGGAGCGGGGTGGTTTTAAAAGATGAATCGCCATTTGTGGTCTTACTCGCTGATTTGCAACATTATTAATGTTAACTTTACTGCGTTGCATATTAAACACCACTATTATGAAAAATTTTTATCTGCATGGATCTCGCTTCGTGCTAAAGACCCTCGGCATCGCTTTGATTTCGCTGTTCACGGGCTTTACTTTATTTTCACAAGAACAGCAATTTCCGGCCCGGGGAACATCCGATCCGGTTTTAATGGAATTTCCTGACGGACAATATTCTCCTTCACCACGCGAAGATCATCCGAGGTCACCGGCTTATAAGTTCTTTTCTTCCAATTTTTCAGTAGTGCAGGTCAACGTGGATGAAAACGGGGATAATATTATAAACGATGCGGCCAATGAGCCTTCCATCACCTTTAACCCGAATGATCCGGACGAAATGACTATCGGATGGCGCCAGTTCGATAACAAGAACAATTCCTTCAGGCAGGCTGGTTATGGTTTTACAAAAGACGGAGGCCAGACGTGGACATTTCCGGGTGTGATCAACCCGGGCGTTTTCCGGTCGGACCCGGTGCTGCGGAGCGACAAAGACGGGAATGTTTACTATAACAGCCTGACTTCACAAAACAATAACTACTGGACCACAGTCTTCAAGTCGGAAGACGGGGGAGAAACCTGGAATGAAGGGACTTTTTCGCAGGGAGGCGACAAGCAATGGATGGCGATCGATATGACGGAAGGAATAGGAGGGGGGAACATATATGAATTCTGGAATGGCTCGTATAGTATTTGCAGCCCTGGAAATTTCACCCGGTCCACTAACGGCAACGAGTCGTATGAAGACTGCATCACCATTCCGGGGAACCCTTACTGGGGCACGATGTTTGTCAGTCCTGACGGTGAACTTTACATTTGTGGTGTCCAGTGGGGAGGATTCACGGTTGCAAAATCGACTTCAGCGCAGGATCCCGGTGCAGATGTTACCTGGGATTACGCCGTCACGGTGAATTTAAGCGGGGAGATTGTCGGGTTCGGCGGATCAAGCTGCCCGAATCCTGAGGGGCTACTCGGGCAGACGATCATCACGATGGATTCCACCGGTGGCCCAGGGCATGGCAATATCTATCTTTTATGTTCTGTCGACAGGTATACCGGTTCTGATCCCTGCGACGTGATGTTTGCCCGCAGCACGGACGGAGGGCTGACATGGGATGCACCGATGCGCATAAATGACGATATCGGCAACAATGCTTATCAATGGTTCGGCACGATGTCAGTCGCCCCGGACGGGCGGATAGATGTTGTATGGCTGGATACAAGGGCCAATCCGGGCCAGGTCAGTTCCGCATTGTACTATTCCTATTCCCTGGACCAGGGAGAAACCTGGTCGACGAACGAAAAGCTTTCGGATTCATTTAATCCGCACGTCGGATGGCCGCAGCAGAGCAAACTGGGTGATTATTTCGACATGTTCTCTTCCGATGCCGGCGCTCATCTCGCATGGGCTGCTACATTCAATAACGAACAAGACGTGTATTATTCCCTCATTACGCCGGATTATGTAGGCCTTGAAGATAAGGGCAACATAGCCTGCAGCAGTACACTTTATAATTACCCGAACCCGTTCAGGGAAAGGACCACCATTCGGTATGACCTGGCTGAGGATGGATATGTCAGTTTGAAGGTTTATTCTGTGACCGGAGATGAAGTTGCAACGTTAGTGAATGAGGAGCAAACCGCCGGTTTGCATCAGGTGGATTTCAATGCAACTGGGCTAAATGCCGGCATGTATTATTACCAGATGCAAACTGGTCAAGGTATCGCGAAGAACAGGTTTATCTTGTTAAAATGAACATAATGCAACCCATAAAAATAGCCATAGCGTACGATTTTGATGGTACCCTGGCGCCGGGGAACATGCAGGAGCATTCGTTCATCCCCAGGTTAGGGCTGGATAATAATGCGTTCTGGAAAGAATCCAATGAAGAGTCCAAAAAGCACGACATGGACGATATCCTGTCGTACCTCCAGTTAATGCTGAACAAAGCAAAAGAAAAGAATATCCGGGTTACCAGGCAGGCTTTGCTCGAACATGGTAAGCAGATCCGTTTCTTTAGAGGCGTTGAGACATTCTTTGATGCGATAAACCATTATGCAGCCGGCAAGGGCACCGAAATCGAGCATCATATCATATCTTCAGGGGTCAGGGAGATCATTCACGGAACCAGTATTGCAAAGCATTTTACCAATGTGTTTGCGTCGGGCTACGTGTTCGATGCGAATGACGTAGCGATATGGCCGGCGCTGGCGATCAACTACACGAACAAGACCCAGTACCTGTTCCGGATCAACAAAGGGATCCACAATTCTTACGATAACTCCCTGATCAACAAATATGTCGAAGAAGAGCGGCGACCGATCCCGTTTTCACGGATGATTTACCTGGGTGATGGCGAGACGGATGTCCCGGCGATGAAGATGATCAAGTTCAAAGGAGGGACGGCGATCGCGGTTTACGATCCGAAAAAGCCCAACGGGCAAGAGATCTGCGAAGAGCTGATCCGGCAGAACCGCGCCGATTTCATTGCCCCGGCCGATTACTCGGAAAGCTCGAAACTATTTAAGATTTTACAGCATTTGATTAACCGGATTGTTGAGGAGGAAGAATTGAAGAGACTGAAAAACAGTTAGGTTATTTATTGTAACAACGTCAGGTAACACCATAGCGCGATCTGTTTTTTTGACGCTGTCAGGTCCTGCGGACGCTGACAGGTCAGGAGCCATTCAAACCTGACAGCGTCCGCAGGTCCTGTCAGCGTTTGAAAACCGGGAAATGATCGGGCCGGTTTTTGAAAATCATTTCGGGGTTATTTTCCGGTTTCCGGTGAACCTGCTTGCTGATATGGAATATGATTCTGAGAAATGGAGCTGAAAAAGTATTTAATCAAGGTATGATTCTTAAGAATTAGCATAATATCGCTTTTCATCAGGCAATGTGTTGATTTTCTGTCCTTCTGAAGTTTCCCAATAATCTGTTGGACCAAAATAGTCCGAAAATGCGTATGGTAATTCACCATCCTTTAGCTTATTCAACATATCACTGTACCATTCAACATACACTTTATTTTTCCCTTTACATGCATTAAGAAATGCAATATGCTCTCTTCCAAACATATCTGTTAATTTTTCTATAGAATATTCATTTTTTTCTTCTACGTTAAAAATATCTTGAATCCAGCTTGAGGAGATGATAGTCCTTCTTTTCGATGCAGAACCTGAAATAAAAGAACATCTCCAAGCTAATCCCGTAGGTGATAGAGATGGAATGATCCGCAATTTTTCAAAACCTCTGATATGCAACTCTCTTACTAGATAAAGCAGTTTCTGCATATTTATCATGTAGTAACTTTCTCTCATGGTTACGGTTTTATGTTAATAACATCCTGGCGAATAATGGAATGTAACTGATCGTTAGATGGTCAGGCCAGTATTTGGAAATCATTTCGGGGTTATTTTCTGGTTCTATGTGTACCTGCTTACTAATTTAGAATATATTTCTTCTAAATGGACATGAAAGTTCTATTAACGGTTTGGCGGTTGCTGTTCGGTGGCGATGTTTAGCACTGCATTTTCCACGAAGCACAGCAGTTTAGTATTATTACTTCCCAACCTTACGAGCCACGTTCACGCCACTGAAAGCAAACGCCTGTTGCACTAAATCCCGTCCCACGCTGAGCGTGGAGACGGGATTTAGTGCAACTGCTGGCTATTAATCGCCAACCCTTAAAAATTCTCCTGCCAAATTAAAGACAAGCACTATATTATTGTTAAGTTGAACTTCTTGATTACCTGATTGAAGTTCCCATCCTATGATAAAATTTATAGAGTAATTTGAGTTTACATAGGAAAGAATATTAGTCGGAATAACGCTGTCAGGCAGTTTTGCATTCCCGTCAATATCTATGATTTCCTTTTGCTTGTTAAATTCTAATTTAACACCACAGGATAAAGAAATTTCATACATTTCCTCATTCTCGTCATTCTCTTTAATTGCTTTTGAAATGGAACAACTTGGGAAGTGGGTTGCAACGTAGTTTTTGATTTCAGTCGGAACATTTTGTTCGGGAATAACGTTTTCTTTTTCACATCCAGTCACAAAGAGTAGTGATAAAATTACTGTTGTTATTATCATTAAATTTTTCATATTGTCAGTTTTTAAATTTTACGCTACTCTTTTGTAGATTTTCACAATCTCCTTTTCAAATTTACAATATTTTTTGTATAGTGCCCTCTTAAAGCATGTTTCGATTTCGTTTTTGAGGTCAATATTTTACTTAGGCAAGGCGCAGGTTCGGGATCGTACCACCACGAGAAGAGGGGAAGGGGCCCCTCTTCGAAGTCGAAGCCCGGTCCTGCAACGCAGCATAAGCGAAATAGTGGCAAAATAGGTCCGAAGGATGAAATCGAAACATGCTTTTAGCTTGCAGGAAACATAGGTGTGAATGTACAATTAAATAAATGAACTGAACCACAGTCTCTTTAATCTGTCCTTTGTCACCCTCATGATTCATCACATTTTTGCCATGATATGACTGATACCGAATTACAATGGCGTTTTCTCCGGGCTAGACTTATTGGTCATGGCATGTTACTCAGTGAGAAACTGCAGGAAGGTATTCTCACGCAACAACTGATTGACAGCCGTAAGCTTTTAAATTCACTTCATTTTCGGGTCAATATGGATGAAAGTGTCGCATCCGGTGAACTGGTCATTGATTTCTACCTCTATGACAAAAGGGTAGGAGGGATGGGTGCTCTACAAATTGCCACCATAGCATCAGAACCTGTACTTAAGTTCTTCAGCAGCAAATAAAATAAATCAAATATCAATCAAATGGTCAGTCTCGGAGGCAGCGGAGAGTTAATCCGGTGGCCTTATTGTTATAAGTATCGACGCAAGAGCTGCTATTGATCTGCAGCCAATATGCGTAGAGATTATTATATTCTGTAATGCTCCAAAAGCGTCCGGTTATGCCCCTGTTAACAAGCGAGCCGTCGACGATGTAAAGGTACCCTGCCATGTGGATTTTCATGCCCGAATTCCAAGGTCCTTTCCAATTTATCCAGCCCCCATCATTATAGACATTGTTCCATTCCATGTAAGTCGGAATCCGCCAGTTACTGCCCAATAAATGTGTACACGGATCGTTGGCACTGAGCCATTCGGAATTTTCATCGATGCTTGTTATCCAGGGGTTACCTGGCGTCCTTGTCGTACCATCATGTTTGTATCCTTGCATGCGGTTAAACTGCCAGTACCAGCCAGCCGATGCTTCTGTGGCATCATTCACAGCGGTTGCCTGGTGGTCGGCACCAAGGTTACTGGTGATCCAGCATTTATAGTCTCCTGACAGATTCGTGTACACAGTTTGATAAGTCACAGTTTTAGTAACCGGGGCAATGGCTCCTGCTGTATGATTCATTGTAATGGAGTTGCAACTTGATGAAATGGCTTCTGAACCAAAAGAAATTAATTTCCAGGCATTTTCATTTTCTATGTAAGTGTAAAAATTATTGTCTCCCGTGCAAAACACAAGCAATCCGTTGGCAGGATTTGAGATAGCCAATATTTGACTTTTAGTCATTCTTGGTAATAAAAATCCTTTGTTGGTATAATACACATCAAGTGCTGAAGATTCATCGGGAGCACTGCCATCGTTATTTATAGCCACCTGCGAAAACAATAAAATACTATTCAACAGGCATATCATAATAAGAACAACTGATTTTTTCATGGATTTAGAATTTAGTACACTAGTGTCCACTAAAAAATATTTTTCGTTCTTTGAAATCCTTGTAATCCTTT
>CAYUQP010000005.1:0-155580 GCA_964447005.1 uncultured Bacteroidales bacterium
GATACTACGTCAATTAAGCTTAGCTTGACGGCTATGCCCCTGTCCCCCTCTCCATTTTGGAGAGGGGGAATAGGGGGCAGGGGGTAAAGGGGGTGACGTTGAAAGAGAATTATTGAACCAGAACCCACCTTGACAATCCTTCCCCGCTTTATTATCTTTATAGTCCAAATTAATTCAGTTCCGCAAATGAACAAATTCAAATTCACCATCCAGAACGCCCTTCTTTATTACAAATTCTGGAATGGGTATAAGCTGAATAAGGTTTTATATCCTGAAATTCTTGAAAAACAGGAAGCGCTTTACGGGAAGCCGGTTTATATTGAAAGCTTCGGGAACCTCGACCAGTGGAAAGTAACGGATTGCAATGAGTGGGGATCGGCGCGGCCTGAAAATAGCTGCGTTTTTGTGAAGGAAAATGTTTCGCTGAATAAAGATAATGGCCGTAATTCATTGATAATCAAATCGACTCCTGATAAAGCGACCGGGAAAGACTAGAATGGTAACAAGATTGAACGTGACATCAGCTCAGGGCTTGTTTCCGGTTTGTTCCGTATACGGCCGGGGCAGGTGGTCTCGGCGACTGTCAATGCTTCCCGGAGTTACGCGGGGAGCTGGTTTTCTTTCTGGCTGTTAAAGATGGATGTTACTGGCGACCATCGTTACCGCGAGGTGGATATTTTTGAAAAATTCATGGAAAAACCAAGGCAGAAGCAATATATGATAAGCTTGCACGGCGGATTAGAAAATGCCCGGGAATTGCTGAATTTCAATTATCCGCTGAATTTTGTCAATGAAGATAATATGACCTTCACCTGCGAGTTGCATCCTGCCGGCGTAAAGGTTTTCCTGACCGGAATACAACTCTGCCAATCCGACGAGCCCGATTTCGACGGACAATATTACATTCTTTTCAATGACGGACCATCCACACATGGTGGAAAGGTCAGTGAAGAGGAGATCAAACGCAGTTTGCCCAGAACGTTTGAGGTATTGGATTTCAGGGTGTACAACCTCTGAGGGAAATTCCAAATTCCAAATCCCAAACAGATTCCAAGCACCAAGCACCAAATTCCAAACAAATTCAAAAAACAAAAAAATCAAATTCAAAACAGTTTAGGATTTTGAATTTGGAATTTGGAATTTGGAATTTACTAGGAGATCTTTTCACTCACCGCCAGCCCGTATTCCTCCACCATCTTAATATTCATCGTCTCGAGCTGGTCGAGGATCGGGTTGTAGATGTCGGGGATCACAGGGATGTGAACTCCTTTGGCGTTGATCTTTCCGTGCAGGATCATTTCAACGCCGCAGGCCGCAGGCAAAGCAACGGTTCTTGCCACAGAAGTATCGGTTTTAAGGGTGCCGAAGTCGAGCATGCGTGATTTGATGACTTCCTGCTTCCCATCGGGATAGGATGCCAGGAAGGTGTGCTGCATCACCACCATGTCGCGTTCTTCGGGCTGGATCATCATCTTGGCGATCATCAGGTCGGACACCACTTCAAACGTACTGTCTTCCCTGCGGTTCATCGGTTCGTTGCTGAACAGTCCGAGCCATTCCATGGCAACGATCGCACGCGAATTGATCTTGACTCCGAGTTTCCTGGCCACTTTGGCAATAATGTTGTCTGTTGAAGATTCCCCGATCATTTTCGCCATCATACCGGCATAGGTCATGCGTTCCATGTTGAACTTATCGTAGCTGATCAGTTTCAGGACCTTCATCGCATCGATGATCTCGCACCAGCCTTCATAGCGGAACGTGCCGCGCATGATGGTTTTCGCTTCGGGTATGCCGTATAATTCGACATAAGGCATGGAGTCGCGGTTCGGGTATACATCCAGGATACCAACATTGGGGAAATCAACCTTTAACGGGTTCCTGAAGAGTTCTTCGGTAGGAATATATTTCACCACCCCGTCTTTCAGGTAATTACCATCGTTATTCCCGGCCATGACCACGCCCTTAGGTGCCCAGGTGAACTTGTAATGGAACGGGTTTTCCTCCACTTCAGGAGCAACCAGCGCTCCGCAGAAGGAATAAAACTCCTCCACTTTTCCGCCCTTGCCGTGGACATGGTCGATAATGCGCATGGCCGACATATGGTCGATGCCCGGGTCCAGGCCCAGTTCATTCAGGATAATAATTCCGGCAGCTTTTGCTTCTGCGTCAAGCGCTCTCATTTCCGGCTTCACATAAGAGGTAGTGACCATGTTCTTCTTCAGGCGGATGCACTTCTTTGCAACCATTACATGATAGAGATATGGCAGCAGGCTTACGGTCAGGTCATGTTCTGCGATCATCTGATCCAGTTCAGCTTCCTGCTCGACGGTCCACGCCACCGAGCGCCCGTTGGGATGTCCGCCGATCATCTCATCGGCTTTTGATTTCGTGCGCGTGGCAACGGTCACGATAAAATTATGATCCAGCAGATAACGCACGATGGGATTCACCACCATGCCTGCTCCAAGAATAAGGACTTTTTTCATAGGTTCGATTGTTCTATTGTTCTATTGTTCTATTGTTTTCTCGTTCTCAACCTCACCCCCCGACCCCCTCTCCGCTATTCAACCTCACCCCCTAACCCCCTCTCCAAATTGGAGAGGGGGAACAGGGGGTTGGGGGGGTAAGGGGGTGAGGTCAGAGATACTTCCTCAAATACTCATACTCCGGTGTAAATTCGCCCCGGTAAAGAATCGTGGCTTTGCGGACCGGGCCGGGGAGTTTGACTTTTTCGAAAGGCTGGCTGAAATCGGCTTTGGCGATCGGTGCGACGTAGCGCCACAGCACTTCGCTGAAGAAACGTGAAGCATCACGGGGCAGTTCGCTGGGGAGGATATCCACGGCCATGACCAGCAGGCCTTTCCCTTTGAAACCATCAACCGGCTTGCGAGTCGTCGGGTTGTAGACGAAGACGGGATTTTCGATCTCGGTACCTTTGTGGGTGATCTCGATCGATCCGTCAGGGTCGCAGGTAATGTCGCCCACCACCGTCAATTTCGGTTTTCCTTCCTTGAAAAGCTGTTCGGTGTAATCCTTTGTCAGCAGCCTGGGATAGCGCGGATCCCAGTAAATGCAATTGACCAGGACAGTCAGATAAGGGATGTATTTTTCAAATTGCGATTTATATTTCTCAGGATGTGCATAATAGTCCTGGAGGTCAAATTTTTCTTCCGGGTTGATCGGTTCTACAAGATGTTCTTCTTTAAAAACCACTTTGTAAATAATATTATCCGGAAGATGAGTATGTTTGTGCAACGATATCAGCTCATCGGGAAGGATCTCCTTCACGGGAAGAAGCGAGGCGATTTCCTGGGCTCCCTGTGACACGTTCCCGTAACCTGTAAACCCGATGACCAGCGGCTTCAGTTCTGGAGGCAGTCCTTTCTCAATGATATGCTGGCCGACTTTGGAAACGACTTTGCGGGCTTCATCCAGGGAATGGTAATTACGGGTCTGGGCAATATCGAGGAATGGAGTGATCACGCCAAATTCTTCCAGCCTCTGCCCTAACGACCATAACGAATTGATCATTCCGGCCAGCCCCGCGTATCTTCCGAAAAAGATCAGGCGTTTGCCCATTTCATCCACGA
Source organism: uncultured Bacteroidales bacterium (assembly GCA_964447005.1). Lineage (GTDB taxonomy): Bacteria > Bacteroidota > Bacteroidia > Bacteroidales > JAGOPY01 > JAGOPY01. Next base: position 3,594 of record CAYUQP010000005.1, read on the forward strand.
CCCGTTCATAATCGATCAGGGTGCAGTTCAGTTCCATCAGCTTTTTCAGCATGGGCATATTGTGAGACTGACCTTTGATCACGTGGGAGAAAAAGATATAGGTTTTGCTTTCTTCCAGACGGGGTATAGGAATTTCCTTCACTCCAAAAATCACAGGGCAATCCGAAAGATCATCGGTGACAGTGGCTCCGACGGTCTCATATTCCTCATCAGTATAAACCCGTTTGGCCGATGTTTCAACGGCAAATTCAAGTCCTTCTTCCCCGATCAGTTTTTTCAGATGTGCCGGCACCAGTGGCACGCGGCGTTCCATCACGTATTTATCTTCGTAGCGGATCCCAATTTTTTTCATCATCGTTTAGTTTTCAAATAGCGGGCAAACATAGCAATTTTCGGGGAGATTTTTGATCTATCGTTAAATATTTCACAAATCGTTTGATCGGTTACATTCACCAGGGGCCGCTCCTCCGGAGCTTGGGTATTTTGTCGCAATCGGTCGATCCTACAGAAGGTTCAGCTCCTACGGAGCATGGTGAATTCAGGTAATCTCAGGAATAAAACCCGGTTCCGGAGAAGCCGTTCCGTCAGTAGAAAACGAGCACCCGAAATAAAACCCGGCTCCGCTAGGAGCCGCGCCGTCTGTAGAAAACAAACCCCCGATATACAACCCGGCTCCGGAGGAGCCGTCCCGTTTGTAGATAACGAGCGCCCGAAATAAACCCCGGTTCCGGAGGAGCCGCCCCGTCTGTAGAAAGCGAGCACCCGAAATAAAACCAGGCTCCGGAGGAGCTGCCCCGTCTGTAGAAAGCGAGCACCCGAAATAAAACCCGGCTCCGGAGGAGCTGCCCCGCCTGTAGATATATGGAATGATTATTGCAATAAATAATCCGCAGGAACAACCTTTCCCATTCTCCCCACCGTATTATTAATTAATTTAATCTCAATTATTTATGGCAAACACGTACACGCAAATCTATTTGCAAATTGTTTTTACCGTTCGGGACCGGAAATGCATGATCCGTGAAAAAAACAGGGAAAAGTTACAGAAGTACATGACCGGTATCACCCAAAAACGGGGACACAAGCTCCTCTCGATTTATTGCATGCCCGATCATGTGCATATTTTCATTGGTTATAATCCATCGGGTTTGTTACCGGATTTGATTAGGGATGTAAAAACCGGATCGACAAGTTATATTAATCAGGAGAGATGGTTTAAAACCAAGTTTTACTGGCAGGAGGGATATGGCGCATTCTCATATTCAAAAAGCCATATCAATAATGTGTGTAAATACATTGAAAATCAACCCATACATCATAAAAAGAAAACATTTAGGGAAGAATACCTGGATTTTTTGAAAAAATTTGAAGTTGATTATGATGAAAAATATTTGTTCGAATTTTTTGATTGAATTGACGGGACGCTCCTTACGGAGCTTTAAAATCCTGATAAACATCCTTCGCTACAGACGGTGGGGCTCCTAACGGAGCCTTGGAATTTTGTCGAAATCGGTCGATCCTACAGACGGGACGGCTCCTCCGGAGCCTGGGTAAGGGTTAATTGCCAACGATCCTACAGACGGTGGTGCTCCTAACGGAGCCGTGAATTTTGTCTGATTCGGCCGGTGCTACAGACGGTGAGGCTCCTGACGGAGCTTATTAAGGATACTATGAAAGAATTGGTTCAAAAATTATCTAATTTTGCAATCCAACGAATAAAGTAATGGATAAAATTAATATTACAGCCGTCTTTGTGGAGGTTCCGGAAGGTGGTTATGCTGCTTACGTTGAAGAAATTCCTGGTGTAAACACGCAGGGAGAGACCCTGGAAGAAGCGAAATCTAATCTTAAAGAAGCCCTGCTTTTGGTATTGGAAACAAATAAAATCCTGGCACAGAAGAATTTCACTCCAGGGTATTAAAGCTTTCGCGAATCAGTAGCATTGATCTGATGAAGCGTAATAAATTAATCAAACACCCCGTGTTTTGTTACTAAAATAACAATACCAAAATCCCATCTCTCAAAACAATTTCCTACATTTGCACCCTAATTAGAAAAATAATTATTTTTTATTCGTAACAAATTCATTTACAAATAATAAAGAAGAAAAATCATGGCTAAAAGCAAATATGTTTATACGTTTGGCAATAAACAGGCTGAAGGCAATGCCTCAATGAAAAACCTCCTTGGTGGCAAAGGCGCGAACCTTGCTGAAATGAACCTTATCGGCGTTCCTGTCCCCCCGGGAATGACCATTACCACTGAAGTCTGTACGCAATATTACCGGATCGGAAAAGATAAAGCCCTCGACATGATCAAGGGTGAGGTCGAACAAGGTGTCAAATATGTAGAAAAGATAATGGGCAGCAAGTTCGGCGATGTCGACAACCCGCTGCTCCTCTCCGTCCGGTCCGGCTCCAGGGCTTCCATGCCCGGGATGATGGACACGATCCTCAACCTCGGCCTGAATGACAAAGCGGTCGCCGGCCTTGCTAAAAAAACCGGGAACGAACGTTTTGCATGGGATTCCTACAGGCGTTTTGTCCAGATGTACGGCGACGTGGTGCTTGGCCTCAAACCGGCTTCCAAGGAAGATGTCGATCCGTTCGAAGAAATTATTGAAGATTTAAAGGAAGAAAAAAATGTGGAGCAGGACAATGACCTGACCACTGCTGACCTCAAAGAACTTGTGAAAAGGTTCAAAGCTGCAGTGAAAAAGAAGACCGGCCACAGCTTCCCGACCGATCCGTGGGAACAGCTCTGGGGAGCCATCGTTGCTGTTTTCAGCAGTTGGATGAACGACCGTGCCATTTACTACCGCAAGCTGAACAATATTCCCGAGGACTGGGGAACTGCCGTGAACGTACAGGCCATGGTGTTCGGTAACATGGGCGAAAATTCCGCCACCGGCGTGGCTTTCACCCGTGATGCCGGAACCGGTGAGAACCTTTTCAACGGTGAATATCTCATCAACGCCCAGGGGGAAGACGTGGTTGCCGGTATCAGGACCCCGCAGCAGATCACCAAGGAAGGTTCCCAGCGCTGGGCAAAGCTCACCAACATTTCCGAAGCGATCCGCCGCGAAAAATATCCTTCCCTGGAAGAAGCCATGCCCTCCCTCTACAAAGAACTTGACAAGATCCAGCAGAAACTGGAAGATCATTATAAAGACATGCAGGATCTGGAATTCACCATCCAGGAAGGCAAGCTCTGGCTGTTGCAGACCCGTAACGGAAAGCGCACCGGCTCCGCCATGGTGAAGATCTCCATGGATATGCTGAAGGAAAAAATGATCGACGTGAAGACTGCTGTGATGCGCAACGAGCCCAACAAACTGGATGAATTGCTGCACCCTGTCTTCGACACTGACGCCATGAAAAAAGCCACCGTACTGGCCAAAGGCCTCCCGGCATCCCCGGGTGCCGCAACCGGCCAGATGGTTTTCTTCGCTGATGAAGCCGAAACATGGGCCGCCCAGGGAAAAGCAACCATTCTCGTACGTATCGAGACCTCACCCGAGGATCTGAAAGGCATGAACGTTGCCCGGGGTATCCTCACAGCCCGCGGCGGAATGACCTCGCATGCTGCCGTTGTTGCCCGCGGAATGGGCAAATGCTGCGTCTCTGGCGCAGGAAGCATCAAGATCGATTACAAGAACCGTACGATGACCGTCGACGGCAAAGAATTCAAGGAAGGCGACTGGATCTCGCTGAACGGCTCAACCGGAGAAGTTTATGAAGGCAAATTGGCTACAAAAGATCCTGAACTGAGCGGATATTTCGGCGAACTGATGGAACTGGCCGACCGCTTTGCACGGATGCATGTGCGCACCAATGCCGACACCCCGCACGACGCGCAGGTGGCCAGAAACTTCGGCGCCAAAGGTATCGGATTGTGCCGTACCGAGCACATGTTCTTCGAAGGTGACCGCATCATCGCCATGCGCGAGATGATCCTGGCCGACGATGAAAAAGGACGCCGCAAGGCCCTGGACAAACTGTTACCGATCCAGCGCGGAGACTTCCAGGGTATCCTGGAAGCCATGCATGACCTGCCGGTGACCATCCGTCTGCTTGACCCGCCGCTGCATGAATTTGTGCCGCATGAAGACGAAAATCAGAAGATCATGGCCAAGCAGATGAAAGTGACCGTGAAAAAGATCAAACAGAAGGTAGAAGAGCTGCACGAAATGAACCCGATGCTCGGTCACCGCGGATGCCGACTTGGCAATACCTACCCGGAAATCTCCGAAATGCAGGCCAGGGCCATCATCGAAGCGGCCCTTAACCTGAAGAAAAAAGGCATCAAAGCCATTCCTGAGATCATGATCCCGCTTACAGGGACACTGAAAGAGCTGAAGATGCAGGAAGATATCGTGAGATCGACGGCAGAGAAAGTGTTCGCCGAACGCAAAGACCGCATCGACTACCTGGTCGGTACCATGATTGAAGTACCTCGTGCTGCCATCACGGCCGATGAAATCGCCCAGTCAGCGGAGTTCTTCTCCTTCGGCACCAATGACCTGACCCAGATGACCTTCGGTTATTCACGTGACGACGCCGGAAAATTCCTGCCGGTTTACCTGAATAAAGGCATCCTGAAGCACGACCCGTTCCAGGTCCTTGACCAGGAAGGTGTTGGCAAGCTTATGAAGATTGCCGTGAAGAAAGGCCGCAAGACCAGAGAAAACATCAAGATCGGTATCTGCGGTGAACACGGTGGCGAACCCTCCTCCGTCGAATTCTGCGATACGCTTGGCTTCAATTATGTTTCTTGTTCTCCTTACCGGGTTCCGATCGCACGCCTTGCCGCGGCACAGGCCGTGATCAGGGAAAAAATCGCCAAAAAGGCTGAAAAGAAAGAGAAGAAGGGTGATAAGAAAATGAAGGATAAGGGAAAGAAAGGTAAGAAGTAGTATTTCTCAACAATCATTTATTTGTTTGAAGGTGTCTTCACGGATGGCACCTTCTTTTATTATACAGAAATCACTAACTTTGCCACAATACCAAATAAAAGAAAAGAATATGGCTTTGAACAAGGAAAAACTGACGCAGGATCTCGGGAGTTACGGAATAACCGACGTGAAGGAGATCTATTATAATCTTTCTTATGAAGAACTTTTCAGGCATGAAACCGACCCCATGCTCGAAGGATATGAAAGAGGAGTTGTGACAGAACTTGGCGCTGTGAATGTCATGACCGGCAGGTTCACCGGACGTTCTCCCAAAGACAAATACATCGTCATGGATGAGAAAACCAAGGATACTGTGTGGTGGGCCGCCCCGAACATCCGGTCTGACAACAAACCCATTGATCATCAGACCTGGGAATATTGCTATGATTTAGGTGCTAAGCAACTTTCAGGAAAAAAGTTATATGTAATGGATGGTTATGCAGGCGCCAACCCGGAAACACGGATCAACATCCGCTTTATCCTGGAAGTGGCCTGGCAGGCTCATTTTGTGAAAAATATGTTCATCAGGCCTTCGGAAACGGAGCTGGAGAACTTCAAACCGGATTTTGTTGTCCTCAATGCAGCCAAAACAACCAATCCTGAGTGGAAGAACATGAAACGTACCGATGGCGTGCCGCTGAACTCGGAAGTTTTTGTCATGTTCAACCTGACCGAAGGAAGGGCAGTGATCGGCGGGAGCTGGTATGGCGGTGAAATGAAGAAGGGTATCTTTTCGGTAATGAACTATTTCCTTCCACTGAAAGGGATCGCAGCCATGCATTGCTCGGCCAATGTAGGCAAGGATGGCGATACGGCGATCTTCTTCGGTTTGTCCGGAACCGGTAAAACCACGCTCTCAACTGATCCGAAACGTGCGCTGATCGGCGATGACGAGCATGGCTGGGATGACGAAGGAATTTTTAATTTTGAAGGAGGCTGTTATGCAAAATGCATCAATTTGGATAAAGACAGCGAACCGGATATTTATAACGCGATAAAAAGAGATGCCCTGCTGGAAAATGTTTCCGTGGATGAAAACGGGAAAATCGATTTTAAAGATGGCTCCGTAACGGAAAACACCAGGGTCTCCTACCCTATTTATCATATTGAAAATATCGTCAAACCGGTTTCGAAGGCCGGTCCTGCGAAGAAAGTCATTTTCCTTACAGCCGACGCGTTTGGCGTGATGCCGCCCGTGTCAATCCTGACACCTGAACAGACACAATATCATTTTCTATCCGGCTTCACGGCCAAACTGGCCGGGACCGAGCTGGGTATCACAACGCCTCAACCCACTTTTTCCGCCTGCTTCGGGGCAGCTTTCCTCCTGCTGCACCCGACAAAATACGGCGCCGAACTGGTAAAGCGGATGGAAGCCAACGGAGCTGAAGCCTTCCTGGTGAACACCGGTTGGAACGGTACCGGGAAACGGATCTCCATAAAGGATACCCGGAAGATCATCGATGCCATTCTTGATGGTTCCATCGATAAGGCTGAAACAAAGACAATCCCCGTCTTTAACTTCAAGGTGCCTGTATTTCTGCATGATGTAGACCCGAAGATCATGGATCCGAGGGATACTTACGCCGATCCGGCGGAATGGGATAAAAAAGCACGGATGCTGGCCGACCTGTTCATCAGGAATTTCAAGCAGTATACGGATAATGATCTTGGGAAAAAGCTGGTGGAGGCAGGACCACAGGTGTAATGCATCAGATTTTTGTTGCATCGGACGGTACTGGCCGGACTGCTGAGCAGGCTGTCAGGGCTGCCATGATGCAATTTGCCGGTCAGCATATCGAAATCCAGCGGTTCAGCGATATCCGGACGACCACACAGATCCAGCAACTCGTACTGCAGGCTGTCACGATGAAAGCTTTTATCGTTCACACGCTGGTAAGTGACAAATTACGGGAAGAACTCTTTCGTGCTGCCCACCTGCACGATGTGGAAACAATCGACCTGATGGGGCCTTTGCTCGACCGGATGTCAGACCGTTTTGCCGTGGATCCCAGCGAACAGCCGGGACTTTTCCGGATTTTGAATGAATCCTATTTCCGGAGGATCGAAACCATGCAATTTGCCTTTAATCATGATGACGGAAAGCGGATCGAAGAACTGCAGAAAGCCGAGATCGTGCTGCTTGGCGTCAGCCGGACCTTTAAAACCCCGTTAAGCATTTACCTGGCCTTTAAGCGGTGGTTTGTGGCGAATGTACCGATCGTTCTCGGGATCCCTGCACCGGAGATCATTTACGACGTTCCCCCGGAAAGGGTATTTTGCCTGACAACTTACCCCAACCGCCTGGCGCAGCTACGAAAAGCACGCCAGGACCGGCTCGGGGGAACCCCCTTCGATTACGCCAATCCCGATTATGTGAAAAAGGAATGCACCTATGCCAACCAGGTCTTCTCCAGTCAGCCCATATGGCAAAAGATCAATGTGACCAGCAAATCGATCGAGGAGATCGCTTCGGAGATCATTGCGTTGCTGCCGAAAAAAATTGAGGATTCGGAAGGAGAGATTGGTTAGTTGTTGAGACGTAGCATGCTACGTCTCAACTAGGTATACAACTCCGACGTATCCACAAAGATCAGGAATTCATTGATAAGAACCCCCTCAAATTTAAGGATAACACTGAAAGGGACCCTGAGTAAACTGTCGTTGTGGCGTGTATAATTGACGTAGCCCGTGGCGAATCTTACTCCAGGAACTTCCCAGTATTCGAGATCAGTATGGCTTATCGCCTTGATGGACTGAAAGAAGCCGGTAAGAAAAGCGGTAATATCAGACTTTCCGACGACCGGGGCCATGTTCGCCCATCTGAATATCCCGTCGTCGGCAAACAGGTTGACGAATCCGGGGGTGTCCATCGCATCAACCGTCTTGTACATTTCAGGAATGTAGTGATTTTTTATCATTTTTGATTTTTTCGTCATAACAAATTAAACTGAGAAATGTTTGGGAGGAAGCTTCATTTTCACGCAAAGTACGCTAAGAAACCGCGAAGATCGCTAAGAAAAGTCCAAGCGCCCAAATCTAAACCGCAAATCCAAAATCAACTAAAGACTAAAGACTAAAGACTAAAGACTAAAGACTAAAGACTAAAGACTAAAGACTAAAGACTTAGGACTAATTCAGCATCACCGGCATCACCAGCATCAGGATCTCTTCGTCCTCATTTTCGCTGTCAATCGGAAGTATTAATCCGGCACGGTTTGGAGCCGACATTTCAAATTTCACCTGTTCGGTCGTGACATTGTTGATCATATCCTGCAGGAACCTTGAGTTGAATCCAATTTCCATATCCTCTCCCTCATAGCTGCAGGTCAGTCTCTCCTTTGCTTCGTTTGAAAAATCGATATCTTCCGATGAAAGGACCAGTTCCTTGCCGGAGATTTTGAACCGGATCTGGTGTGTGGATTGGTTGGCAAACAGGGCCACGCGACGGATTGCGTTCAGCAGCAGCCCGCGGTCGACTGTCAGGACATTGGGATTGCTGGTCGGTATCACGGCCTCATAATTCGGGTATTTGCCATCGATCAGGCGGCAGATCAGTTTGAAGTTTTCGAAAGTAAACAACGAGTTGGTTTGGGTATACTCGATATTCACTTCGAAGTCTTTATTGGCCAGGATGCCCTTTAGCTGGTTCAACGGTTTTTTTGGCAGGATAAATGAGGTGACCTGCTCCGAGCGTGCGTCTTTCCTCCTATACCTTACCAGCTTATGCGCATCGGTAGCTACGAAGGTCAGGTGATCGGGCGATAATTCGCAATAAACCCCCGACATCACAGGACGCAGTTCATCACTACCGGTGGCAAAGAGCGTTTTGTTAATGGCATCAACCAGCACACCGGCGTTGAGGGTCAGTTTTGCAGCTTCATCAAGTACCGGGGACTGCGGGAACTCATCGCTGCTATGCCCGCTCAGTTTATATTTTCCTTCTCCTGCCGATAATTCAACCAGCAATGTCTCGGGATTTATGGAAAAGATAACCGGGATATCCGAGAAGGTTTTCAACGTATCTAGTAAAATCTTCGCGGGGATCGTCACCGAACCGGGTTCTTCCGCCTTAGTAAGGGGCACTGCAACCGTCATCGTAGTTTCAAGATCCGAGGCCGTGACAAAGAGCTGATCTTCTTTAAGCTCAAAAAGGAAATCATCCAGGATTGGCAATGTATTGGATGAACTGATCACACCACTGAGGGCTGACAGATTCTTTAATAAAACCGAACTCGATACAATGAATTTCATATGATAATCAATTAGGATTTAACATGTGGATAATATCGTAAAAATAGTTAAAAAATATCTCAGGGACAGTATGGTTAACATTGTTTCTTAACAATTTTTTCACATCCCCTGACGTGGCTTATTGCCGTGTTTTGTGGGCCTGAATTTCGATTCTTCACCTTTAAGCAGGCGCCGTATATTTTTCCTGTGAGTAATTGGAATAAAAATTGCGACCAGGATGGATAGACCCATCAGCCATATATTATCCTGTTTAAAAACCAGGATATCCAGCAATGGAAAAACCACGGCCCCTGAAATGGAACCCAGCGAAACATAACCGCTGGTCAATAAAACAAGTGCAAACACTCCAAGGACCGCCCAAACAGTGACCGGGTAGAGGGCGATTCCAACTCCCAGCAGCGTTGCAACGCCTTTCCCTCCCCTGAACCCGGCAAAGAGCGGGAACACATGACCCAGCACAACAGCCGCGGCCGAGCCGATTTTAAGAAAAACAAGCTGGTCAGCATCCAACCGGCTGGCCAGGATGAAACTTGACAGCATCACCGCCAGCCATCCCTTAAAGACATCGAAAAGAAATACGGGCAGTCCTGTTTTCCAACCAAATACCCTGATGGCATTGGTTGCGCCGGCGTTCTTGCTCCCGTGCTCACGCAGGTCGAGTTTGAAAAAGATTTTACCAACCCATACTGCCGTCGGGATCGATCCGACAACGTAAGCACACAAGATAACAATCACAATCCCGGTAATCATAAGCATTTCACATTTCTCAATATCAATATCATTTCACAATAAAAACCATTATTCATTATTCGATATTCCCTATTCACTATTTAAAGGGTTCCATTCTCCTCAGAAAATCGATCACTCTTCGGTTGGTTGATACAAGGTATTCGTAATTTTCATCAAGCCCGGGTATACTGAGCACGCGCTTTTCAGCCTTCGTCTCATTGATGCGGCTGTTAAATTCATTGTCGGAGGAAATGCACTGCATGATCCCATTCCGGTAATCGAAGAAATAATACTGCATTGGATTGACTTCGAGGTAGAGGCTGATCACATCACCACTGCGGCGCCGGATAAGCTCCAGGTGCCCATTCATATATCGGTTCACAGGATCCTTGCCGAGGCTCATCACACCGATAGGCCCTTTTGAAATAAATGAGTTGGTTTCGGGATTCCAGTACATGATCACATCTGTCAGCACGATCTGGTGTACCAACTGGTCAGGCAGCCTGCGGATCCTTCCGGAATTGAGAATATCATCCCGCAACGACCTGGCTTCAGCTTTTCCAAGCGCGTGCTCAAGGAAAGCATGATAGTCCTTGCCGGTGATATCGATTCCTTTCAGATTTGCCTTGTTGATGCTGTCGGCCATGACCATCAGGACGCCGTCATAGATCAGGAAATCGAAGGTCAGGGTCAGTTTCAGATTTGCAGAGTCGGGCACCACAAGATATCTCAGGTCGCCAAAGCTTTTGATATTCACATAATTATACTTAACGCCAAGGTTTAACGGGCCGTTGGCCTGCATACTGCAATTACTCGTGAAGAACACCATGCCGGGCTGTGAAATACCGGTAATGTCCGGTTCAGGGTATGAAATCCGGTACCCATTGGCTTTCAGGTCAAAGGAAATCTCACCGGAAGGCGCCACCATGGCAGTATCGCCCGGGCCCAGCTTGGGCTGGAACCAGGAAGCATAAACTTCGTCTTCGTAATCGGATATCTGGATAGCGAGTTCAAGCGGATTTCCGTTGAGATCGGCCAGTGGAGGCTGTATCGGGATCCTCACCCGGTCCGGATCAACCCAGGATTTAAAGTAGACCCAGTTCCTGGCCATACCGGTAAAGCAATCGTCATAAGTACGGAAACCACCTTCGAACAAAAGCTCTTTCCGGGTTGATGTCAGGTACACTTTTCCTTTGTAATCAAAATGCGGATTAAGTTTAAAGTTCAGCTTCTCGCGAATATCCCCTACGGCATAGGTTTTACCGGTAGTATCGACAGAAATGGTGTCCATTGGGAATTCCTGGAGCACATCAGTGCTGTCGTAATACTGGTAAATCCCTTTTGCCTTGAAATACATCCTGGATGTGATAGCAACTTCCGATCGTTCCATGGTATGGTACTGCCAGGCTGTATCGGCTACTATACCGGCATTTCTAAGCTGCTGAATCTGACCACCGCGGTTGATCTTGACCAGTCCGCTGTCGGGGAACACCGCTGCATCGGCTACCCTCATCAACCAGACCCCCTGCGCATCGATAAAGTAGTCAACAAGGTCGTAGCGCGCATTGGTGGAGAAAAACGACAGCGAATCAGCTTCGGGCCTTGTGGCGACAAAATCCGAACCGGAAAGGTCCAGTTTCAGCAATTGCTGCCGCGTCATTTTATCTATCCCTGCATACTGCTCTCCAAGGTCGTTATATAGTTGCATCTCCTGCTTGTCCATGAACCAGTCGATGTTATCCATGTAACAGATAAAATCGTTGTAAGGGAAGGAAACCACCGATCCTTTCTCATTGGTGCGGAACTCAACGGTCCGTTCTTCAAAATCGACATGCGTGCGGTATTTTTCAGCAGCCACGGCCAGGTCGTCTGTACCTTTCGTAAATAACTGGAAGTCGAGGGATTCGGCGTCGATCGTATGGTGCTTGAAACGGTACAATTCAGATGCCAGCACCACGCTTTCAAAGCTGACTTTGCCGCTGCCGGAGAGACCGGCGGGCGAATAGTCCAGATCTCCTGCCAGCAGCGCTTTTTCCTCAAACATTTCGATAGGCCGTTTCAAGGATTTGAGGTGCATATTATCCAGGTAGGGGTCCCAAACCTGCCGGATACTGTCGCCTTTCACGATCGGATATTCCACGGCGGCGATCTGGGGCTGGATGGTGAATTTCCGTGCCAGCTCAGTGATCATTGTAATCGGGTAAAAATGGAAGTCATCGGCATGGGTGACCGAGGTCAGGTAAGTCAGCTTTCCTTTGCCCCTCAATCCGTTATTGCTCAGGTTGACTTCCTCATAGAACTGTCCTTTGCCACCGTAGACAGGATAACCATCTTCAGGGGTTTTATTTACAAATCCCAGCGAATAATCGGGCTGGACCTTCAAAGGCTGGCCGATATCGGGAAAGATCCCCGCCGAAGCCAGGTATCCCTGAAAAGAAAGATTATCCGTTGAGAAATTATCCAGGCTGTCGAGCACAAAAGGATCGATATGATAAGCGAAACGGTCCCTTGTGTAAAGCGGATCATGGTCATAGTAGACAAAAGATTCCTTTTCGCTGAAAAAGATCGGGTATTTTGGGAAAGAACCCAGCCCGGATTTATTGGAGGGATGATCGATCATCAGTTTTCCGCTCAGGTTTTCAAGCACACTGGCCACCCTGATCAGCGGCCGGTTGCCCCGGTCATCCGGAGTGAAAGACCTCACCTGGAAACTTAAGGAATCGATCAACGGAATATTCAGCTTGAATGAATCATATTCAAAGGAACAGTCATGGGCATAAAAATCGAACAGCCCTGCACGGACATTACCCGAAAAAACAAAATCAAGTCCCTGTTTAAGAACAATCTCTTTATTGTCAGGAAAGATATAAACACTCTGGGAATCGCTCAGGAAGACACTTTCCACACCGATGATCTTCAGATCGTAGTTATCCAGGTTTAACCTGGCATTACTGACATTATCCGTTATAGAACTGATCCTGATCACATCATAATCCTTTTTGCCCAGGTTGGAATCGATATAATCATAAAGGCGCTGCTGAACCTTAGCTTTTTCATTGACCAGGTCATAATACAGGAAACCCATAATGCTTAGTTTCAATAGCATGGCCTCAATCTGCTCGACTGGTTTTTTCATATACTGCGCAAGGGCTTCGGGGCTGACTTCATCGGTACCGTAATCCCTGCAATAGTTACGGATCACATAAAGGGGATTTTTCTCATCGATACCCTGGATCTTGTCAAATTCATATTTTGAAAAGAAATTGTTTGAAACGAATTCATTGTTGCTGATCCGGCTGTAACTCGGGACCGACTCAAAGCTGATAAAATTGCTGTCGAGGTCCCAATAAAGCGCACCGCAGTTCATATCGATCTCATGAAACCTGTTGAAGAACGGGCTCTGTGAGATGCCGGACTGGGGGCGGTACATCACGACCTGTCTTTTGTCGTCAAAATAGCTCAATTGCAGGCTGGGGTGAAAAATTGAATCTCCACCGGTATAAATACTGATAGAAGCCGGATTCGAAGAGATCTGCTCCCCTTGTATCCGAAATGCAATCGCCCTGATCTGTGCCCTGAGTTTCCCTCCGGGTGAGATGGTCAGCACGGCATTTTCATTCACCTCCCCCAGTCCTATTACACGGGCTCCTTCCACGCTGAAGCCCCCGAAGTAGTCAATATCTTTGAACAGGTTCCTTATCTCATAATTTTTCAGGTAAGAAACAAATTGCGGGTATGAAGACTGAGGACCGGGTGCGCTGGTGAGCACCTTTTCTGTCAGGCGGCCGTACAACGGCTCCCTGAAGTATTTCTTATTGACCAGCTTGACAGTATCTGCATTGTATTCGGCCAATTTCAGGTTGACGGTATAAAAAGTCAGGTCCGCATAAACAGAATCGGGATTGAAACCCACCCGGTCCCAGGTCAGCCGTCCGTTCTTTCCTCTCCAGTCAACCAGGTTCGGGTAATACACTCCTTCCGTGTTCAGCAATGTGGAAGTATCTTTCCTGGTCGCGCAGATCAGGTCTACTTTTTTGTAGCCGATCCGGACAGCTGTGTCGTATTCAAGATTGATGGCAGTATCCGATACATACCAGGTATGTGTTGCCGAACGGTAAAGGATATTATAACGAGCAAGGGCTTCGTACTGTTCCAGGTAAGCCTGGATCCTTCGCTGCGTCAGGTTCGGCGCTCTGGTAGCCAGGTCCAGTATGAAAATTCCCACGGCATTCTTGTTACCTCTTTCCTTAAGGTAATGTACCGTCGAGAAATAATTGAACATGTCCGGGTAGTTCTGCATCTTCCTCGAAAGAAGCATATTGGCATTCCGGATGATTTCAGTTTTTTCTTCTGCACTAAAAAGGTTCTCTTCCCATGAAGCCAGGAACGGCCTCATGAATTCCCTGATCTTGATCCCGATCGTCGGGCTGGTAATATTAGAAAAATAATTATCGAGCTCGACAGGAAATTTAGCAGGGTCTTCCGTAAATGTTTTTATTGCCTGGGCGTGTAAGAAATATGGCAGTAAGGTAAAAATGAAGATCAGAAGAATATATCCAGGGGCGTATCTCATGGGTTCTGTTTTTGTAAAAGTACAACAGCCCAATTATTTAAAAAACCATTTCTTATAAAATATAATCCACTTTCGATTGTTGAATTCTTGATCGCCTCTGTATCCTTTTCATAAAAGCCGCTTAACAACAATTTTCCGCCGGAACGGAGCCCGCCCGAATACAATTTCATGTCCTGCAAGAGCACGTTGCGATTAATATTTGCCAGGATTATATCGTACTCGTTTTGCCTTATCATGGCCGCATCCCCCAGGTAAACATCATCTTCCGAAAGGCCGTTAATCCTGAAATTTTCCTGCGCATTCCGCCAGGCCCATTCGTCATTGTCAATACCCTTAACGCTGCGGGCGCCCATTTTATTGGCCAGAATGGCAAGAATCCCCGTGCCGCAACCCATGTCGAGGACATCTTTATCGCTGACATCCAGTTGCATCAGCCATTCCGCCATAAGTCGCGTTGTTTCATGGTGGGCCGTACCAAATGCCATCTTCGGTTCAATGACGATCTCGTACTGCACCTCTTCGGCAGGAGGGTGAAAAGGCGCCCTGACATGGCATTTTCCGGCAATAGTGACCGGCTGGTAGTTCGATTCCCATTCCTGGTTCCAGTTCTTCTCTTCCAGGGGTTTTATTTCATAACTTACTTCAGGATGCTCTTTGAGAAAACCGATTTCATCCAAAAGATCTTTATTAAAAACATCTTCTGAAATATATGCCAATAAAGCGTTTTCTTCTTCATTAAAACTGTCGAAATTCAGTGGCAGTAACTCTGCTATCAGCAAAGCCTTGTCCGCATCATGGGTAACAGGCTTAAAAATCAGTTCCAGGAATTGCATTTTACTCTCCGGCAGCCTGAATGATCGCAACGAACTCCTCCGCTTTCAGGGAAGCGCCCCCAATAAGCCCTCCGTCGACATCGGGCATGGAGAATAGCTCTTTTGCGTTCTTCGAATTGCAGCTTCCGCCGTAAAGGATGGTTTTATCGGCTGCGATTTCGGCTCCGTATTTGTTCCAGACCAGCTCCCGGATAAAAAAATGCATCTCCTGCGCCTGTTCCGAGGTCGCGTTCACCCCGGTACCGATAGCCCATACCGGTTCATAAGCAATGATCACCCGGGCAAAGTCTTCCGGATCGAGGTTAAAAATCGTATTCTCAATTTGGCTTTTTACGACATCGAAATGTTTGCCGGCATTGCGTTCCTCCAGCAACTCCCCGCAGCAGAAGATCGGGGCGATATCCTGCTTCAGGGCTGCGATTGTCTTGGCAAGAAGTTCTTCATCTGTTTCTTTGAAATACTTCCTTCGTTCGGAGTGGCCGATGATGGCAAAGTCGATGTGCATCGAACGGAGCATGGCCGCGGAGATTTCCCCGGTATACGCTCCATTATCGTACTGGCTTACATTCTGTGCCCCGACAAAAACCGGGGAATCCTCAGTAATATCCCCGGCCAGTTCCAGGTATATGAACGGCGGGCAGATGATCACGTCCACATCCTTTGGTTTGCCTTTTTCTTCCAGGAGGTCAATGATCTCGAATACAAGTTCATCAGCTTCTTCGAAGCTCTTGTTCATTTTCCAGTTGCCGGCAACGATCTTTGTTCTCATAAATGGTGTATTTTGAGGACAAAGATAGGAAAAAGTCGGACAGGTGGACAGCTACAACACGCTCTTCGGTCTGATCCTCACCAGCGGCCGTCCGTCTCTCAGGAAGAAATCCATCCATTCGTCGAATGTGCCGGTGATCAGGTATACTTTGCCGTTGTAGTAAACCTTAGCTGTATAAACATGCTGGTGCGCCTTGATCACTTCCTGCATGCTGACCTGCTGGTAGATGGCTTTCATCAGGCCGGGGTCGTTCACGGCATTTTTAAGCGACATGCACACACCCACCTGGAATTTAGGCTTTTCCTTGATGTCCTGCGCGTTCACAACACCGATCATGAACAGGGCAAGGACTGCTGCGACGATTGTTAATTTCATTGTTTTCATAAGAACCTCCGTTTTATAGTTTTGAGTTTTGGGTTTTTAGTTTTAAGTTTGAGTTATTGAGTTGTTTATTTGAGTTATTGAGTTGGGTTTTGAGTTTAATTTTGATTTAATTACAATGTAAAATTAAGTGAGTGAGATTGGAAAATCATGGCAGAAAACTGTTGAATATTTTTTTAGTGGATTTCAGGGAAAGAAATTTTTTTTTCGAAACTCCGACGACTAAAGCCGTCGGCTCCCTCAACCTCACCACCTGTGGGGCAGGGGATATAGGGGGTGAGGTCGTCGGCGACGCAAAAAAAGAGGCGACCATAAATGGAAAAGAAAATCTACCCTTCCAGCGCCACTCTCGGATCAAGAAACGTGTAGGAAATATCAGTCAGGATATTGATAATGATGAGAATAACGGCAATGAAAAGCACCGTCCCCATGAGCACGGGAAAATCGTATTTGTTCAGCGCATCGACGATCACCACGCCGATGCCTTTCCAGTCGAAAATATATTCCACGAAGACGGCGCCCGCCATCAGGGCGGCAAACCAGCCCGAAGCGGCCGTGACTACCGGGTTCAGCGCATTCTTCAGCGCGTGGCGCGTGATCACCCGGAATTCGCTGAGGCCTTTGGCCCTGGCGGTCCGGATGTAATCCTGCGACATCACCTCCAGCATAGAGTTCCGCGTCAGTTCGACCAGGACGCCCAGCGGCCGGATGCCCAGCGTGATGGCAGGCAGGATGAGATTCTTCAGGTCCAGGTATTCCCCCCGGCCGAAATCATCCACCGTGTAAAGGCTCCCGGTCATGTTCAGCCCCGTGTAACCGGCCAGCAGGAAGGCGAAAACCCAGGCAATGATGATCGCCGCAAAGAACGAAGGCAGTGACATACCGAGCACCGATAGTACCATGGCCGTTTTATCAAGGATCGTATCGCGGTAAATTGCACTTAAAACGCCAATTCCCACCCCGATAATGAAGGCGAAGATCATTGAAACGGCGGCAAGCAAAAGCGTTTTCGGAAAAGCTTCCAGTATGATCTCCCCCACCTCGCGCCTTGTCTGGTAAGATTTTCGCAGGTACGGCATTTTGATCACCAGGCTGGCGTCCTTGACGCTTAATACTTGCAGGTAAGGGGAATATTTTTCAGGGTCAAGATACCAGAAGTTTTCCGGGTTCTTGTTATTATGCACCGAAACAGGCGAAAGATCATTCAGAAAATTAACGTACTGGGTGATAAGCGGTTTATCGAGGCCCAGGTCTTTGTGGATCGCTTCCACGGAAGCGATATCAGCCCGCTGACCCAGCATCATCCGGGCCGGATCGCCCGGAAGGATGTTAAAGAGGATGAATATGAGGGTGATCACTCCGAAGAGGACGAGCAGACCATAAAGGAGACGTGTAAGGATGAATCGTAACATTGGTTTTTCAACACCGACGACTAAAGCCGTCGGTTATCATTTTGTACCTAATTCGGAACCAACGGCTTTAGTCGTTGGAGTCCCAGCCTTTATAAATCGGGAAATCTATCCTTTAATTCCTTATAATCAGGTAAGTCCCTCCAATGCCATTTATCCATGACCACGCCATCCCGAAGCAGGATCACACCCGGGTTGGCCCTGACAATTATTTTTAGTTCGACATCATCGGCATTATAGAATTCAAGGTCCGGGTGCATTTGCTGCCTGTAGGCCTCAATCTCTTCCTCAAGGCTCCCGGTAAGGACAACCAGGGAGTGTGCTTCATTGTTCACCTGCTCAAACAGGTTGTTTATTTTTTTCATGCCCTTTTCCGAAGATTCAGAAAGGCTATACGACACTGCCAGGAACTGGTAACCGGGATTGTTGATAAAAGTCTGCGTAAAATCATTGCCTTCCGTATCAAAGATCTTAAGGTTGTGTCCTTTGATCACACCGGATTCATCGACCCGCTGGGCAACAAATTCCCATTCTTTGACCCAGGTCGTGTCGTTCCACGGATAGTTCGGGGAAAGGTATTCTTTTTCCTCACCGCTGATCTTATTCCGGTAAGTAAGGAAAGTCTTGGCCTGTCCGGGATTGTCAGGTACCAAATCAGCTCCCTTTTTCCAGCTCAGGAAATCGATCCAGGGCAAATGGCGGTATTGATGGACGGAAAAATAAGTGAAGCCGAGGAAGATGATCGCCACCGCCCACATATCAATCCTGGTGACGAAGACGGACCGGAATTTTTTTCTGTAATAAAAAATAATAGCCACCAGGATGATGAGTACGACATTCTTATAAAATGTCTCCCAATTTGTAAGTTTCAGGGCATCTCCGAAGCATCCGCAATCCGGGACGGGATTGTAAATGGCGTCGTTCAGCGTAAGCAGGGTAAAGAAGGCCATCATCAGCAGCAATGGCCAGGAAAGGAATTTCAGCCAGAAATTGAACAGAAGTGCCGCTCCCAGTGTAAACTCAACGGCACATAAGAAGATCGAGAGAAACAATGTAAAAGGTATGGCATAATCAGCGCCAAAGGCGATAAAATAATCCTCAATCCGGTAAGCTGTTCCGAGCGGATCGACGCCTTTTACGAATCCGGAAAAAAGAAATACGAGCGCTACGAGTATTCGGCTTATGTTAGCAAGAGTTTTCATAAGGTTAGTTTAGTTCCAGGTTCCAGGTTCCAGGTTCCAGGTTCCAGGTTCCAGGTTCCAAGTTTCTAATTTCAAATTTCAATTTTCAACAGTTCCCAGCTTTATCAGCGCAAACAATGCATAATTGATAATATCCCGGTAATTGGCGTCCACCCCTTCCGAGACCAGCGTTTCCCCTTCTTTATCCTCAATCTGTTTGATCCGCTTGAGTTTCATCAGGATGATATCGGTATAGGAGCTTACCCGCATATTTCGCCAGGCTTCGTCATAATCATGATTCTTATCTTCCATTAATTTGCGTGCGCTTTGAAGGTGCCTGTCGTACAGTTCCACTGCCCCGGGCTCATCCAGTTCAAGATCAGCTTCCGGTCCGAGTTCCAGCTGGATCAGGGCCATGACGGAATAATTCACGATCCCGATAAATTCAGGGCGGATCCCTTCCTCCACCTTATGCATGCCTTTCAACTCGATAGACCGGATGCGGTTGGCCTTGATATAGATCTGGTCGGTCAGGGACGAGGTCCTCAGAATTCTCCAGGAACTTCCATAATCCTTCATCTTGTTGATAAACACTTCTTTGCACATAGCGATTGCCTGTCCGAATTGCCGGGAAGTATCAGTCATATTTCTTGTATCTTCGTATAAAAATTCCTGGTAAATATGGATAAAAATGACGATAAATATACATCTTTTTCCAGAAAAAGGATTTTTGACTTTAACGGGAAACGCATGGATTTTAGTGTGCCGAGGGTGATGGGGATCGTGAACGTGACGCCGGATTCGTTATATGAGGTTGGAGCCGAGGATAGACAGCACACAAGCTTGGATATGTGGTTAAAAACCACTGAAAAGATGCTTGACCATGGCGCTTATATTATTGATATCGGTGCGGTTTCTACCAGACCGGGAGCGGCGGAGGTGAGTGAAGAAGAGGAGAAAACCAGGTTATTGCCGGTGCTGAAAAAGATCAGGAAGTCTTTCCCGGAGATCATCATTTCCGTTGATACTTTCCGAGCTGAGATTGCCAGGATGGCTGCCGGTGAAGGCGCCGACATGATCAATGACATATCCGGAGGGATCTTTGATCCCCTTATGCATTCGTGCATAACTGAATTAAAAATCCCATACATCATCATGCACTTGCAGGGAACCCCGGCCACGATGCAACTCAACCCTGTTTATAAAGATGTATTGAAAGAAGTCCTGGATTTTCTACTGAAACAAGCCTTAGAACTGGAAAGTAAGGGGCATGACAAGATCATCATCGACCCGGGCTTCGGCTTCGGTAAAACCGTAGAACATAATTACACATTACTATCCCGCCTGGATGAGTTCGTTAAAACCGGATATCCTGTCCTGGCCGGTTTATCCAGGAAAAGCATGATCAACAAGGTACTTGGCACCAGGCCGGCAGAGGCGCTGAACGGAACAACGGTGCTGAACACGATCGCCCTGATGAAAGGAGCCGGCATCCTGAGGGTTCATGATGTGAAAGAAGCGTCTGAAGCAATCCGATTAGTCAATGAGTTAAATTGGAAATGAGCTAATTAGCTAATTACCATATTATCTAATTTCCAAATTAACTAATTTCCAAATTAACTAATTTATCTACTTTTGCATCAAATGATCGCAATCCTTCTCACCGGGCTTTTTCATATTCGGCTTCTTGATGTGCTCGACGTCCTGCTGGTGGCTTTTATACTATACGAAATTTACAACCTGCTGAAAGGCTCGGTATCGATCAACATGCTGTTCGCCATCGTGGCCATGTTCTTCATCTGGCGGATCACCGATGCGCTGGGGATGGAACTGCTCCGTGAAATACTGGGTGCCTTTTTCAGTGTCGGGATCATTGCCCTGTTCATTATTTTTCAGCCTGAATTAAGACAGTTCTTACTAACACTTGGCAAAACCGACTTCATCCAGAAACGCAGGCGCCGCCGGTTTCTTTTCTGGCATTTCAGCGACGTCAATCCCTACACCGTGGATGTCGACAAGATTGTCCACGCCTGCCAGAAAATGTCGAACAACAAACAGGGAGCGCTCATTATCCTGACACGCCAGCATGAGCTGAATGTTATTAAAGATACCGGGCAGTACCTGAACGCGGAAATCTCAGTTGAACTGCTGGAAAGTATTTTCTTCAAAAACAGCCCGTTGCACGACGGTGCGGTGATCATCAGCGGTAACCGGATCGAAGCGGCCCGCTGCATCCTTCCTGTTTCCAGGAGTTCTCACCACGCTGATATTGGTTTACGCCACAGGGCTGCGCTGGGGGTGACCGAACAAAGTGATGCCATTGCCATTATTGTTTCGGAACAAACCGGAAAATTATCTTATTCTGAAGGAGGCCATCTGACAATGAATGTTCAGCCCTCTGAGCTAAAAGATTTTCTTGAAGAAAAACTGCAAACGGTATCACCGCAGAAAGAACCGGAAAAAGAAAAGGTTGTCTTAAAAGTCTGAGCAGCCTCTTTTTTTGCATCGCCGACGACTAAAGCCGTCGGTTCCGAAAGCCTCTTATCCACAATTATTTCAACGCGTTTTCAAGCTGATCGATATTCTCTGGTAACGAAACGATCTCATTGGTCCCTGAATTTGCAAGGATCATGACCGGGGTGGCCAGGATGAAATAGGCCGCGGCTTCTTCGCTGTTCACGCCGCCTTTGGTCAGCACGTTCTTCCAGCCGTAAAGAAGCGGCACTACCTTGTAATATTCTTCCACTTCCGTCTCCGTCTCATCCAGGCTGAGGGCATAAACGGTTACCTTTTCCTTATTGCCCGGCATCTGCCACCAGGCATGCAGCTTATTGACCAGTTCCATGCAATGCGGGCAATCGGCCGACCAGAAAAGGACCAGCTTATGGGGCGTTTCCACAGGGAAATCCTGAAAGCTCCTTTTATTTCCGGCATCGTCCGTGAAGAAAAATTCCGGGGCGATGGTTCCCGGCACGATGGTTTTCATTCCTTCCAGCCGTTTCAGGATGGCCTGCCTCTTCGAAGTCAGGCAGTTGGGATCATCGAGGTAGGGAGCCAGCATGGCAATACCCGCTTCAATACCGAAGCTCTCATAACCCTTGTAGAAATAATCCACCATCCAGCCATAGACTTTCGGATGCCCTGTTTTTGCTTTCTCTATGGCTGTTTTTCCAGCCACCGTGAAGAGGGAATCCCTCAATTCGGTGGTGGTCACTTCTTCGCCGTAAAGGTTGACGTACTGGTCCATCCACGACTTCAGGTCACGCGAGCGGATCAGCAGCGAATCCCCGAAATCGATGTTATCAAAATAATGGTCCCTGAAACTGTGCTTCCGGTCTGATTCCGTGCCTTCCCAACTGATCTGCGAAACATACTGGAAGTTATAAAGAGTAGCTACAAACAGGTCACGGTCTCTTTTTCTCTGGTCCGTGATCCACTTATTGTGGTCCTTCCTCCGCTTCTCGTACTCACCGATCCCTTCCTTATAAAAATCCGACAGGTTATCATCATAATTCAGCAGAAAATTCTGCAGCAGGCCCAGCATTTCTTTCTGGGCATAATTTTCTTCCATGAACCGGTTCAGCGCGGCATTTTCCGTCTCGCCTTCCTGGAACCGGGTGCTGTCGGCATTATTGCTGTAAACGGGATGGATCCATACTTCGAGGTCCTGCTGGTTGATGATAAAGTTCTTTTCCGAAGGATATGGCGTTGAGGAGCTTTTCTCTTTGTAATCGCAGCGCAGGACGAACTCTCCCGGCAGGTATTCCACCGGCACCGTAAATACGGCCGTTTCCCCGTTTTTCACCTGGTCATTGACAAGGATGGTCTGGATCAACTGGTTTCCACCGGTAGTCGTCATCAGGCTGAGCTTGGATTCATAAACGCCACGGAGGTGGACGGTGAGGGTGACGGAGTGGATCGTGTTACCTAAAAGTAATACCGGGAAAAAGACGAGCAGAAGCAGGACTCGCCAGATAATAACATTTTGTATCTGAGAATGCGACATAATCATTTCATTTCTGGCAAAATTAGAAAAAATCGAACCGTTCCTGAAAGGTCCTCCCTTCCCGTGACGGTGTATCAGAAGTCAAGGGTTTTCATCACTCCCTGATACAACGGACAGAAAAGCCATAAGCTTTTGCATTTGATCCCAAATAGCTTTCACCACTTGATAGCCTTAAGGTCATTGCTGCGTTTGTTCCTTCCTGGGCACTGCTCCTGTAAAAACCATAGCCGCCTCTAAATGAAAGTGAACCGGAGTATACCTCCAGGTATCCGGCGCCATGCAGTTTCAGATCCGAATTCCAGGAATCATCCCAGGTTTCCCATGAACCGGCATCATCTACATTGAACCACTCCGTATATGTGGGGACACGCCATCCGTTACCTATTTCAAGGGCACATGGATCGTTGGCTTCAAGCCAGTCAGAATCTTCACTTATACTGGTAATCCAGGTAATATTGGGTGTAAGTGTAGTGCCATCATGCTTATACCCCTGCATCCGGTTGAACTGCCAGTACCATCCCGCGGAGGCCTCAGTGGCGTCGTTTTTCGATGTAGCCTGGTGATCCGAGCCAAGATTGCTGGTAATCCAGCATTTGGAAATTTCACCGGGAATATTGATCACCGTTCCATAGGTCACTGTCTTGCTTACAGGTGCTACGTTGCCCGCCAGGTGATTGACCGTGATAGAGTCTCCGCAAGTATTGCCGCAGGTCAGGGTGGATTGCGACAATGAATTGGATGAAGAATGCCCGTTGTTATTATAAGCCCAAACATAACGGGTA
Organism: uncultured Bacteroidales bacterium; assembly: GCA_964447005.1. GTDB lineage: Bacteria > Bacteroidota > Bacteroidia > Bacteroidales > JAGOPY01 > JAGOPY01. The sequence continues at coordinate 27,465 of CAYUQP010000005.1, forward strand.
TATGGTGTACTACAGATCAAACCGGTTTCAGTGTGGCTTGTATTTAACTCCATGTCAACGGCTGTCTCATAATCATCCTCCGTGTTCCACTTGTAACCGGTCGCCCCCTCCGCTTCATTCCAGTTCCATATGATCTGTTCCAAGGAAGGTACATGAGTTGCGGAGGCAGGCGATTCAGGTATGAAACCTTCGGGATATTTGATACAGCGGACGGTAAAACCATACGTTTTATAATAATCGTCCATAAAACAGTTAGTACTACTAAAATCCAGGTACCAGGCCCAGGTATTGGTCCCCTGGGTACTACTCCAATAAAAACCAATTGCTCCCCTCCAATCCAGTGTTCCATTGCTATTTAGCAAATCTCCCGCGGCATGCAACTTCAAGGGAGAACTCCATGGACCGTCCCAGAACCAATAGATCCATTGCCCGGCGGTCATAACATTGTTCCATTCCGTGTAAGAAGGAATGCGCCATTCAGTCCCCAGTTCGATGGCGCAAGGATCGTTGGCAGCCAGCCAGTTTGAATTTTCATTTATACTGCTGATCCAGGTAGTATTTGGCGTTATGGTCGATCCATCATGCTTATACCCTTGCTGTTTGTTAAACTGCCAGTACCAGCCGGCAGATTCTTCAGTAGCATCATTAACTGCTATAGCCTGGTGGTCGGAGCCCAGGTTACTGGTGATCCAGCATTTGTCGGGCTCACCGGGAACATTGGTTACTGTACCATAAGAAGTCGTTTTATCTACTGGGGCCACATTACCTGTCAAGTGACTGATCATCATCTGACAACCGCAAGTCCAGGTAACTTCCTGGCTCATCAGTGCAGAAGAAGAATGTCCACAGTCACTGTAGGCCCAGATGTATCTGCTGTAAGTACTATCGCATTCAAGGCCAATTTCAGTAAAAGTCGTGTCAGATCCAAGATCGGTCGATGCACCGTAATCGTCCTCATCATTCCACCTGTATCCGGTTGCATCCGGAACCGGGTGCCAGTTCCATTCAACCGTGTCAATTGTTACGACAGCCGGAGCCTGCGTGGGTGGATCAGGCGGATCTTCAAGGGTCTCGCACGTCAATACAACGGCTTCCGACATCCCGCAGGTGTTGTACGCCCAGACATATCTCGTGTATTCTGTAAGGCAGTCGAGTTCAGACTCGGTAAATATAGTATCGTTTCCAAGATCGGTAGCGTTCGCGGGATCGGGTATAGTATCCCACATATAGCCATCCGCTTCTTCCACCGGGTGCCATTTCCAGGTAATTTCATAAGGCGAAGACTCATGGGATGCTTCCACCGGTGAATCGATACGTTCAAAGGAGGTTGTTTCGATCAGGGATGTCGCTACTGATATCCCGCAATCGAACCTCGCCCAGACATAGCGGGTGTAATAAGTGTTGCAGATCAGGCCGGTTTCGGTTTTAGATGTATCAATTCCAAGGTCCTCGGCGTTGCCGTAATCATTGGAGCTGTTCCATTTGTAACCCGAAGCGCCTTCAACCGGGAACCAGCTCCAGGTGATCTGCTCCACTTCCGTAACATGATTTCCCGGTAACGGTGAATTTGAAATGCAGGGAGAAAATGTATGCCATTTACCGTTTGAAAAAATACATAATGTGCCATTGGGTGTGCAATCCGTGCAAAATATCATCAATCCCTCAGCTGGGTCAGCAATTGAGTTTCGCTGGTCAAATGTCATTCTTGGTATTAAAACCCCTTTATTGACAGATTTTACATCCAGCATAGCTGAGTTGTCAGGAGTACTTTCTTCAGTCGAAATCGATACTTGTGCGTAGATCGGGCAGGAGAATAAAAAAAGCACAATAAATACATACTTTGTCATAGCCATTAATCTTGGTTAATAATGAAAATCTTTCCTTTTGCCCTAAGTTATCCACAAAGAGCATTCAGAACGCAACAAATTGACGTGGACAAAATATGAAATTTTTGGCTAAAAGTCAAGGAATTTGACAAATAAATATTGGAAAAATGATTATATATTATTGATCATCATACTTTTAAATAAAGATCGGCAGTGAAAATGCGGGATTATTTTCAGTCGCCCTGATTAAGCCCCCATCCCCGGCCCTTCCCCCATTCGGGAGAAGTGTAGTTTCGGTTCAACGGGCGGTAAAATTACGGCTTATACCGGCTAAGTCCGCCGGCAAGCGGACGAAAATGAATAGCCCCGGGTTTCAACCCGGGGACAAAAAAGGGCGAATTCAAATAAAAGTCCTGAAAGGACGATTGAATATCAGAGGATTCCAATCCTTCAGAAAAAAAAATCTTCTACTGACCGGGTATTTTTCATCAGAAATCCGGATAAACAGATAAAATACATTATTAATCGCAAAACTTAAAGATCATGGCATCGACATTTATTTCCGTGAACATTCATTTCGTGTTCAGCACAAAAAACAGGACAAAAATCATCAGTGATGAAATCCGGGACAGGTTATGGCCATATATGGGAGGCATTGCAAAACAGCATAAGATGATCGCGCTCGCCGCGGGCGGCACAGAAGACCATGCCCATATCCTCCTCTCCATTCCGGCTACCGTCAGCCTGGCTAAAGCCATACAACTGATCAAAGGAGGTTCATCGAAATGGATCAATGACGAATTTCCGACCGACGGCAAATTCTCCTGGCAGCAAGGATACGCGGCTTTCAGTGTGAGTCCCGGCAGGGTGGAAAGGACCATCAGTTACATTTTAAACCAGCAGGAACATCATAAGAAGCCTTCGTTCAGGGACGAATATTTGAGGTTTTTGCAGGAAAGCGGGATTGAATATGATGAAAGATTTGTCTTGGGATGAAATTTATCCATGATGGTTATTCACAGGATTGAAATCCTGTTTATTATTCGGTCGTCCTTTCAGGACAATTCGTTAAATCTTTTTCATCTTGCTCTCAACCACCTCAAGGATTTCCGCCTCCAGTTCTTTCGCTTGTGTTGCAATCTCTTCCCCTTTCCTCAACATCTCCTCTGCAAAAGCCTTGTCTTCCAATCCTCCCGCGTTGATCTTCACATTCAGGAAGGCTCCCATCACTGCTGTTCTTGCACACAATGCCCCTACCCCGACATCGGAAGCTGAAGCTGCCATGCCAATCTCAGCCATGGCTTTCATGACCTGCATCGATTCCAGGGATTTTTCCATGACCCTGAACGGTACCATTATGGCATATTTTGACGCTTCCTCAATAGTGGTTTTCCTGGCTTTCTTTTCCTCTTCGGTTCCTTTCGGAAGGCTAAAAGCATCCATTATTTTATTAAACGCACGAGTATCTTCATCGACCAGGAACAACAGCTCGTCTTTGTATTGCTGGCCTTTTTCAGCCCAAACTGAGAATTCCTCCCAGCGCTCGTCCCAGCCGGCTTTGTGCGATGACAGATTGGCCACCATGGTCCCAAGGGAAACGCCCAGGGCACCACAAAGTGCTGATATTGAACCTCCTCCTGGGGCAGGCGATTCCGATGCCGTTTCATCGGCAAAGGCTTCGACGGACATTCCGATAAGCTTTTTATCCGAAGGGTCTTCCAGCAGGTACTCGATGATCTTTTCCTTCGGGTTGAACGGCTTCAAATCATCAAGTCCGAGTGATTTCACCGCGATCTTCACCAGCTCTTTCTCAGAGACGCCCACTGATCGCTGCTGTTTTTTCAAAAAATATTTGCCCGCATCAAGCATGGCTTTCAAAGGGATCAAACCCACCAACTCGGACCCCGTAACCCGTAACCCGCGTTCGGCCGCTTTTGCGCACGCTTCCTCGAAAGCCACATGCACCGGGGTTATGCTGATGTTTGTGAGGTTGATGGAGATCTGCGCGACGCCGTATTCTTCAATGAACCAGCCAATGGCCTTGCACGCTTTAAGTGAGCCGGGAACCCATATCTCGTTCCCGTTTTCATCTTTCTTGATTTTACCGGTAATCGGATTCCCTTCCCGCACCGGCCTTCCCTTCTCACGGATATCAAAGGCAATGGCGTTGGCCCGGCGTGTGGAGGTGGTATTCAGGTTGACATTGTACGCCACAAGAAAGTCCCTGGCACCCACGGCTGTAGCCCCGGATGAAGCAACTCTTTCCGTAAATTCAGCCGGTCCGAAATCGGGCTTCCAGTGAGGATTCTGAAGCTTCTGAGGCAGCCCCTCATATTCCCCTGCCCTGTTGTTGGCCAGGTTCCTTCTTTCTTCGGTGAACGCGGCATTTTCATAACAATAAACCGGTATCCCCAGCTCATTCCCGATCCGTTCCCCCAGTTTGCGTGCATACGCGGCCACTTCTTCCATCGTGATATCCTTGACCGGTACCAGCGGGCACACATCGGTGGCCCCGAACCGTGGGTGCTCACCCTTGTGACTTCTCATATCGATCACTTCCGAAGCTTTTTTCACCGCCAGAAAAGCAGCCTCCACGACCGCTTCCGGCTCGCCTACAAAGGTCACGACAGTCCTGTTGGTCGCCTTGCCCGGATCAACATCCAGCAACCTCACCCCTTCCACACTCTCAATCTGATCCGTGATCTGTTTGATGATCGCCATATCCCGCCCCTCACTGAAATTCGGGACGCATTCGATTAGTTGTTTCATATCAATTGTTAAATTGTTAAATTGTTAAATTGCTAAATTGTTAATTCTTCTTACAGTCTTACAGTCCTCCGAGCCACCTGATCACCTGACCACCTGACCACCTGATCACCTGATCACCTTACCACCTAAAATCACCGTCTCCACCTTATTGCTCCCATACGCATACGGCATGTATTCTATAGAGGGTATTTCTCTGGTAATGAAAACGTTTGCTTTCTTTCCAACAGCTATGCTGCCTAGCTCCTCTTGCAGTCCCATAGCGTAGGCCCCATTGATCGTCACGGCGTTGATCGCTTCCGCGGGCAGCATTTTATATTGGATACATCCCATTGAAAGTACAAATTGCATGTTACCCGATGGTGAAGAGCCGGGATTGAAGTCGCTGGCCATAGCCACCGGCAATCCTGCATCGATCATCTTCCTGACCGGGGCGTAAGGTATGCCCAGGAAGAAGCTTGCCCCGGGCAAAACCGTCGGCATGGTTTCCGCATCTTTCAGCACGGCAATTTCCTCATCGCCAAGATGTTCCAGGTGGTCCACCGACAACGCGTTGTATTTCACCCCCACCTGCACCCCTCCGGTCAGGCCGAGCTCGTTGGCGTGGATTTTTGGCCGAAGGCCATATTTCATGCCTGCATTCAGGATGCGGTCGGTATCTTCCACACTGAAAAACCCTCTGTCGCAAAATACATCGATATAGTCAGCCAGTTCTTCCGCCGCAACCTGCGGTATCATCTCGTTGATGACCAGGTCGGTGTACGCAGTAGGATCGGACTTGTATTCCTGAGGAACAGCGTGGGCTCCCAGAAAAGTCGAGATGATTGTCACCGGGGAAGCTTCCTTCAGGTGTTTTATCACCCGGAGCATTTTCAGTTCGCTTTCCGTGGTGAGCCCGTATCCGCTTTTTATTTCAACTGCACCAGTACCGAATGAAACGATCTCCTGCAACCTTTCCATCGCATCCTGATAGAGTTTCTTTTCCGTCGTCTCCTGTGTGCGACGGGCAGAGTTCAGGATGCCGCCCCCCTTTTTCGCGATCTCTTCGTAAGACAGACCGCGTATTTTGTCAATGTATTCCACCTCACGGCTTGCAGGAAAAACTAAATGGGTATGAGCATCGCACCAACAGGGAAAGACCATTTTCCCGGAGGCATCGATCACTTTCAGCCAGCTATTGTTGATGACGCCCAGCATCTCGCCCAGATCGTCCATTTTTCCGAAAAAGGCGATACGGTCATCCTCGATGATCAGGAAAGCATCCCGGATGGTGGCAAGTTCGGCCATTTCGCTCCCCGCGGCCCGATGCTTCGGCTCATATTCTACCTGGACCAACTCTTTAATATTCTTTATGAGAATGGACATATGTTTGATTTTATCAGCGCCACGAAATTAGTAAAATCGGCTTGAATGGAAAGTTGAATTTCCCGGTGCCTGCATGAATATTTTTTTCCGTCCCATGCAACCTTTTAACGTGTTAACCTGTCATATAATTACAAATCGGTTGTTCCCTGATTTGGTTTTGGTGAACAAATTTGGTTTATTTAATGGTTGTCGGGCACCTGTAGTAAAATGCAGGTGCTTTTTTTACATCATGTTGAAAATTCAGGTTTCAATGTTGTACCTCATTCTATAAGATTTAATTACCTTTGCGCCCAACTTTTCACTAACCGTAATTTTTAATGATGAATCTCAAAACTTTCTCCGTATTATTTCTCGCTATTCTTTTGATCATCAACACAGAAGCAAAGACCATCGACCTCGTGCAGGCCGAAAAAGTAGCGAAAAATTTCATCTACATTACTGCGAACAAGTACGATGATGCGCTAAATTATAGTGATATTAAGTTATCAGGCCCTTATATTCACCGCTCCGGTGAAAAACCGGTCTTCTACGCATTTCAGCTTAATCCCGGTTATATTATCATTTCTGCTGAAGACGCTTACACCCCTGTGATCGGGTATTCTTTCGAAGGAAGCTTCAGCCTTGATGATGCGCCGGTGCATTACCAGCTTTTCATCAATAATTATATTGACCAGATTAACTATGTGCGCGAGCAAAACGTTCAGCCTTCGGCTGAAATCGCAGCCTCCTGGAATGAATTGAAAGAAGAAGGAATTGAACTTGCCATGGTTGCCAGGGAGCGGGATGTTGATTATTTTCTCAGGTCCACCTGGGACCAGGGAAGCCCGTATAATATATTTTGCCCCGAAGATGATGCCGGGCCAGGCGGACGTGTTTGGGTTGGTTGTGTCGCCACTGCCATGGCGCAGATCATGTACTACTGGAGATACCCCGAGACCGGCACCGGTTCCCACTGTTACACACCTGGTAACAGCTCCTATGGTCAGCAATGTGCCAATTTCGGCCAGACTACTTATGACTGGGCAGGGATGATCAACGGGATCGATAACCGGAACCCCGATGCCAATGCCCTGTTGCAATACCATTGTGCAGTTGCCGTGAATATGGACTTCGGGCCGGATGGTTCGGGCTCTCAGAGCTACCTGGTGCCGGGCAGGCTTAATCAGTATTTCAGGTATAACAATACCGTTTACGAAGAACGGCAGGACTATTCATACGCCAACTGGGTAAATTTGCTCAAGGCCGATATCGATGCAGGAAAACCAATGTATTATTCAGGATATACAGATGACTGGTCAGGCCATGCATTTGTGTGTGACGGATACCAGGGCGAAAATTTCCATTTTAATTTCGGCTGGAGCGGAAGCAGCAATGGGTATTATTCTCTTTATGATGTGGGCGGTTTTTCAAACTGGCAGGCCTGCGTAAGAAACTTCGCACCTTCTGATAATAATTACCCGTATTACAGCTCCGGCACGAAGACCCTGACCGGAAAATCAGGCTCAATTACTGACGGCAGCGGACCGGTGCACAATTACGCCGATAACACCAATGCATACTGGATTATTGACCCTCAAACCCTTCATGACTCGATCACAAGCATCACCCTGACATTTTCGTCCTTTGATCTGTTGAGCGGCGACTCCATCAAAGTATACAACGGTGCTACAACATCTGACCCCCTGTTAGGTACCTTTAGCGGAAATACCATGCCGCCGGCTCTGACCACCACGCAAAACCGCATGCTGGTCGAGTTCAGGTCCAACGGGACCGGCAACGGTAAAGGCTGGTATGCCCAATATACCACTACATCGCCCTCCTGGTGCCAGGGTTTGACACAACTGACCGAACCCAGCGGGACCTTCGACGACGGCAGCGGAAAATTTTACTACCAGGGACAGTCTACCTGCATGTGGCGTATCAGCCCGCAATTCGCAGAGAAGATCACCCTGAGCTTCAACTTCCTTGATACGGAAGAAGGAACCGATAAAATCACCATCTTCGACGGTACTACAAAAATAGCTGAGATATCAGGCAATGAAATCCCTGGTCCCATTGAAGCCACTTCAGGGACGATGTTCATAACATGGACAACCAACCATTCGAATAATTTCCAGGGCTGGGAAGCTTATTATGAAGTGGATAATGTGGGCCTCAATGAAAATGAAGACCTGCCGGAACTGTCCGTTTACCCGAATCCTGCTTCCGGAAAGGTACAGGTAAGATTATTCGTGGATGAGAAAACGAACCTGGAACTCGAAATTATTAATCTCACGGGCCAGTCCGTTTTTTCAAAAACATTTGCAGCATTCAGCGGAACTTACCTGGAAGAGATCGATATCACCCAGCTGCACCCAGGAGTGTACTTCATTAAAGTTCACACACCGGAAGGAATTGTTAATAAGAAGCTTATTATAAGGTAGTTTATTTGTAAGCGCTGTTTTTCCGTCTTTTTAAATACAGCGTAAAAATATATTTTGTAATTTTGAATGATTTTAAATAAGATAAAACACTGATAATTACTTCAACATGAAAAATGGGATTAATAAATTTTCTCGTACTGCCCTGCTGGTGCTCATGATGGTTTTTGGCCTGACCGCGATGTCCCAGACTTATCACAAAGACTATTCTGACGGCCGCATTTACCTGAAATTCAAAGATAACGTCCAGGTCAATATTCCGGTGAATGAAGATAAAAGCGTTGACCTCGACAAAGCGCCCTTCCTTGCACTGGTCAGGCAACAATTCGATGTGCGGGCAATGTCTCGTCCGTTTGATGTAAATAATGATTTCAAGCTGCTACGTACCTACGAATTACACTTTGGCCAGTTTGACCAGGTTGAAGAGATCATGGCGGAATTGATGAAGAATCCCGACCTGGAATATGCCGAACGGGTACCGATCCACTATATTACATATACTCCGAATGATTCGTTGTACAATCGCGAATACATGTCGTCGAACTGGAACTGGCACCTCGATGTGATCAGCGCTGAAATGGCCTGGGATGTGACCAAAGGCTCTTCGGAAATCAGGGTCGCCATTGTCGATAATGCAGTATGGGTAAACCATCCGGACCTGGCAAACAAGATCGTGATTTCGGAAGACGTGACCCAGCCGGGGGTTCAGAACTCCAACCCTCCGGGAACGGGAGATGCAGCAGAATGGTCGCACGGAACCCATTGCGCAGGACTTGCAGCCGCTGAAACGGACAACCTGATCGGTGTTGCCGGTGTAGGATACAATGTCAGCCTGATGGGCGTCAAATGTTCATCCAATAATCCGAATTCCATCAGTAACGGTTTCTCAGGGATCAACTGGGCGGCCAACAACGGCGCCAACGTGATCAGTTGCTCCTGGGGCGGCGGCGGATCAAGCACCACCGAGCAAAATATGATCAATACGGTATGGGGAATGGGAATCGTGGTGGTTGCAGCAGCCGGGAATGACAATGTCAGCACACCGCACTACCCCTCCGCTTATAACCACGTGATCAGTGTTGCCTCTACTAATGAAAATGACGTGAAAACCGATTTCTCCAACTATGGTGTAACGGTTGACGTCTGTGCACCGGGTGGATATGGAATTTCCGGCCCCAGCGGTCTCATGAGCAGCACGTATGAATATACAAATGCCTATGGCTATTACAATACGTATTTTGGAACTTCAATGGCCTGCCCGGTGGCAGCGGGACTTTGCGGGCTTATTCTTTCCGTTAACCCGGATCTGACCCCCGACGAGCTGGAAGAAGTGCTGGAATCAACCTGCGATGATATATACAGCGTTCCCGGAAATGAGAATTACGCGGGCAAGCTCGGCGCCGGAAGGATCAATGCTCATGCGGCCGTCGCCAACACACCTTTCGATCCGGTTGCAGATTTTTATACGCCGATCCCTTACATCACCCCCGGCACTGCCGTGCAATTCTTTGACCAATCAGCCGGAGTCCCCGACAGCTGGTCATGGGAATTCGTCGGCGGACAGCCTTACCTTTCAGGACAGCCGAACCCGGCAGTGACCTATAATGCTGAAGGTGTCTTCACCGTCTACCTGGGAGTGGCCAATGATCACGGCTCCGATGTCACCACCAAAACAGGATACGTCACCGTGACCAGCACCCCGATCCCGTGGGTGGTTTTCTCCGCGGACAATGCTTCGGTCTGTAACATGGAAACTGTGGCCTTCACCGATGAAAGCCTTTACAATCCCACAGGCTGGAACTGGCAGATCTCACCCTCCACTTACTCTTTTACGGACGGTACAAGTAATACGTCACAAAATCCCTATGTAAAATTTGAAGCCCCTGGTAACTACACTGTTACGCTGACAGCAACCAATGCCAACGGAAGCAATTCAAAAACGATGGAAAACATGATCTCCGTCGAAGGCATCGGGCTGAACTTCACCGAGGACTTTGAATCCGCCGAAAGCATGTTTTTTGCATTGACCCATAATGAACGGGGAAAGATCAAAGTTGACACGAGGGCTGCTGCACCGGGATCCACCAACGGGCTGCACTTCCAGGGATTTCATATGACGGGCGGCTGGACAGGCGGACCTGCCAACACCACACCCGACCAGGCCTGGAACGTGAATACCAATTTCCATGCATTTGCTTCGAATTGCAAAATCGACGCGACCGGAATAGCCGGTGTCGGCCTGAGCTTCGACCTCCGCCAGACTTTCTCCATCGGAAATAAATATTCATGGTTAAGGGTACTGGTCAATGACGAACAGGTTTCGGATATTAACGGGATCGCAGATTTTAATCCGGTTACCAACACCGATCCATGGGCAACCAAAACGTTTGACCTTTCCGGTCACGGAAACAGCATGTTCTCCCTGACGTTCCAGTCAGCCTGTTACCTCCAGGACAAGTTCTATGCTGAAGGGGATAATGTATTCGTTGATAACATCATGATCTCCAATACAACCGGAGTGCTCGACGGAAATCACGAAGCCGGTGTACTGACTTACCCTAACCCGGCCAATACCGTGCTGAACTTCTCGGCAAACGGAACCGGCAGCAATATTACGGTCAAGGTCATGAACCTCCAGGGACAGACCATTTCTGAGGAAAGCATCAGCGGATACCGCGACGGAGACGTGCACCAGGTAAACACTACCGGCCTGAGCAACGGGATCTATATCCTGCAAATCTCAGGAGACCAGGGAACTACGGTGAAGAAATTTGTGAAGGAATAGTTGTTCTCAAAATATTTTCTGTCGAAAACTGACGACTAAAAGCCGTCGGTTTCTTAACCTCACCCCCTTTACCCCCTGCCCCCTATTCCCCCTCTCCAACATGGAGAGGGGGACAGGGGGTGAGGCTGTCGGAACGGATATCGTGGTTGGCTCTCAAAAAATAACTGTCTCTTAATGCATTCTTATTATTTTTATGAAGAATTTCAGCAGGAACCTTTATGAAAAAGATAATAATTTCCTTCGGCCTCATCTTCATCCTGACATTTCCTTCAATTTCCCAGGATTATATCATTACAAAAGACAAAGCACAGATCGTCGCTGAAAAGTTTTATTACGAACGCGGTTTTGAACGATTTAATCTTCCTTCTGAGAAAATAAAAACATTTGAGGATTATTCCATTGAAGCTGAAGGTCAGCCCCTTTATTATATTTTTAATCTTACTCCGGGAGGATTTGTTGCTGTTGCTGCTTACTCAAACGTCACGCCTGTGCTTTTCTACTCTTTTTCCGGAAAATATAGTCCGGATGACCGGCCCGATAACTTTACAGCCTGGACAGCCCAGTATGAAAGGCAGATTTCCTATGCGATAAGCACGAATGCAGAAGGAACAGTTGAAACCTCAGCTTTGTGGGACTATTACCTCAATACACCTGTTTCTTCCATCAGGCCATTCACCGGAAGGGAGGTGCTTCCGATGCTTACCAGCACATGGGACCAGGGAACCTATTACAACGCGATGTGCCCTGCAGATCCCGCGGGGCCGGCAGGCCATTGCGTCACCGGCTGCGTGGCCACCGCGCTGGGCCAGTTACTGAATTATTTCCGCTGGCCTGTTACCGGGGTTGGTTCTTACGCTTACGAGTGCCCTCCTTATGGCACGCTGAGTGCGGATTTTGAGAATTCAGCCTATGACTGGGACCTTATGGGAAACAACCTCGGCCACGCCAATCCTGAAGTAGCCGAGATCCTTTACCACCTGGGCGTTTCGGTGGACATGGTCTACGGACCCGATGGCTCCGGCATGTACAACCATAAGGCCGCGTACACGTTGAGGACCTTTTTTAAATTTTCCCCTGAGACACAATATGTTTTCAGGGATTCCACCACGATGGACTGGGACAGCCTGATCGTCTCCCACCTGGAACGGAAAATTCCGCTTTACTATGCCGGCTGGTCTGTGCCGAACCTCTACGGTCATGCGTTCATCTGCGACGGTTACCAGGGAGAGAATTTCTATCATTTCAACTGGGGCTGGAGCGGTTCGTATGACGGCTATTTTTATACAGAAAACCTGACTCCCGGGGGAAATAATTTCAACCTGGCCCAGGAACTCGTGATCAATGCAATGCCCGACACCAACCTGTATACCTACCCTGTTCATTGCCAGGGGGAAAAAGAATTTGATGTTTTATCCGGCACGCTGGATGACGGCAGCGGACCGCTTTATCCCTACGCCAACGGTTCCCAATGCGGCTGGCTGATCGCCCCGAATGATTCGGTGAACGGGATCACATTGAATTTTCACCGGTTTGACCTCGATACCAATGACATGGTCACAGTTTATGACGGGACGGACACCAGCGCAGCCATCCTTGGCGAGTTTTACGGAAATGAACTCCCTGCGTCCGTTACTTCGACCGGTGGCGGCATGTACATCCGGTTTACCAGCGACGAAGAATCGGTTTCGGGCGGCTTCCTGGCATCCTTTGAGTCGGAGGTCCCGGTATTCTGCAGCGGAAATGTCACTTTCAACGAACAAGCCGATACACTATCCGATGGGAGCGGAAACTGGAATTACCACGACAATACCATTTGCCGCTGGTGGATACTGCCTGAAGGAGCTGCTTCAGTCACTCTCTTCTTTACTGAATTTGAAACCGAAGCAGGTTTCGACCTGTTGAAAATTTACGACCTGCAGACACAGCAGTTACTCGCTGAATATTCAGGCACCTATCCAGGCGGTGTGCCGGATCCTGTCACTTCACCCAGCGGAAAAATGTTCCTTACCTGGACCACTAATTCCATGAATACAGCGCCGGGCTGGACTGCCTACTACGAATCCAACCTCGTTGATATCAAGGAAAATGAACCGCAGCAAAAGTTGAAGGTGTTCCCCAATCCTTCAACCGGTTTGGTGACAATTCTTAACAGTGCGGCCGGTCAACCGATCAACCGGATAACGCTGACCGATTTATGGGGAAGGCCGGTTTATACCACTGAACCGGAGCTATCCGGCAGCCAGTCTTATACATTGGACCTAAGCAGTTTCACACCGGGAATCTATGTTCTCTCGGCATCTTTAAGAGAAGGCAATATCGAATACCACCGGATCGTTAAAGAGTGACATGAACCAAAAGAAGATCATTACCATTGTCGGGGCAAGGCCCCAGTTCATCAAGGCTGCAGCCGTCAGCCGGGCCATGCGAAAACAATTCAGCGGCAGGATCAACGAAATGATCGTCCATACCGGCCAGCACTATGACGATAATATGTCGGCGGTTTTTTTCCGGGAGATGGAAATTCCTGAACCCGTTTACCACCTGGGGGTTGGTTCCGGAAACCATGCCCGGCAAACCGGGGAGATCATGATGCGCACAGAGGAAGTGCTGATGAAAGAAATGCCTGACCTGGTCATTGTCTACGGCGACACCAATTCGACGCTTGCCGGGGCCCTGGCCGCTTCCAAGCTGCATATCCCGGTGGCTCATATCGAAGCCGGGTTGAGGTCGTTCAACAAATCCATGCCCGAGGAGATCAACCGCATCGTGGCCGATCACATTTCGACCCTGATGTTCTCCCCCACCCAAACGGGTATCAACAACCTGGTCAAAGAAGGATTCGTAACAAATTCTAGCCCTCCCTTCACTGCTGATAATCCTGCGCTATTCCACTGCGGTGATGTAATGTATGACAATGTGCTGTTTTATCTGAAGACCGCTGAAAATTCCTCACACATCCTTGAAAGTTACGAACTGCTGGATAAAGAGTTCATCCTCTGCACCATCCACCGGCCGCAGAATACGGATACTGCGGAAAAGCTGAACAATATCATGGGCTCGCTGAACCGCATCAGCATGGAACAGGAAAAGATATTCATCCTGCCCCTGCATCCCAGGACCACAAAGATCTTCCCACAGCTTCTCGATAAAAAGATCCTGGAAGAATTCACCATCAATCCCTTTTTCCGCATCATCGATCCGGTTCCCTATTTCGATATGCTGATGCTGGAGAGCCGCTGCCGGATGATGGTGACCGACTCGGGCGGCGTGCAAAAGGAATCCTATTTCTTCCGAAAGCCCTGCCTGGTGTTGCGACCCAAATCGGAATGGGTTGAGATTGTGGAGCAGGGCACTGCTATGCTGGTTGATACTGATCCCGGGCTGATCCAACGCGCTTTTGAGAAATTCACCCTGCATCCGCCGCAGGATTTTCCGCCTGTTTTCGGTGATGGCAAGGCTGCCGAATTCATTCTTGACAAAATAGCTGATTTTCTCAATATAAGCTTGCAGGAATAAATAATTTTCCTACCTTTGCACTCCATTTTCAAAAATTTAATTTTTAACAACTTAGAACAAACAATGGTAAATCAGTACGAAGCCGTTTTCATTATGACTCCCGTTTTATCTGATGATCAGATGAAGGAAACGGTAGGTAAGTATCAGAAATTACTGAAAGACAAAGGAGCCGAAATTGTTCTGGAAAACAACTGGGGTCTGCGCAAGCTGGCCTATCCCATCCAGAAGAAATCCACAGGATTTTACTACCTCATCGAGTTCAAAGCCGAAGGTGATATCATCAAGGACGTTGAACTGGCATTCAAACGCGACGAGCGCATTATCCGCTTTCTGACCGTTAAGCTTGACAAGCATGCGATTGCTTACAATGAAAAGAAGCGCAAAAAAGCGCAGGAAGAAGAGCAACCACAGGAAGCTTAATGTATAAACCTAAAAACGTTTAGAACCATGGCACAGCAAACCGGAGATATTAAATATCTTACCCCGATCAACGTCGATACCAAGAAGAAAAAGTATTGCCGTTTCAAAAAAGCGGGCATCAAGTACATTGACTACAAGGATGCCAACTTCCTGCTGAAATTCGTGAACGAGCAGGGAAAGATCCTCCCCCGGAGATTGACCGGAACCTCTACCAAATATCAGAAAAAAGTGGCCCAGGCCATCAAAAGAGCGCGTCACCTGGCTTTAATGCCCTACGTTGCAGATTTACTTAAATAAGAAGGAGGGAATAACATGGAAGTCATTTTAAAACAAGACGTGCAGGATTTAGGCTACAAGGATGACATCGTCCAGGTAAAGGACGGATACGGAAGGAATTACCTTATCCCGAAAGGCCTCGCCATCCTGGCAACCGAAGCCAACAGGAAGATGGTTGCTGAGAACAAGAAGCAGAAATCCTACAAGGAAGAAAAGATCCGTAGCGAAGCCACTACCATCGCGAAAACGCTGGAGACCATCACCCTGAAGATCGGCGCCAAAGCCGGAACCTCAGGCAAGATCTTCGGTTCGGTGAACGCGATCCAGATTGCCAACGCGCTGAAGGAACAGTTCAACTTTGAATTCGACCGGAAACAGATCGAAGTCGATGGCGAATCCATCAAAGAATTAGGCAGCTATAAAGCCAAAGTGAAAATTCACAAGGAGATCTCGGCAGAGGTCAACTTCGAAGTTTTCGCCGAATAAGATACCCGACCTCTTTTTTTTTTACCTGTCAGGTCCTGAGGCCTGACAGGTTTTTTATTTCGCGAACGTGATGTAATAATTCGCGAAGAAATTCCAGAGCGTGACCACTCCGATCGCGAAAAGCTTTGAAAGATAGAAGTTCTGTTTTCCTTTACCGTGGATCAGCCAGACGATCAGGTTGGCCAGGCCAAGCCCTACCAGGCTTATGATGAAAAATTCGGTGTACTCCCGCGCAACTTCTGGATTATTGCTTCTAAACGTCCAGGTGCGGTTCAGGACATAGTTGGAAGAGGCCGCAACGATGAAGCCGATCGAATTGGCAACATATTTCTGGATCTTCAGCCATTCCTTGCAGGCATAGGTTACACCGAAATCCACGAACACGCCGGAGAAACCGACGATGCCAAATTTGACGAATTTGACAAGGAATGTCCGTGAAAAGTATTCGGTCATATTAAAGTTCGATGATCAGGACCATCTTCTGGTCATTACGAAGCACATCCACGGAGATTCGCTGGCCTGGCTGCAGTTTTTTCAGCCTGTTCATATAATCGTAAATATCGTTTACCGGCAAGCCATCCATCGCGGTGATCACGTCACCTTTCAACATGCCTCCCTTGTATGCCGGCCCGTCTTTTTTGACACCGCCCACGCCCAGGCCGCCTTCCGTCGTGGAGGTAAAGTCGGGCATGATTCCCAGGGTCACTTTAAAGCGGTATCCTCCCCTGCCCTCCTGCTGCTTTGGGCCGGCTTCCTGAAAGGTCAGCGGCTCGGCACGGTTTGCCAGGTTTGTGACCAACCGGGCACTGATCTCCAGGACATTCTGCTCCCCTTCGAAATTAAGCCTGTCCCAGTCATCATCCGGTGTGTGATAATCCTCATGGGCACCCGTGGTAATGAAGAAGACAGTGATATTTTCACGATAAAATGCTGCATGGTCCGAAGGGCCGAAACCGTCCGGAGTATAATTCAGCTTTATATTGCCGGAATTCAGACTGGAAAGGATTTGCTCTGATTCGGCCGACGTACCGGTGCCCCCGATCATGACTGCAGGATCATCCGCCTTCAGCCTCCCGATCATATCGAAATTGATCATCGCCATCACTTGCCTGATGTCAACCAGCGGATGATCAGTAAAGTACCTGGAGCCAAGCAAGCCGAGTTCTTCGCCGTCAAATGCGATAAATACAACACTTCTTTTCAGCCCCTCATCCTGTGAAGCCAGCCATGAGGCCAGTTCCAGGACACCAGCAACACCCGATGCATTGTCATCCGCACCGTTGTGAACAGCCAGACTATCCAGCAGCCTCGATCCGCTGCCTGTGCCGCCCATGCCCAGGTGGTCATAATGAGCTCCGACCACGATATAACTGCTTTTTAGAACAGGATCAGTACCTTCGAGCATGCCGACTACATTCCTGGCCATGACTTTTTTCTGGATCACTTCCGCAGTCCCGTCCACTACAACTCCAAGTTCCATTGAATGAGGCTTCAGCGTCCTGTTCAGGATCGATTCGAGACTATCAGTCGTGATACTTTTTTCTTTCAACATCTCATCGGCAACGGTCCTTTTGACATGCATGACCGGGATTCCTGCGGTAGACTGTGTTTTATCGAAGTACATCCGGACCAGTTCATCATCGGCGTCAAATTTCTTTCCTGACACAAAAATAACACCTGCCGCACCTTTATCCCTGGCCATGAGCACCTTATCCCGGTCGTCACCGTAATTCATAAACCGGCTATCCTGCTTATCCATTTCGGGGTCTCCCCTGAGGATCAGCACCCATTTCCCGGTGACATCAACCCCGTCATAATCTTTCCAGGTCAGACTGTCCAGCCCGATCTCGAAACCATATCCTGTAAAGACAACCGGCGCTTTCACAGCGGAACTTTTTGAAAAAGGAAAAGGAGTAAAATCGACTCCCGCCGCAAATTCACGGTCATTGATCTTCATGGCATTATTCTCTCCGGCGCTGACGCTGACCACCACTTCAAATTCCTGGAAGCCATCTTCGCCCAATAATTTCAAACCGGCATCACGAAACTGGTTCCGTATATATTCAGCAGCCAGGTAACTGCCTTCTGTTCCCGGATATCGGCCTGCAAGATCGTCGGAGGCCAGGAAGGAAACATGGGTTTTAATATCATCCGCTGTGATACCAGGGCTGGTGACAGATTGTGCAGTAACACCGCATGTTAGAAAAAGGATCAGGGAAAAAGCGGATAGTATGTTTTTTAACTTAATCATCCAGGTTCGAATTATTAAAATCGGGGCAAAGGTAAAAATTTTCCCGGGGAATTTGTATAAGGAAGGAACTGCCGGCCATAGTGGCCACAAATCAGTTTCCGTGGAAAAAATTGAATAATGCACTGATCCTGAGCCCCAACCGCTCGCACTCCCCGGTGAGTAAGCTGAACCCGTCAGGTCTGGAAAGGTCAATGGGCATGATAATGATATCCGAGATTTCATTGAGTTCGCGGGCAACCTGGCACAAACGATCTTCATCGTTGCAAACAAGGACCAGGTTGTACCCTTTCTTTGCAAGCAATCTGGCCATCTGGTAGCCATCCGTGCTTGTTGCACCGGTTATCAGAGTCCAGTCGCTCTCCATCACATAAATATCTTTCATGAACAGTATAAACAACAAGGAAAAATTATTGTTCAAATACAACCGGCGGCTTTAATCGTCGGCGATGCGAAAAAAAAAAGAGGCTGCTCAGCTTTGTGAGACAGCCTCCTGAAATATCAGACAGAATTAATCTTATTCAACGATCATCTTACGGGTCACCGATTCTTCTCCGGCATTGACGGTATAGAAATAAACACCATTGCTGAGCTTGCTGCCGTCGATGATGAACTCGTGCGATCCGGCAGGTACAGCACCGCGCTCGATCTTCATGACCTGCTGCCCGAGCAGATTGGTCACCACCAGGTTAAGGGATGCTTTCTGCTCCAAAGCTACCGTAATTCTCGAAGTTTGTGAGAACGGGTTCGGATAGTTCTGTGAAACTGAGGTGATGTTTACATTCTCCTTTTCCCTGATGTTGGTCAGAATGAAATCTGCATCGTCAATAGAAAAGTCAGTGATGTACTTATATTGTACCGGAAGAGCCGGGTCAAACGGAGTGGTCATGGCCTGGTAGCTCATCGGGACCGTGTATGTGCCGTTATCTTCAAATACAAACCTTGAAGTAACAGCGAAATATGACTGCCACATGGCTTCCGAGAAGGTCGTCACGTTGATCGGTCCGTCTTCGCCGTTTTCATCAGCTGTATAATTCCACGGTTCCGGGGGCCAGTTGACATCGATACCACGGAGGAAGATATCCGGTGCGTTGTTTTCTTCAGCACCCTCCAGGCGGGTATCCAGCCAGGTCACGAACATCTTGGTCCCGTCATGGGTTGAAGCGATCTGGATACGGTTATCTTCGTCATAATCAGTACCGAAGTTCCCGCGGAACTGGTTTGCTTTACCGCAGTTGAATCCATCCCATGTGGTTCCGCCGTCGGTGGAGAAAATATCAAACGCGGCAAAATATTCAGGTGATGAAATGATGCTATATTCACTGGAAGCGCCTACGCCGATCACGGTAGCCAGGTGAGGATTTCCCCATGCGTCAACGGCCAGGTCACAATCGAAAGCAGTGGTGTAAGGTATCTCATCCCTTGCCGGTGCCGGAGGTTCGTAAAGGTCAGCGATTTGCTGGTCGGTGAGATAATTCAGCACACCGTAGAGACCGTTCGGGCCATCAAGCTGAACTGCGATCGGGTCTTCCCAGGTTAAACCACCGTCGGTGGTCCTGATAAATACCGGGTAGAAATAATGCAGATCATAAAGAGGCGCAACCATATCATTATCGGTCAGGATGGCAATCCAGCCGGTCATGCCGTCAGGTGCCCAGGCAAAAGATACATGAACAGGTCGGGTTGTAGCAGGATTGACCGGGAAATCGAGAAGGCTTCTTTCATAGGTAAAATCTTCAAGTCCTTCGTCCCATTCGCCGCGCAGGATGATCAGGCTGTTCTGGTAAGCAACCGTACCGGTCGTCCAGTCCTGGTTGACATCTACTGCAATGTATATCCCTTCGGATGAAACATCGTAGGCATCAGGGATATAAAGATAGTAAGGCGGAACGCTGGTATCGAGGTGTTTTGTGGTATCCATGACATCTCCGAAGCGAGCTCTTCCAAAGCCATATCCTCCCCATGCATCGGCTGAGTTTGAACCGTCGAGGACCGGGGCGAAGAAGGTCAGGTAAGCATTGTCGGGGTCCGTGTTGCCGGCCGGGTTGTAAATACCGTGGTTCGGATAACGTCCGGCATCGAGGAAGTAAGTACCGCCACCGGTATTTGAAGCGGTGTAGCATTCGACCATATTGGTCCAGGTCAGACCGCCATCAAACGACACATCGTAACCCAGGTCTCCGGAATAGCCGCCCGGATCGAGCGTGCCACCCATACGGTGGAAGTGGGAGACAGTGTTAATGTCATTGTTTGAATACAGGATGGATTTCTGGCCACCGCCATAACCATGGCTGTACGCATTCGCTGAAGTGCCGATGTTCACAACGGAAACAAAGTTCACATCCCTGGTATTTTTCAAAACAGCAGGAGTATTTACCGTTGAAGTGGTGACAGGCTTGGTTTTCACTGCTTCCCAGCCTATTCTTTCCGGTGAAATAACGGTGTGTGATCTCACTTCATTCTTTAAAACCGGCTTCTGCTGGGCATAGCCGCCAAACGCGATAGTTAATGCCACAAGGCAAAGTAGAACATTTTTCATGGGTTAAATAATTAAATTAAACATTATGGTTAAAGTGTCAAAAATCAGACGCTAAAGATATACAATTTTTAAAATTATTCTTTGATGTTTTTCATAATAAAATATAAAAAGAGGAGTATCAAAAGTCGGGATTCGTTCATGGTGGCCATTCTGAAGATTCGAACTCCAACGGGTAAATCCGTTGGTTCCAAGATCGTTACAAATTATAAACCGACGGATTTACCCGTCGGAGTTTCGATGAAGATGGAATTTTTGGATCTTTGTTACACCCTCACAGGAGGTGAGGTAAAGCAAACCGACGGCTTTAGTCGTCGGCGATGCAAAAAAAAGAGGCTGCTCAGACTTTTGAGGCAGCCTCCGATTAAAGATTTTCGCTGATTACCTGATGATCATCTTCCTGGTCACTTCGGTCTCATTAGTTTTTACTGTATAGAAATATACGCCATCTTTCAGGTCTGATCCGTCGATCGTGAAAGAATATGAACCGGCGGGCACGAATCCTTTACGGATCATCATGACCTCCTGACCGAGCAGATTGGTCACCTTCAGGCTCAGGTCCCCTGCATTTTTCATACTGACATCAATCTGTGATGTCTGGCTGAACGGATTGGGATAATTCTGGGTTACCACCGGCAGATCTGCTGAGCCAATTTCCTGTTCACCAAGGATATAAGTGTCAAAGTTCATCGTAAAATCCTGGATGTATTTATACTGTACCGGAAGAGCAGGATCAAACGGTGTGGTCATCATCTGATAGGTTATAGGAATCGTATAGGAACCTGACCCGTCATCGAGCGCATATCTTGAAGTTACCGCAAAATATGACTGCCACATGGCTTCGGAGAAAGTGGTAATATTGATCGGGCCATCTTCGCCATTTTCATCGGTCGAGTATTTCCAGGGTTCCGGAGGCCAGTTCACATCGATGCCACGCATAAACACGTCCGGAGCATTGTTTTCTTCGGCACCTTCAAGGCGGGTATCCAGCCAGGTAACGAACACCTTGTCCCCATCCTGGGAGGTACAGATCTGGATACGGTTATCTTCCGAATAATCCGTGCCAAAGGTTCCGCGGAACATATTTCCTTTGCCGCAGCAGTATCCGTCCCATGTGGTACCGCCATCAACTGAGAAAATATCAAAAGCGGCGAAATATTCAGCGGAGGAGATGATGCTGTATTCCGAAGAAGCGCCAACGCCAATGATGACGGCCATATGCGGGTTGCCCCATGCGTCAACGGCCATGTCACAGTCAAATGCCGTGGTATAAGGGATCTCATCCCTGGCCGGTGCAGGAGGTTCGTACAGGTCCGCGATCTGCTGATCGGTAAGGTAGTTGAGTACCCCCGTTAAGCCATCGGGACCGTCAAGCTGAACAGAGATCGGATCGTCCCATGTCAAACCGCCATCGGTGGTCCGTATGAACACCGGGTAATAGTAGCGCAGATCATAAAGAGGTGCCACTGATGCGTTATCCGTAACAATTCCGATCCAGCCGGTCTGTCCGTCAGGCCCGAAAGCGAACTTGATATGCACCGGGCGGTCATTTTCAGCATTGGTCGGGAAATCAAGCAGTGTTCTTTCAAAAACAAAATCTTCAATTCCTTCATCCCATTCCCCGCGATAAACGATCAATGAACCCTGGTAGGCCACAGTTCCGGTGGTCCAGTCCTGGTTAGCATCCACTGCGATAATAATTCCATCCTTTGAAACATCATACGCGTCAGGGATATACTGATAATAAGGAGGTGTTGAATGGGTCAGGTTTTTGGTCGTGTCGGTTGTCAGGGCACCAATCCTTGCTCGGCCGATAGCATGCCCTCCCCAACTGTCTGCTCCATTGCTCCCGTCGATGGTCGGGGCGAAAAAGGTAACATAAGCATTGTCAGGTTCAGTGTTCCCTTCCGGGTTCCAGATCCCATGATTGGGATACCTGGCAGCATCGGTATTATAAGTACCTCCGGAAATGTTGGAGATATAGATTTCATTCATGTTGGTCCAGGTCATACCCCCGTCGGTTGAAATATCGACGCCTAGATCACCTGAATAACCACCCGGGTCAAGGGTACCTCCCTGACGGTGAATATGAGTAACTGTGTTGATGTCATTATTCGAGTATAAAATCGATTTTTGCCCGCCGGCATAGCCATAGGAGTATGCATTTGATGAGGTGCCAATGGACACAACGGTCACAAAATTCACATCCCTGCCGTTTTTAAGCGGGGCAGGAATATTCACGGTTGACGTGGTAACAGGTTTGGTCTTTACCGGTTCGATACCGATACGGTCGGCCTTGATTGCCGAATGTGACTTGACGTCACCTTTAAAAACAGGTTTTTGCTGAGCATAAATCCCGGTACTGATCACCAGGGCCAGAAGAATTAGTAAAGCATTTTTCATAGGTTAGGGTTTTAATAAATGATTATTAGCTAGTCAACAAAAATAAAACAAAAATACTTCATACATAATTCTTCTGATTATTTTACCCGCAATTTATTCAACTAAATTTGCGTTGATGTTTGAATGCCCTTAATGAAAAAGATTTATGCACTGGTGCTGAAAAGCTACATGGGACCGTTGCTGGTCACATTTTTCATATCGCTGTTCATTTTGCTGATGCAGTTCATGTGGGTTTATATCGATGACCTGGTAGGCAAAGGACTTGAATGGTATATCATCGGGGAACTGCTTTTCTGGGCATCCTTTACCTTTGTGCCGCTGGCCCTGCCCCTGGCCATCCTGCTTTCCTCCCTGATGACCTTTGGAAACCTTGGGGAGAACTATGAGCTGGTTGCCATGAAATCAGCAGGGATCTCTCTCCGGTCCATCATGAAGCCCCTGATCATTCTTTCGGTTTGCATCTCCCTTTTTGCATTCTATTTTTCCAATAATGTCTTGCCGGTAGCGAATTTGAAATTCAAATCGCTCCTGTACGATATCCGTAAGAAAAAACTTGCCGTAAACATTAAAGAAGGTATCTTTTATAACGATATGGAAGATTTTGTGATCCGGGTCGGCAAAAAGGGCAAAGACGGAAACACAATATACAAGGTGATGATCTATAATCACTCCGAAGGAAAAGGAAATACCGATGTGACCGTGGCCGACTCCGGGCTTATGGAATCGACACCTGATGGGAGATACCTTATCTTTACATTGTATAACGGATATAACTATACGGATAAAACAGGGCAGAAAGACTCAAAAAGGCTGAATCCTTTCCAGCGAACGTATTTCAAGGTTCAACAACGAAAATTTGACCTTTCGGCATTTGAACTGAACAGATCGGACGAGGAACTGTTCAAGAACAACTACCAGATGCTGAACATCAAGCAATTGAACGATTTTATCGATTCGATCAGCGTCCAGGTTTCCAACAGCCGCACCAGCTTATCTGATAACTATCCGAGAAATTACCAGGTTTATCTCAAAAGCGACACGACTTACAGGCCGGAGGAAGACAGCCTGTTTGACGCCAGTGCCGACATCCTCACCGGATATTCCGGCGATGAAATGATACGGATCACCGCGCAATCGCTTTCAACAGCAAGAAACATTAAAAAAACGATAGAAAACCACGCCCAGTCGTTCCGGTCGAAAGAAGAGAACCTGATCAAGCACAAGATCGTCTGGCACCGCAAGTTCACGCTTTCGTTCGCCTGCCTGGTGCTTTTCTTCATCGGTGCACCGCTTGGGGCGATCATCCGGAAAGGAGGCCTGGGTCTGCCCACCGTCATTTCCATCCTGTTTTTTATCCTTTACCATATTATTTCCATGATCGGTGAAAAATCAGCGTTGAAAGGGGCCATGGAAGTGACGGCCGGCATGTGGCTTTCTTCGCTGGTCCTGCTCCCACTGGGATTTTTCCTGACGCTGAAAGCCACGACCGATTCCCCGATCATGGATATGGATGTCTGGAATAAAGCATTTATGAAGCTGAACCCCTTGCGGTTCTTTCCCAGACTCCGGAACGGACTTTCCCGAGAGCCCGGAAAAAGCCTATGAACAAAGCCGCGTTCATTGCAATGAAATGAGTGACAAGCCGGAAAGGGGCAATATGCAGCCCCGCTTTTTTCAAGAAGCGGTCAAGCAAAGGAATTAAATATAAAAGGATATGGAAGGCCAAAATTGTAAGATAGATCACCGAACCGCCGGCAGCAAGCAGGATATTTGAAGCGAGGGCCAGTAAAAGAAAGAATGGCCCGAACCAGCGGATCACTTTGTGCGATAAAAAAGCAAATCCATACCTCATGGTAAAAATTAACCTCCAAAACCTCCTGAGATTTTGAAAATTACCGGTGCCGATGCGTACCTTGCGCTTGAATTCGACCTTTAATTCACCCGGAAGATCTTCAAAGACAATCGATTGAACATCATTGATCGCAAGTTTGCCTTTTTCAAAGATCATCATGTTGATGTAAAAATCATCCACAAGAAAATTCGGAGGGACCATTGCATAATCTTCCTTCAAGATTGCATAACAACCGCCAAACGGCCCCATCATGGCACCCCAAAGCCTGCTTTCCATATCTTTGATCTGCACTTCCCGTGAAATATATGCCTTTTCCTGGTAAGAAATCCCTTCCTCTTTCATGCCCCGGTTTACCATATTGGTATCTACCAGTCCAATTGCGCTGTTCTTAAAATGCCTTACAAGAAAATAAAGAGTATCCCGGTGAAAAATAACATTGGCATCGGTGAGCACCAGGACACTGCCTTGGGCTGACCGGACCAGGTCGTTGACCACATTGCCCTTGCCTCTCCTTTCCCTGAATTCCGTGAACTTCAACGAAGAATAACGTTCCAGCAGGGAAGTAACGATCTCTGCAGTCCGGTCGTCAGAATGATCCGATCCGATAAGCACTTCAAATTTATTTTCAGGGTAAGAGCCATTGTAAATACTGGTGATCTTTTCTTCTATGCATGACTCTTCATTGTGAGCAGCGATGACCACCGAAACAAAAGGAAGGTCATCATTGAAATCAAAACAGGCCTGATTACCTTTTTTTCGGGCAGAAAAAATCCTGAGAATAACCGGGTAAACCACGTAAGTGTGCAATACCAGGTAAACAGCTGTCCAGAAAAGCAATTCGGGCATCATCGAAGTAATTTGTGATAAAATTCCGTCAGCGCAAGACCAATGGAACGGTTATCGTATTCTCTGACCACAAATTTACGTGCATTTTCACCGATTTCCATACAAAAAGCCTGATCTTCGATGAGCCGGCAGACGTTTTCGGCGAAGTTCACAGGGTCGTCTGCTGTAAGTATGTCTTTTCCATGGGTGGTATCAATGCCTTCCGTACCGATGGAGGTCGTAACGATGGCCTTGCCGAGTGCCATTCCTTCGATGATCTTGATGCGCATCCCGCTGCCGGACAAAACGGGCACCACCATAACGGCCCTGGAGCGGATAAAGTTGTAGGCGTCATCCACTTCACCGATAAAAACTACATTCCGGTAAGGCAACGACCTGAAATGATCCGGCGCATTCCTTCCGGCAAGGTAAAATTTCACATCAGGATGCTTTTCCAGGACCCGGTCCCACACCTCTTCAAAGAACCATTGCAGCCCTTCCTGGTTAGGGATCCAGTCGAGTGCCCCGATGTGAAAAACAGACGGAAATTCCAGGTTTCGGTGATCAAGTGTCAGTTCCTGCGCATCGACGCCCATCGGCACAACATGCTGAGGCAATTTGCAGCCGAACGACTGCAGCATGCGCCCATCCCTTGAGGTAATCGGCAGCACGGCATCATAGCGGTTAAGATAAAACATCTCCATTTTTTTTATCCTTTCCGCAAGAATCCGGATATAGTACTTTTTAACTCCTTTTTGTCTTGAAACAGTCCTTTCCCAAATCTCGTGCTCAATATTATGGGCCCTCATCAGAACCTTGGCTTTCGAATGCGCTCTTATGACATCGAGGTATGGAGCCAGGTAAAGCCCTTCAAGCTGAATGATATCAAAATCTTCCTGTTCAAGCAATCCGATCAGCTTAAGTTTAAAATCCTTGCTGATAAATCGTTCGGCATTGTATGGCAGAGAGGAGAAGAACAGGTTCCTGGCCAGCCTGAAAATATTGATGTCGGTATTAACCGGCACACCAATAAAACGGATATTTTTCGCAAGTTCCGCGGGCAGGCCGGCCGGATCAAAATAATGTTTCGAAGTGTTCTGTGCCAGGATGGTCACCTCATGTCCCTGTGCAGCCAGCGACTTCCCGAGCCCCAGGGTGGCAATCGAACCTCCGTCCTTCGCGGGATAGGGAAATTTATTGGCTATCTGCAATATCTTCATCCTAATTTTCTGTTCTGCAGCAGGCAAAAATAAACGAAAATTGCGACCTTTGCTGAAAATTGACCCAAGTTTAATCAGGAAAGCAGGCAGGTATGGCTGAAAAATACACAATTCCAAAAGGCACAAGGGATTTCACACCGGAAGAAATGGGCCGCAGAAATTTCATCTTTGATCAGATAAGGAAAGTATTCAGCCATTATGGTTATGTACCCATTGAAACCCCTGCTATGGAAAATCTTTCCACGCTGCTCGGTAAATATGGAGAAGAAGGAGATAAGCTGATATTCAAGATATTAAATTCGGGAAATTTTTTATCGGAAGTGAGTCGGGAGGAGCTATCATCAGCAACCTCAGGCAGCCTTACCGGCAGGATCGCTGAAAAAGGCCTGAGATACGACCTGACTGTTCCTTTCGCCCGTTTCGTCGTTCAGCATCTGAATGAACTCACGCTGCCCTTTAAGCGCTACCAGATCCAGACCGTGTGGCGGGCCGACAAACCCCAGAAAGGAAGGTACCGCGAATTCTACCAGTGCGATGTCGATGTGATCGGAAGCGATTCCCTGATGAATGAAGTGGAACTGGTGCAGATCATCCATGATGTATTCCGACTGCTCAATATCAAAGTTGTCATCAAACTGAACAACCGGAAGATACTGGCCGGTATTGCCGAAAAAGCCGGGGTTTCGGACCGTTTCACCGATTTCACGGTTGCCCTTGACAAACTTGACAAGACTGGCTATTCGAAAGTACTTGAGGAGCTATCTGAAAGAGGTTTCTCCCGGGACGAGATCGGACGGATCGAGCCCATCCTGCGCCTGGAAGGAGACAACCGGGCCCGGACCGCCCGCCTGGAAGAGCACTTGCAGGGATCCGAAACCGGGATGAAAGGGATCGAAGAAATGAAATTCATTTTCGATAGGATCGCCCTGCTGGGAATTGAGGCGGAATGCGAGTTCGACATCACCCTGGCCCGCGGCCTGAATTATTACACCGGGACCATTTTTGAAGTCAAAGCCACCGAGACACAAATCGGCAGCATATGCGGAGGTGGCCGGTATGACGATCTTACCGGCGTTTTTGGCCTTCCGGGCATGTCAGGTGTGGGGATCTCCTTCGGGGCCGACCGCATTTACGATGTCCTGCTCGCATTAGACCGCTTTCCGGAACATGGAATGTCGCATACCGATGTATTGCTTGTCAATTTCGGCGAAAAAGAAGAGCTCTTTTGCCTTACCCTCGCTTCCAGGCTGCGTGAAGCCGGCATCAGCACTGAACTTTTTCCCGACCGGGGAAAGCTGAAGAAACAAATGAAATATGCCGACCAGAAAAAGATCCCTTATGTTGTCCTGGTCGGGGAAGATGAGATCAGCAGCGGACTTCTGACCATTAAAAACATGGTGTCGGGCTCGCAGGAAAAACTCCCGGTCGAGGATCTGATCCGGAAAATCCTGCCGGCTTAACCCGGTTGGTGATAGATATCGTAAATCCTTCCGATCGATTCATTCAGTTCAGCTATGGAAACATATTTGCTGAACCGCAAGTATTCCTTCCCTTCAAAGAAAAAGATCAGCACCGGGAAACTGTATGCCTGTAATTCGGAAACCAGTTCGGGAAACTTCACCGCATCAGCGTAGACCATATCCATTTTCGGGAAGCGTGACAGGATGAGCTGCTCAACTTTCGGCCTCAGGCTGACACAGGGCGCACAACCGTCGTGGTAGAAGTAAACCAGCAGGTTTTCAGTGTTATTCACTATGTTTCTCAGCATTGGCGCTGATTCCAGCCTGATGATCATATTGTCGGATTTGTCGCCAAAAATAATTGTTAATCAATTCACGACAGAAAATTTTTATATTTTTGCAGGAAATGAATCTCCAATGTACAGCTGGATTATTAAATTCATTATCAAGATCAACAGATCAGCACTTTTCAGTATTTTAAATTCTAAATGCTAAATTTTGAATTCGGGCAACCTTTTCAATTGCCTTAGAATCCTCTGTTTAAATAATTCCCTTAATTTAAAATTAAAAATTTAAAATCTAAAATTATGACCTTAGTCATCACTGGTTTTAACCTCAAGATAAGCGATGTTGTTAATGTAGCGCGCAATAACGAAAAAGTTGAACTACATCCGGATGCGGTGAAACGGATCGAAACGTGCCGCGCCATGCTGGAGAAAAAAATTGTGGCCCGCGAGATCATGTACGGTGTGAACACCGGTATCGGCGAGTTTTCAGAGATCGTGCTGACCGATAAGCAGGTGCAGCAGTTCCAGCGGTATTTGATTTATAACCATGCAGCGGGTATCGGTGACCCGATGCCCATCGATTGGGTCCGCGGGGCCATGGTCGGGCGGATCAACGTTCACGCCCACGGCAATTCAGGCTGCCGTCTTGCAATTACACAAACCCTGGTGGATATGCTGAACAAGGGCGTGACGCCTTATGTATGCCAGAAAGGTTCGGTGGGTGCGTGCGGCGACCTGGCGCCCATGTCACAAATCGCCCTGCTGATGATGGGCGAAGGCAAAGCATATTACAAAGGTGAACTGTTTGAAGGTAAAGAAGCACTGGACCGTGCTGGTATTCCTGTACCGGGTTTGCAGGCCAGGGACGGGCTGGCCACGATCAACGGCTCGAACGTGCTGACAGCCATGAGCGCGCTTTTCCTATACGATGCCAATAACTGGCTCAAACAGGCTGAAATCGCGGCTTCCATGTCGCTCGAAGCCCTGAAGGCCAACATGAAACCGTATAACATGAAGCTCCACCAGTTGAGA
This sequence comes from uncultured Bacteroidales bacterium, assembly GCA_964447005.1. GTDB lineage: Bacteria > Bacteroidota > Bacteroidia > Bacteroidales > JAGOPY01 > JAGOPY01. Next base: position 57,188 of record CAYUQP010000005.1, read on the forward strand.
GGCTTCGCCGGCGCTGTCAGAAGCGCAGCTGCCATCAACAAAATGGTCTCAGGCGGGGACCTTAAGGAAGGCAAGATCAAATGCAAAGTCCAGGACGCGTATTCGATGCGGTCGACGCCCCAGGTGATCGGCACCGCGCATGACGCCATCGCCTGGGCAGTGAAGCAGGTGGAAACCGAGCTGAACGGCGTTGGCGACAACCCGATCTTCATCCCGGAAGACAACCTGACGCTGACCGGCGCGAATTTCCAGGGAAGCCCTGTGGCGTTGCCCCTCGACATGGCAGGCGCTGCGATAACCATGGTGAGCGTGCTCTCCGAGAGAAGGATGAACAGGCTCAATAACCCGGCGCTCAGCGTAGGCCTGCCGGCATTCCTCACCAAAGGGGCCGGGATGTTCTCTGGACTGATGTTGAGCCAGTACACTGCCGACATGCAGATCGTCGAGCAAAGGATACTTTCCGCCCCGGCGTCCATACAGTCCATCCCCGCTGCCGCCGACCAGGAAGATTTTGTGTCGATGGGAATGAACGTAGCTCTTAAAAACTTCCAGATCCTTGACAACGCCTACGGCATCCTGGGCATTGAACTGATGGCAGCCGCCCAGGCACTTGATTTCAGGGAGTTCGCCTTCGGCACCGGCGTCCGAAAAGCAAAGGATGTGATCCGAAAACATGTCGCATTCCTGGATGTGGACCGGCCGCTCTACGATGACCACAATACGATGAAGGCGCTGGTGAAATCCTGCGAAATCCTTCATGAAGTCGAAAAAGAGATCGGAAGTCTGGAATAATCATTATTTTAGCAGATTCAACACCGCCACTGAATTCCTATGGTTGTCAATGAATCTGAAAGCCTTGTACCGGTAAAGCAAGCCGGGATCAGGAAAAAGCTGTTCTTCTGCAGGATATTGCAGACCATGGCCCTGACTTATTTCCTGATCCTGGCTTTATTATTTCTTGCAGGACTGATATACTCCGTCAGTATATCAGATATTTTAAGCGCTTACTATAACGATCAGGCCAACCTGCCGTTGTATTTCAAAAGCAATGCTTTAACCGGCTTCATACTCTTCCTGACTGCTTCAGCGGGCATCGTCCTGTTCATGCTAAGACGAAAGGCGGGTTTTTACATTTTTTTTGCAGCATCGGTGGTGATCTTCGCGCTTGACCTTTCATTCCTGGTATTTGACTGGCTGCGTTACCTGGTGCATTCCGGTTTCATCTTTGTGCTGGGCATTGCGCATTTTTCAAAGAGGTGCTACTAGCCTAACCCCCTCTCCCTCTGAGTTCCAACCTCACCCCCTAACCCCCTCTCCTTGAGGAGAGGGGGAATAGGGGGCAGGGGGGTAAAGGGGGTGAGGTTGGACAGGGGTGATGTCAAAATAGACTTTTTATAAATTAATAGTCAGTTTTTTTCTTCTCTCCTCCCCTATCTGACGGGCACTCAATAAGTAGAATTAAATTCCTGTTAATTTCCGGTTAATTTTTTATTAAATATTTATTGTGTTTGATTTAATAGTTTTGTAATATTGCAGTAAGAGAAGCGAATTCATATATTCAATTAACCAAAAATTACTTTTATGAGAAAATTTACTCTTTTTTTCGTGTTTCTACTGTTTGTAGGAATACAAGGCGCTTTGGCTCAAACGGTAGTCAAAGGGACGATCACTGATGCCAAGGACGGCACGCCAATACCCGGGGTATCTGTGGTTGTCAAAGGCACGCTGACAGGAACAGTGACCGATATCAACGGAGTTTACACCCTGTCTGTTCCTGCCGGGTACAATGAACTGATCTTTTCATTCGTCGGGATGCTGACCCAGGAAGCAAAGATTGACGGAAAATCGACCATCGACATTAAGATGGAAGAAGACGTCGTCGGTCTTGAAGAAGTGGTGGTTACAGCCCTTGGTATTTCACGTGAAAAGAAATCACTCGGTTACGCGGTTCAGGATCTGAAGGGTGATGAACTGGCGAAAGCCAAGGAGACCAACATTGTCAACTCTCTTAGTGGCAAGATCTCCGGGGTTCAGATCACCAATTCCTCAGGTGCTGTGGGTTCCTCATCACGTATCGTGATCCGCGGAGTCACCTCATTGACCGGTAACAACCAGCCATTATTCGTGGTTGACGGTATACCGATCAGCAACACTGATTTCGCATCCGGAGACGGATTAGGAGGCAGTGGGGCAACTTCCGGAAAGACCAATGGTGTTAACAGGGGTAACGGCGCTGCCGATATCAACCCGGACGATGTGGAAAGCATCTCCGTTCTGAAAGGCCCGAATGCTGCCGCTCTTTATGGTTCAAGGGCCGCCAACGGGGTCATTCTTATCACGACCAAATCAGGTAAAGCTGGCGTTGCTACTAGGAAAGGTCTGAATATAGACCTTTCGAACTCCACAACGTGGGAAAAACCGCTGCGTCTGGCTGATTACCAGAATGCATACGGACAGGGTGCCGAAGGACAGTTCTTTTATGTCGATGGCGCCGGCGGTGGTATTAAAGACGGCGTTGACGAAAGCTGGGGCCCAAAGCTGGACGCCGGTTTACTGATACCGCAGTATAACTCACCGATCGATGAAAATGGAAACCGTGTCCCTACACCGTGGGTTTCAAGTCCGGACAACATAAAGGACTTCCTGGAAACAGGTTATACCACCACCACCAACATGGCTATCGCCGGTGGTTATACGGATGCTAACTTCCGCCTCTCTTTCACCAACATGACCCAGAAAGGTATGCTGCCGAACACTGAGTTCAACAGGAATACCCTTGCTTTCGGTGGTTCTGCCAATGCAACCGACAAACTGAATATTTCCGGATCAGTCAATTATGTCAACGCGAAAAGCGATAACCTTCCGGGCTACGGCTATGACGCTCAGAACGTCTTCCAGCAGTTCCTGTGGGCCGCCCGCCAGGTTTATTATCCTGACCTGAAAGAATACAGGCTGCCTGACGGATCGTTCTACAACTGGAACTACAATTATCACAACAACCCGTACTTCACGCTGAATGAAAACCTCAACCAGATGAACAGGGACAGGGTATTCGGAAACGCGAAAGTCCTGTATAAATTCACGGATTATTTCTCCGCATTCATCCGCACCGGTGGTGACATTTACTCCAACTTAAGTTCGGAAAGAATAGCATGGGGCGACATTGACAATCAATATGGCTATTATGGCGAGCTGCAGTCTCAATTCTCTGAAACCAACACCGACTTCCTGTTAATGTACTCCAGGGATATTAATGAAGATTTCGATTTCTTCCTGAATGCAGGGGGTAACACCATGCGCCAGAAGATGCATTCCACGTTTGGAGCAGCCGATGAACTGGCTCTTGAAGGCATTTATACAATAGCCAATGCCAGGGTTCCGATAAGGTCGAGTTCCAATAATACCGACAAAGAGATCAACAGCCTCTATTTTGCTGGCCAGGTTGGTTTCAGAAGTGCTTTGTTCCTTGATATTACCGGAAGAAATGACTGGTCCAGCACACTTCCCAAAGACAACTGGTCCTATTTCTATCCTTCATTCACCTTAAGCGCCATCCTGACCGATCTGATCAAGATGGAAAACACCAAGACCCTCTCCTATGCCAAGGTAAGGGCCGGATGGGCAAAGGTAGGTAGCGATACCGATCCTTATCGTCTCTTCCCGACGGTCAGTTTCAGCGAAGGCTGGAATGCCTCCACCAAACTTTCAGGTCTGTTCGTACCGAATGAACTTCCAAATGACGGGCTGCAGCCTCAATTTAACAAATCATGGGAAATTGGTGCAGAGCTGAAATTCTTCATGAACAGGCTCGGACTGGATATTACCTATTATAACTCAAATACCGAGAACCAGATCATTGCTGTTCCGGTATCGGCTGCTACAGGTTATCTGACCAAAGTGACCAACGCGGGTGATATCACCAACAAAGGCGTTGAGATTACCCTGGGAGGAACACCATTCAAGTCTGACAATGGTTTCAACTGGGACATCTGGCTGAACTGGGCCATGAACAACAACGAGGTGGTGAAACTGGCCGAAGGTGTTGAACAACTTGAACTGGGCACCTACTGGGATATGAAACTGATGGCCATCCCCGGCGAACCATATGGTTCACTTTACGGTGCTGATTTCCTCCGCGATCCCAACGGTAATATTATTCACAGAGGCGGCGTTCCGGTAAAGGGTGAATTAAAAACGCTCGGTACCATTCAGCCTGACTGGATCAGTGGTTTGACCAACGCTTTCTCCTATAAAGGCTTTGAGTTATACATACTGCTCGACTACCACAAAGGAGGAGATATTTACAACATGACCAATGCATGGGGCCGTTACGCGGGCGCACTCGAAGAAACCGTCATCGGAAGAGAAGGCGGTATCGTGGGAACCGGTGTGAAAGAAGTCTTTGATGCCGAAGGAAATGTTTCATATGTTGCCAACGATGTCGTTGTTACTGCAGAAGAATACAACCATGCCGCATTTGTAAACAGCATCCCTGCAGGAAGTGTATTTGACGCAACCTATCTGAAGCTGCGCGAAGTAAGGTTCGGTTATACGTTTAAGAACCTCGCTGATTTCCCAATCAAGGGGATCAACATTTCACTGGTCGGACGTAACCTGGCCCTGCTTTACAGCACCATTCCCCATATCGATCCTGAAACTTCGTTCACCAGCGGAAACGTTCAGGGCTTCGAATTCGGCCAGTTACCTTCCGCAAGGAGCCTTGGATTCAACATTAATCTGAAATTCTAGTAACATTAAAATGAATAATAACATGAAAATAATACGAATCGCCGGAATTGCAGTATTAATGTCTGCGTTCCTCTTCATATTAAATTCTTGCACAAAGAATTTTGAAGAAATCAATACAGATCCGGATAACGCTGATCTGAGCCAGGCAGCACCAGACATGCTCCTTACCAATGCCATCGAGGTGCTGACCGACCGGGTTCATGAAGTCTTCTTAGGCGAAGAAATGGGCAACGGCTGGGTGCAACACCAGGCAAAGGTCCAGTATACCGATGAAGACCGCTATATCTACCGTACATCCGTAGTCAATGCTTCATGGTCAAGCTTGTTTGCAAGCAGTGGAATGGATGTCCAGACGCTATATAACGTAGCTGTTGAACGCCAGCATGCCAATTACCAGGGTGTTGCAATGGTTCTGAGAGCTTATATCGCTTCCCTCGCAACGGATCTCTGGGGTCCTATCCCTTATACCGAGGCCTGGAGTGGTTCAACCTATCTTTCTCCGGTTTATGATGCTCAGGAAACGGTTTACCGCGACCTGATGGTGAAGCTGGAAGAAGCAAATGCCCTTCTTGATCCGGAAGGCGCATCAATAAGTGGCGATATCCTCTTTAACAATAATATCTGGCAGTGGAAGAAATTCGCGAATTCATTAAAATTGAGACTATTGCTCAGAATGTCAGGAAGAGATGCATCTTTTGTCACAACCGAAATGGGCAAGATCATTGCAGATGCGGATAAATACCCGATCTTTGAAAGCAATGCCGATAACGCTGCCCTTCATTACCTGGGCTCAGCCCCGAATAACCATCCGTGGAATGAGAACAGGAAAACCCGCGACGACCACAGGGTCAGCAAAACCCTCACCGACCAGATGTGGACCAATTCACCTTATGTCGACTGGAGGATTACCCTCTATGCTGAGTTAAGCGGCAATAATGACTATGAAGGCATTCCGAACGGATTAACTTCATCCCAGGCTGCTTCCTACAACGAAAACGGTATCAAATTCACCTCCAAGGTTGGTGTTTACTTCACTGCTGCCACTGCCCCCGGAATGCTCATGAGCTTTGCTGAGCTCAAGTTCATCCTTGCCGAAGCAGCTTACAAAGGTTATATTAGTGGCGATGCCGGAGCCTATTATATCGAAGGTATCATGGCCTCCTATAATCAATATGGCGACGACCTGGTTTCAGCCGTAGATCATATATTCGGACTTCCGTCACCAACCTGGGATGCTGATTCACTTGCACTGGACTTCATCGCAGGGGACGTGTTCGGTTGGGATGCCGGCAATGCCATGGCACTCATTGGAACCCAGAAATGGGCTGCCATGTATGACCAGGGCCTGCAGGCCTTCATCGAATGGCGCAGGATCGGTTACCCGGTGCTGACCCCGGCCGTGGAAGGTATGAACGATGGCAAGATCCCGGTCAGGTACCCTTACCCGACTGACGAATACGCCAGGAATCCATCCAATGTCCAGGCAGCGATCAGCGACCTGCTTGGCGGACCAGATGACTTGAACACCCGTGTTTGGTGGGATGTGGATTAATCTATAATGCTGAAATGAAATTATCAATTTAAAAATTCAAACCTATGAAATCAAAAATAAAACTGTTCCTTCTGGTCTTTACAGCATTGGGATTTCTCTTCACCGCTTGTAATGAATCAGAAGATCTTGTGACCTCTGACGTTCAGACAGGTGGATTGGTTGTCCCCACAGCAAATGTTCCATATAAATTAGGAGCAACTCCCACTGTGGATATCAACCTGACAATTCCCGTCGGACCTGGTATCGCTTCAGTTGAAGTTTATAATATTTATACCGACACTTCCGGTGTGTCTACCAACGAGTTCCTGATGAAAACCATCGATATCGGTTCGGGTAACACGGCGGCGGATATGACAAAACCCTATTCGATCACTTACGCTGATCTGATCAATGGATTGCAACTCAACGGGGCACCACTGCCATCTGATGAGACCCTGCTGCCGATCGGCGCCTATTGGGAATTATCCTACATCAGCGTGATGGCTGACGGGGCCCGCAAGGTTGTGAACAATGCAACCACCACTATTGCAGTTGCCAATATCTACGCAGGCTGGTACCTTTGTACCGGTACCTTCCACCACCCAACTGCCGGTGACAGACCGATCAACGAAGAAAAATTCCTTGTCCCTGAGACTGCATACTCGTGCAGGATTCCTGCAGGTGACCTTGGCGGATCAGGGTATTTTGTAACGATTACCGTTGACCCGGCTACCAATGATGTGTCGTTTTCTGCCGGTGAACCGACTGACTTCTTCCCGCAAGATGGCAAAAGGTCATTCTATAATCCGGACAACGGAACATTCGAGCTCTGGTATTATTATGTCGGAGCCAACGGTAACCGCGTCATCGACGAAGTTTATACTCCTTTGTAAAACACTCCGTTTTTAATAGTTTAAGAGGCTGTCTCAAAGTTTTGAGCAGCCTCTTTTTTATTACTTTTGAACAGCCAGACTGATATGAAAAACGGGAAAACCAAATACCTGCCGATTACATTGTTCGTATTCGGGCTGCTTTATTCCCTTATATCCATCGTCAATCATTATCTCTTCAGAACCTACGCGCTTGATCTCGGACTTTACACCCATGCCCTTTACCAGTACGGGCATTTCCGCCCGGCCGACAGTTCGATGATCAAAGAAGGCCATGAATTGCTGCTGGGAGGTCATTTCGATCTGTACCTGGTGATCTTCTCCCCCCTGCATTATATATTCAGAACCTATACCCTGCTCATCATTCAGATAGCAGCTATTTTAACCGGAGCGGCCGGTGTGTACAAGTACTTTCGTCTGACCTCACCGGAAAACGGATTTCTGCAGATCGCCGCGACGATTGGTTTCCTGGCGTTTTTTGGCGTTTTCTCGGCCGTATCGTACGATTATCACAGCATTGTGGTGGCCGCTTCGCTAATTCCGTGGTTTTTCTATTTATTCAGGAAAAGAAATTTTACAGCTTCGGCAATACTCGTGATATTTATCCTGATAGCTCAGGAGAATGTTGCTTTGTGGCTCCTGTTCATTTGCCTCGGCCTGTTGATCGAATACCGGAAAGACAGGCTCTCTGTGCTTTACCTCTGTGTTTTCTCTGTGTTCTCTGTGGTTTATTTCGTAACTGTACTATATGTTATCATGCCATCCCTCACCGCTACCGGGAATTATGAGGGATTCACCTACTCGGCACTTGGAAATACCCCGCTGGAAGCGATCAAATACCTTGTCACTCACCCCATTGAAGGGTTCAACATCCTGTTCTTCAATCATATCAATCATCCCAACGGTCATTTTGTAAAACTCGAGCTTCACATCCTGGTACTTGTGTCTGGGTTGTATTTCCTGCTTTTTAAACCTCAGTACCTGGTCATGCTGATACCCGTTTATATTCAAAAAATGTATCACGACAATATCCTTGTCTGGGGCATCTACGGACAGTATTCAATAGAATTCGCACCCATCCTGGCCATTGGGATTTTCTCAGGAATTGCGGAATTCAGGAACAGGAAAACCGAAAAGATCCTCGCCATCATAGCCCTGGCCGGAATCGTCCTGGCAACCTTCAGGGTGATGGACAACACAGTCCTTTACACCCAGAAGTCAAGGATACGGTTTTACCAGGCCGCTCATTATCAAAGGAATTATGATGTTAAAGAAGTGCACCGGCAATTGAAACGGCTTCCCCGTGACGCGAAGATCAGCGCCCAGACGCAATTTGTTCCTCACCTCGCGCTGAGGGAGAGCATCTATCAATTTCCAATCATCAATGATGCAGAATATATTGTCATCTCCGAAAAAGAAGGAAAATACCCGCTGGATGAAGAAGGTTTTGCACTGGAAATAAAAAGGATCAGTGAATCAGGAGAATGGGAGGAGCACTACAGGGGTGAGGGGTTGGTTGTTCTCAGAAGACAGCAGACAGAAGACAGAAGACTGAAGACAGAAGACTGAAGACTGAAGACTGAAGACCAAAGACTAACGACCAAGGACCAAAGACTCCCGGCTAACCACCTGTACCGTATCCAGTCCTACCTTTAACGAATCCTTCAACTGGTTAAACACTGTGAGGTAAGACTGCGGAACGGGTTCAGAAGGCGGAGACTCCATCTTGAGGGGATCGATGGCCTTCCCGTTAAGGAATACCCGGAAATCGAGGTGCGGACCGGTAGACAGGCCGGTGCTTCCCACATAACCGATCACATCGCCCTGCTGCACCCGGGACCCGGTTTTCAAGCCTTTGGCAAAACCGGCAAGGTGCATGTATAAAGTCGTATAGGATCCGTTGTGCTTGATTTTGACGTAATTTCCACCGCCGCCCTTGTTCCAGCCTTTCTCGATGACAGTGCCTTCGCCGATGGTCTGGACCGGGGTCCCGTAATCGGCGGCGTAATCCACGCCAAGATGGGGGCGCCTGATCTTTAAGATCGGATGCATGCGGCCATGGCTGAAGCCCGAACTGATCCGCTTAAACCGCAGTGGCGCTTTTAAAAAAGCCCGCTGAAGGTTTTCACCTTTTTCGTTATAATAACCCGTCCCGTCATTCGTTTCAAAACGAAAGGCGTAAATATCCGATCCTGCATGATGAAAACAGGCTGAGACCACGTTGCCGATCCCGATTGCTTTTCCCTCTACCACCAGTTCCTCATAGATCACTTTATAAAAATCTCCCTTCTGTATACCGAAAAAGTCAATGGTCCAGGCGTAAACTTCCGACATCTCCATAGCCAGTTCCGGATTATTCCCGTTTTCAACCAGTGAATTCCAGAGTGATGACTCGATGACGCCCGAAGCGATCCTGGTTTCCCTGGTAAGCGGCTTCTGCCCTTTCTCAACTTTGAGCTGATCTTTCAGTTTATAAGTAACATAAGAAACAGCATCTTCTTCGTAAATGAAATATAGAGGTTCCGGAACTGTATCTTTGGATAAAATGATCGTGTAGGGATTCCCAACCCTCATTTTTCTCACATCAAAAACAGGCCGGGAAAGGCTGGCAACCTGGTGAATGATCTCACTCCCGATATCATAAAAAGACAAAATCTCAGACAGTGACTGGTTTTTGCGAACAACTCCCCTTTCCACGGTCAGCGAATCACAGTTTATACCATATTCGATGTGCTGCTCAACAGGAATTGGTTCTGTATAAGCAACATCCTCATTATTATCAGCATAACGGCCAATGAGGTAGGGAATAAGGGCAAGAAGTACAAGTGAGATCAGGGCAATGAGAGCAATGGTAAGCTTCTTGTTCATCATTCAATCTTTGGTATCGGGTAAGGCCCAAAAGTAATTATTTTAATTCAAAAAATACTCTTAATTAATGTTAAGAAATTCAGCGCCCTCTATATTTCGCGTCTCCGACGACTAAAGCTGTCGGTTTCTCAACCTCACCCCTAAGAATGATGGGTCATTGCAAATTCTTTGCCGGCCGCGAGGGCTTTAAGATTCTGTTCGACCACCTCCGGGCCTTTGGAACCGAAAATTTTTCGCACTGCATTTTCGATCTGCAGGTAATCAATTCCGAGCCAGGGCGATGCAGCACCCAGGATGACAATATTGGCAGAACGGGCCATGCCCAGTTCTTTTGCCATTTCATCGGCATTGATCAGCACATGCTGGCCCACGGCTTCAATGGCTTCGTCGATCTTGACCATATCCGGGTAATCAGGAATATTGACATGCGGCACATTATTGGAGATCAGCCAACCGTCTTTGGAAAGCCAGGGCAAATAACGCAGCGATTCCATCGGTTCGACGGAAATGATCAGGTCGGCCTTTCCAAAAGGGATCAGGTCTGAAAAAATCTCATGGTCGGCAATGCGAAGGTTGGAATGGACATCTCCTCCACGCTGGCTCATGCCATGGACTTCGGCTTGTTTGAGCTGCAACCCTGAATTAAGCGCGGCCATTCCTATAACAGCCGCGATAGAAAGAATCCCCTGCCCTCCTACACCTGCAAGTATTATATCTTTTTTCATAGTCTATATCCGGTAATTTCCTGCTTTTGCTTTTCTTTTTTCTCTTCGCGGATCCTGCGTGCCACAGTCTGAATGCATTCCCGGCGCGGTATGATCACCGACACGCCCTGGTAGTTGATCTCTTCGTTGATGATCCGGAGATTTTCCTCGTGATATTTCGGGGAGGGGTTGACCACATGCACGTGTTCCTTCTCCACCCCAAGCCCGATACAAATATCCTCAAGCTTCCCTGTTGCGGCGGAATGCTGACCTCCTGTCATGGCGGTGGTGGCATTATCGAGGATCATGACCGTGATGGGCGTTTGGTCAACGATTGCATCCAGCAGGCCGGTCATTCCGGAGTGGGTGAATGTCGAGTCGCCGATCACTGCGACGGCCGGGACATAACCGGCATCGGCAGCCCCTTTGGCCATGGTGATCGAAGCTCCCATATCCACGCAGGTATTGATGGCGCCGTATGGTTCCAGCGCTCCCAAGGTGTAGCAGCCAATGTCTGAGAACACCCTGCCCTTTGAATAGACGCTCAGCGCTTCATTTAAAGCGTTGTAGGAATATATGTGCGGACATCCCTTGCACAGGGAAGGAGGTCTTGATTTGACGATCGGAGCTACTGCGAGGCCGTATTCTTCCTGCAGTCCGAATGCCCTGGCCACGATATTCGGGTTGAGTTCCCCGTCGCGGGGAATGGTGCCGTCCAATCGCCCGAGAATCTTTTTCCCATCATTTAGGATACCGCGAAGTAATTCCTCCAGCAAGGGATATCCTTCTTCCAGGACCAGTATTTCGTCACATTCATTATAAATCCTGCGGATCAGGTTCTCAGGAAGCGGATACTGACCGATCTTCAGCAGCGGATAACTGAACTCCTGCTCCTGGAAATTCTCGCGGAGATAATTATACGCGATGCCACAGGTGATCACCCCGAGGCGCTTATCTTTTCCTTCAACGTATTTATTGAAAGGTGAATTTTCAGATTCTTCCTCAAAAAATGCCTGGTTTCCAAGCAACGATTTATATTGTTTTCTTGCATTGGCCGGGAGCAGGATAAACTGCCGGGGATTTCCCGGGAGGTGCACCTCATTCTGGGGAAGGCTCTCCGAACGCTTCACTCCGGACCTGGAATGAGCCAGCCTTGTCGTGATCCTCAACAATACCGGGATGCCGTATTTTTCCGACAGGCCGAAGCCTTGGCGGACCATGTCGTAGGCCTCCTGCTGGTTAGTCGGCTCCAGCACCGGTATCATGGCAAATTTTCCGTAAAAACGGCTATCCTGTTCATTCTGGGACGAATGCATTGACGGATCATCCGCTGCGACCACCACCAGTCCGCCATTCACCCCGGTGATCGCTGCATTGATAAAAGCATCCGCAGCAACATTCAGCCCGACGTGTTTCATGCAAACCATCGCTCTTTTGCCAGCGTAAGACATTCCGAGTGCGGCTTCCATCGCTGTCTTTTCATTGGTGGACCAGGTCGAATGAATTTTTTTCTCCCTGGCTTCTTTAGAATTATGAACGTATTCAAGAATTTCAGTGGATGGCGTGCCAGGATAGGCATATATACCTGATAACCCGGCATCTATAGCAGATTGCGCGATCGCTTCGTCTCCCAGTAAAAGCAATTTCTCCATTCTTTTCTCTCCTAAAATATTATTAATAGCTTCCTGACAAATTTATGGTTTTTATTCGGAAGTAATGATTATCATCATCTTATCTAAATTCATTTTAAATTAGCCATAATTTTTAACAGAATTTCACGTTAAGCACCTATGAACTTTCTCGCCCATCTTTATCTTTCCGGAAAAGAAGAAGACGTAATCGTCGGAAATTTCATTGCCGATGCGGTAAAAGGCAATTCATTGCAACATTTTCCCGAAGGAGTAGAGAGAGGTATCCGGCTTCACCGTGAAATAGACTACTACACGGACAAGCATCCCGTTTTCGGGGAGAGCAAAAACCGCCTGACCCCAAGGTATAACCACTTCTCGGGTATCATCGTGGATATTTATTATGACCATTTCCTGTCAAAATACTGGAATGAATACTCACATGAAGACCTGAAACGGGTAGTGGCGCGGACGTATTTTCTACTTGTAAGAAAATTTCATATTCTGCCGGCCCGATCGAGAAGGATCCTGCCTTTCATGGTAACACAGAACTGGCTGGTGAATTATCGCGACCTGGGCGTGTTGCAGCGGGTATTCAACGGAATGTCACGACGCACCAGCCGCCCATCCGGGATGGAACATGCCATTGATGACTTACTGGCTGATTATGAGCAATATGAGGATGAATTCAGGAGATTCTTTCCGGAGATCATCCATCATATGGAATTGTACCGCTGTAACTTTCCTGCAGTTGTACCGTCTGAATGATTACAGGATAATGAATTGAATTCATTAATTTTGATAATTCAAACCTTAACCGATTTGCTACCAGTCACAGAAAAATACAATTTTCTCAGCAGATTACCCATTTTCAGCGATGCGGACCATACCGTGCTTTTGGACATGGCTTCCACCCTTACCGAGCGGGAAATAATGAAAGGGACCACCATTATCAGGAAAGGCGAAGAAGGAGATGCGGTATTTATCATTGCCAGGGGAAAAGTTAGGGTCCATGACGGGAATCACGTTCTGGCCCGGCTGGGAGAAGGGCAGGTTTTTGGTGAGTATGCCCTGATCGACCAGCAAACCAGGTCGGCCTCGGTTACGGCTGAGGAACCGTGCTTACTGCTCAGACTCGACTACCATGATTTTTACAGGCATGCTGCTGGTCATCCGGGGATACTCAGAGGGGTGCTGCGCCAATTGATCAACCGGATGCGCGATATGAACGTGCTGGAAGAAAAACTCTCGAAAAGCTACCTCAAGATCCAGCGTCAGAAAGAACTGATCGAAAAGCAAAACGAAAGCATTTCCGAGCAGAAAGCCATGCTTGAGCAGCAGAATTTCGACCTGACCAAGCTGAATGAAGAGAAAAACCACCTGATCAGCATGGTCATTCACCAAATCAAGAACCCGCTTACCAGCAGCCTTTGCATGGCTGAGATGCTGGATTCCAGGGAAGGGCAGGTAGATGAAACGGAAAGAGAAGGCCTGGCGATCATCCGGAACAGCCTCCGGCGCATTAACAACCTGGTCAACGAGATACTGGACGTCAGCACAATCGACTCGAAAGTATACGAACTCAGGCTGGAGCAGGTGAATGTGAAGGAGATCCTTGAAGAGTTGATCAATAACTACCGCTATTTCATCGAACAGAAAAACATTGACCTGGATGCTGAGATCCATGACATAACAGCCAGGTTAAACCGCGTATACATCACCCAGATCATGGACAACCTGATCAGCAATGCAATCCGGTTCACCCCGGAAGGAAAGACCATCCGGGTAAAGCTCACCCAAAAAGAGGAGAAAGTTGAGTTTTGTGTCTGTGATGAAGGCCCGGGTATGGAGAAAGAAAAAATAGAACGCATTTTCGATCAGTACAGCCGTCAGACCTCGATGTTTGACCAGGAGAAAGCCCGGTACGGGCTTGGCCTTGCGATTGTTTATAAATACACCACAGCCATGAAAGGCCAGGTCAGGTGTGAAAGTGAAACCGGTAAGGGAACGAGTTTTTTCGTGGAGTTACCGGCTTAGCGCTAAGCTTTTTTAATTCCAACGATCTCTTCCAGCATCTCCGTAGTGATCGACTTGGGTCTCTCCAGCGGGTATAAGAGGGCGCGGTCCCAGATGATATTGGCGCAGATACCGATGGCCCTGCCGATTCCGAACAGGACGGTGTAGAAATCATACTGCCTCACCCCATAATGCCACTGAATAATACCTGACTGGGCATCGACATTGGGCCAGGGATTTTTTGCCTTCCCCTGTTCGAGGAGAACTTCCGGGACAACCTTGTATAAGAGATCGGTATACCTGAACAATGGATCATCCGGCATGTGTTTCAGGCTGAATTCCCTCTGGATCAGGTACCTCGGGTCGGTTTTACGCAACACGGCATGGCCATAGCCCGGGATAACGTGACCGGCATTCAGGGTATCCCATACATATCTCCGGATGTCTTCTTCCGTCGGGTCATCCCCGCCAAGTTGTTCACGCAGGTCCTGCAGCCAGCGTAGCACTTCCTGGTTGGCCAGTCCGTGCAACGGGCCGGCAAGGCCATTGATCATGGCGGAGATCGACAAGTAAATATCTGACAACGAGCTGGCTACCAGGTGCCCTGTATGGGCACTCACGTTACCGCTCTCGTGATCGGCGTGCAGGATGAAATGCATGCGGGAAACATCGTCATAAGGCGGGTTGATGCCCATCATCCAGGCGAAGTTCGCACCCATGTCCAGGTTCGGGTTCGACTGGATGCGCTTGCCGTCACGATATAATTTAGTATAAATATAAGTGGCTATCTCACACAGTTTGGCCAGAAGGTTCATGGAATCCTCGTACATCGGATCCCAATACTGGGTTTTTGGAATGCCTGCGTTGTATTTTTTCACAAAGAAGGATTCCCGGTGCAAGGCAAGGATCGCAGAGGCAAAGGTCGTCATCGGGTGGTTGCAGCATGGCGCGGCATCGATCACTTCATAGATCACCCGTGGGAGTATCCTTCGTTTCTGGAATTCCTCAATCACTTCCTCGACTTCTTCCTCCGTTGGCAAATCACCTGTCAGCAACAGATACCACAGGCCTTCCACATAAGGCATTTCAGCATCTTTCGGCTTGGGCAGCTTTTCAAAAACTTCCTGCAGCGTATATCCCCTGTAACGGATGCCTTCATTGGGATCAAGGTATGAAATGTCGGTGATCAACACTTTCAGATCCCTCATGCCGCCAATCAGTTTTTCTATCGTGACGTGATCTACCACCACATCGCCGTATTCCTGCACCAGTCTTTTGGTCCTTGGCCGCCATTCCTCTATTTTCTGACGAAGTTTTTCTTTGAGTCCTATCATTGGGATTATATTGTTGTTCTATTGCTAAATTGCTAAATTGCTATCTCACCTTATCACCTTATCACCTTATCACCTTATCACTTAAACGCATTACCACTGAAAATGTTCGCATTGCATCATACCATATTTCCGATGATCGCATCGCCGAATTCAGAACATTTCAGCAGGGTAGCGCCCTCCATCTGCCGGTGAAAATCATACGTGACTTTCTTGAGTGAGATGGCTTTCTCCAGGCCTTTCCAGATCAGATCGTGGGCTTCATGCCATCCCATGTATTTAAACATCATGGCCCCTGAAAGTATAACCGATCCGGGATTCACCTGGTCGAGACCGGCGTATTTCGGCGCCGTACCGTGGGTGGCTTCGAAGATGGCATGTCCGCTGTCGTAATTGATGTTGGCCCCCGGGGCGATCCCGATCCCTCCCACCTGGGCGGCGAGTGCGTCCGAGAGGTAGTCGCCGTTCAGATTCAACGTGGCCACCACATCAAATTCATCAGCACGGGTAAGAACCTGTTGTAAGGTAATATCGGCAATCGAGTCCTTGATCATCAGCTTGTTTTTCCACTGACCGTTACCGTGCGTGGGGATCAGTTTCATGGCCTCTTCGATCTCACCTCGGACCGAGGCCTGCTGATCGGGTGTCATCATGTAATATCCCGGTTCGACCATCCTGGCATTTTCTTCCACACTGATCGTCGGGTTCTTATCGATATTTCCCAGTATCCAGCTTTCACGCTGGGTAACGACATCACTACTGAATTCAGTGCAAGCCAGTTCGTATCCCCAGTTTTTAAAAGCCCCCTCGGTGAATTTCATAATATTGCCCTTATGCACCAGGGTTACTGATTTTCTTTTTTCTTCGAGCGCATATCGGATCGCGGCGCGAATGAGCCTTTTGGACCCTTCTTCGGATACCGGCTTGATGCCGATGCCTGAAGTTTCCGGAAAACGGATCTTTTTCACGTTCATCTCATCACTGAGAAACTGCAGCACTTTCTTCACCTCCGCCGAATTGCTTTTCCATTCGATGCCCGCGTATATATCTTCCGTGTTTTCCCTGAAAATGACCATATCGACCAGTTCAGGATGTTTCACCGGTGAAGGAACGCCATTTACATATTTCACCGGCCTGAGGCATACATACAGGTCCAGGATCTGGCGCAGTGCCACGTTCAGGGAGCGGATCCCCCCTCCCACCGGCGTGGTGAGCGGCCCTTTTATCCCTACAAGGTATTCCTGGAACTTGTCAATCGTTTCCTGCGGAAGCCATTCTCCGAACCGGTTGAACGACTCTTCCCCGGCATACACCTCGAGCCAGTCGATTTTCCGTTTGCCATGATACGCCTTTTCCACCGCCGCATCAAATACACGCACTGAAGCAGCCCAGATGTCAGGGCCTGTTCCATCGCCTTTAATAAAAGGTAAAACAGGCACATCGGGCACATTCAGCTTCCCGTTCATCATTGTAATTTTTTCTCCGGTCATATTTCAGGTATTTCGGTTAATAAGCCGTCTTTGAGACAGGTTGGTAAAAATACAAAGTTTTTAATATCCTGAAAACCATCTATCTTATTTTTTGTTTATTAAAAACAAGAAGCAAAATAGATGCAAAATTCTCATATTCAGGATAAAATTGTATTTTTTGATGGATATTGTATTCTTTGCAACCGTACAGTAGATTTTCTTATCAGACGTGACAGGAAAAAACTTCTTAAATTCGCCCCCCTTCAATCGGCAATAGCTGAGCATCTCATTCAGGATCAACATAAGATGGATGATCTGGATACCGTTGTTTTTTATGATCAGGGAATAATTCACTTCAAGTCGGATGCCGCATTCAGGATAGCCGATTATCTCGGTTTTCCTTATAATGCGATAAAAATCGCGTGCCTGCTGCCTTTGCCTGTAAGAAATGCAATCTATGATATTATTGCAGGTAAACGGTATCGATGGTTTGGAAAGAGAGATTCCTGCCGGATTCCGGATGAGAAAACCATCGGAAGGATCCTTTCAGTTCCGGGCGAGATTCCTAATCCCGGAGAGGATGATGTAATAAAGAATAGTCATCGGGATAGCGGCAAAGCTGAAAAAGATCAATAAAACCGGAACCGGGGCGATTAGGAGATACCGGTAAGCATTTTCCTTCCACTTCAGGTTATGGAATTTCAACGAGATCATCCGGATCCTGGAAACCATTAAAAATGAAAGGAACAGGACCAGGCTTACAAGGATATAATTAACCTTCACCCCGTCAGTTATCATACCGGAAACCGAAGGATAATGCATCATAAGCGGGAGGGCCGCCACAAACAGTCCGTTTGCCGGGATGGGAAGGCCTTTGAATTCGTCAGACTGGCCGGGGTCCGTGTTGAATCGGGCCAGCCGGTAAGCCCCGGCCATGACCATCAGAATAGAAACATAAGGCAAGAATGGGGATTCCCTGAAGATAGTTGTTGCCTGTGAATGGCTTTCCACGAGCAATTGAAACATAATCATCGCCGGGGCCAGTCCGAAAGAGACAACATCGGCCAGGGAATCGAGCTGGGCGCCGATGGAGGATTTAGAATTCAGCAGCCTGGCAGCGAACCCGTCCAGGAAATCGAAAACCGCGGCAATGATGATAAACCATGCTGCGAGGACCATTTCCCCTGAAAAAACCTGTATTACGGCCACACTGCCACTGGCCAGGTTCAGCAAAGTGATCAGGTTGGGTATGTTGCTTCGGATCTTCATCGGTGACTCAAGGCAAAAGTACGAAAGAAAGACTGTTTTATATCTTTGCAGGAAAAATATACAGAAACAACACCATGGCGCTCCCGACACATCCGGGCCTGATCAGCATCGACGACTACGATTATCCGTTGCCGGACAGCCTTATTGCCCAATTCCCGCTGGAAATCCGCCACCGGTCCAAATTACTGATAAGCCGGAATGGCAAGGTTTCTGAAGACACCTTCCTGAACCTTCATGAGCACCTGCCGGAAGGCAGCCTGATGATCTTCAACGAAACCAGGGTCATACATGCCCGGCTGCTTTTTCAGAAGGAGATGGGGACACATATAGAAATATTCTGCCTCGAACCGATATGGCCGTCCCGGGATCACCAGCAGGCATTTCAGCAACGGTCTGCCACCGAGTGGCAGTGCCTTGTCGGAAATTCCAAACGATGGAAAAGCGGCAAGGTTGAGCTTCTTTCAGAGCATAACGGGGAAAAGGTCCGCATTGAAGCTGAAAGAATTGCCCGGATTAACGGAGGCGCTTCGCGTGTCAGGTTCAACTGGAGCCCGGAACATCTGACCTTTGCCGAGGTGCTTGAAGTGGCCGGCAAAATCCCGCTGCCCCCCTACATTCACCGCAATCCTGTCGACAACGACGAATTCACCTATCAGACCATCTATGCGAGGCATGATGGCTCGGTTGCCGCTCCGACGGCAGGGCTTCATTTCTCGGAAGATGTATTTACATCATTGAAGAACAAGCAGATCGACCTGCTGAAATTCACACTCCATGTCGGAGCGGGAACATTCAGGCCGGTAACATCAGAAAGCCTTGCAGGCCATGAGATGCATGCCGAACAGGTGTACTTTCCTATAGATTCACTTAAAAAACTCAGAAATTCCCTGGACAGACCGGTCATTGCAGTCGGCACTACAACTACCCGGTTGCTGGAAAGCCTTTACTGGCATGGCGTGAAGGTTATGCAGGGCCTCTCGGAAGCGGAGGTCATGGATGTACAACAGTGGGACCCTTATGATAAGCTCAGGGACGCGACGGTCAGCAGGGAAGAGGCCCTGGACGCCGTGATCAGCGGCTGCAACCAAACCGGCGCCGGGGTGATCCATGGAAAGACCAGCCTGATCATTGCCCCGGGATACCGCTTTCGTTACCCCGATATCCTGATCACCAATTTCCACCAGCCCCGCAGCACCTTGTTGCTGCTCATCGCCGCTTTCATTGGCGTTGACTGGAGAAAAGCATACCAATACGCGCTGGACCATGAGTTCAGGTTCCTGAGCTATGGGGATAGTTGTTTGTTTTTCAAATCCTTCTGAGCAATGACCGGGATCATACTTGCAGGCGGGAAAAGCACACGGATGGGGTCAGAAAAAGGACTGGCAGTTTTCGGGGGAAAACCGCTTATTCATTACGCCCTGGACGTTATGATACCATTATGTGACGAAATCCTCATCAGTTCTAACAGTGAAAGTTACCATAACCTGGAATATGAAGTCATTCCCGACGAATACCCGGGCATTGGGCCAATGGGGGGCATCTATTCCTGCCTGAACAGATCAAAAAATGAAATAAACCTGGTTCTATCCTGCGATATGCCTTTTGTAACTGTTGAACTTTTCCGGTGTCTTCTGCTGAAACGGGGGAATTCAATGATATGCGTGCCCTGGTATGTAAAAGACCATTTTGAGCCGCTGTGTGGAATCTACCATAAGGATGTTGTCAAAGATATGCACATGTTCATCTTGAAAAAGAATTACAAATTACCTGACCTGTTCATGCAGGTAGCTTTTATGCCGGTAAACGTGAATGAGCTTTGCCCTGACCGCGACCCGGATTGTTTTATCAACATCAACAGCCCTGAAGATCTTAGAAAATATAATTTTTAAGAAAATGATCATTCTGCCTTACCGGTCGGAATTCCTGAGATCAATCCCATCGCGGAAGTACGCATTTTCTGCTGACTCTTTTCAGCACTGCGGGAAAATTTTCCAGCGTCTGCCGGATTACTTCTGAATCTTCCTCATGGCAGACCAGGCAGGAGCCGGCGGTCAGAATCGCCCGTTGTTCCTTCAGGCTGAACGGCCTTGCATTGGTCCGGGTTGACAGCACTCCTTCCGGCTCTGAAAGAAAACCGATCCAGGCATCTTCCGGCAAGCGATCGACAGGGTTCAGAGCAAATCTGCTCTGCAAAATCCATGTGCCGGCTCCGTCTGCGACCTGGTAATCCAGTTTTCCCCTTCCATAACCGATAGCCAGGGGATCCAGGTGGCACGAGCTGCAACTGCGGCCTTCCCTGACCGTGGTGTGCGCCGATGCCGGCGCGTATAAGCGGCGGAATATCGGATTTGCACCCTCTTTGCCGGTCTTGAAAGAAGCCGTGTCGATACTCAGGATCATCCCGGGGGTAAAAGTCCTGACCTGTTTCGAGCCGTCTTCCTGTTCGATGATCCCCAACGGTGGTGTATCCGCCATGAACAAAGCGACATGCTCAACCCAGGAGCCGGTTCTTTCCCGGTATTCCAGCATATCGAACCCAGGGGCTTTTTTATCGAAAACATTATGGCAACCGATACATTGCGGCACCCATGAGGTATGGCAGCTCTCACAGCTCAGCGACTGATGGACCGCCCCCTGCCTGCATGCTTCCACCGGCGGATTCAAAGGAAGTAATGTATCACCGTTTTTTATTCTTAAAACAGGTTGCCCCGCGGCATCAAACCAGGCATTGACCAGGGCATGACCATTGTTCAATCCAGCTAAATAATGCAGCCCCTCCGCAGGCCATTTCCGTTGGGCGATGATCTTCTTCGATTCATTGTCTAGCTGCTGATAGTTGAGTGTTCCAGGACTTTCAAAGAAATGGCAGTCTTCACACCTTATAATAACCTGTTGCTCCTTATGCGCGTACAAATTCCCGTCCCCCATCAGTTCATAGGAAGTATGGCAGTCTATGCATGACATGCCGGCCTGGTGGTGGACATCATCCCTGATATACTCGACCACCCGTTGATCGTCCAGCACTTTAAATTTTCCTTCAGGGGGAATGTCTTCTTTCTCCAGCAAGGTTTCATGCCACCCTTCGTAATTCAGTGCAATTCTCCCCGACCGGCTGTGGCAGCCGAAACAATGATTGTCAGAAACATTGAGGTTAAGCTGCGGATGATAGTATACACCTTTATTTAACCTCGCTTCAGCGAGCGTTAAAGAAACTCTGGCAGAATCAGAATAATTCAGGTGGCATGCATTGCACCCTCCACCCCTTGACATGCTGTTCACCGGACCGCTTTCAGTTTTCGGGTTTCCCAGGTGACAGTTGGCGCAGAGATCCCGCAAGTGCTGATCGGCAGCCGAAAAACCGATGTCCCTTATATGAGCAGGTTCATCGGGGGTGGGAACCTCTCCGAAAACAAACCGGTCGACCGAAACTACCCCGCTCATGGATGTCATGATCGAGTTGTTCACCCTTCCAATAATACCGGGGTGGCACCGGGCTGTTCCGCAGGTCTTCGCTGCATTGTCAAGATTGCCCGGAATAAGCGCCATGTCCTTGTGAGCCCGCTTCTTATCCAGGGTAAAAGGATTGCCGAGATGGCAGGAATAACAGCCCAGCACTGCCGGATCATGCGCATCAACCAAACCGGTCACGTTATCATGACAGACCAGGCATCCCTCCGCCCTGTTATCAATCATAGGTATATTCTCATGAAAATCAAAATCTTCCGCGGTTTTCAGCAATAACGGTCTAAAATAAATTCCATCGGGTTTCATTTTGTTTTCATGCCAGGGCCATTGCCATTTCCAGTTCTCTCCCCTGAAAAAAGCTCCGGTCAGGGTGGTCAGGGTATAGCCTATGAAGATGACCAGCAGTATTTTCTTCAGTAAAATTGTCCAGTGAATGCCTGACCAGCGGATTAACATAATCAGAAGGAGAGGAAGAAGGATTAAAAGCCAGGCGAATCCCGGATGGGATAACCAATGGAGAATTTCCTGGAAACCAACAAAGTACCACGGGCCCTTTCCGGATTCACCTCCCAGGGGAGCGTGTAAAAAGTAGCCAAGCAGTAACAATATAAAAAGCAAAATACTGAAACCTGCTGCTGAAGGCCAGAGTTTTCGCGCATGCTCGTACAAAACCAGGAATATAATGATGGTAGCCGTGGAAACATGGTGCACATAGATCAATTCGAGGTTGTTTTCAGATCCCAGGAATGTATTTCTCAATAAGCTGCCCAACAGGGGAATTTTTTCCAGCAGCGAAGCAAGGATAGAATATGCTGACAGGGCATCTGGATCCCCTTTGAGGATAAATCCGCTGATCATCACGAAAAAAAGAACCGGTACGGATAAAGTCACCCTGATCCAGACACCGCTGGAAACATCATGCTCGGTGCTGCGGATAAAGTGATCCAGCAGATGAAGAAAAGTGAACACAAGGAGGAACTGTGCGCTCCAATAATGGATATTCCGAATGAAAACACCCGCAGGATTATCCAGCATCATCAGGGTCAGTGAGGCCAGGGGCTTATCCACGCTGTAAGGAACTGCCAGAAGTATTCCTGAAATTGAGCAAACCAGAAGACTTGAAGTGGCAACTCCCCCAAGAGTATCGAGGAATATACGTTGCAATATTTTTAATAACCTGGTCACTCCTTCATTTTAAGTCAATCACAAGAAATTCATCATCCATTAAAAAGGACAGTTTTTCGAGTGGCTTCACAGCGGGTCCCTGAAGGACCCGGCCATTCAGGGGATCAAAGACAGATCCATGACAGGAACAGGTCAGCAACCCTTCGCCTGATAATTTCAACAGGCAACCGAGATGCGTGCATGTGGTGGAATAAGTATCAAACTGATCATTATTTCGATTAACCAGGCATTTATCATGCAAGGAAATACCCTGCGGAATATCCTTTATCATGATCCGCAGGATTTTGCTGCTTTCCCTTGTTTCCTTCCTTCTTACCATGGATTCCCAGATGCCTGCTAAGGGGATAACTGTAAGCCAGGCAATTAAGGATAGTGCTCTTCTCCTGGTAACCTTGTACTCGTGAAAAACTCCCATGCTGCTAAATTCTGAAAGAAACGGATATCTTTGTTAGAAATCACTCGATTTAAATAAATTCAAAATATGTATTTATATGCATTCTAAATTAACTGTCCGTATCATGGATGGGCATAATAAACTACTCTAATTATTTACTTTTGCGTAACCTTAAAAAAGGGATATTAATCCTCTAGCTTTTTTTTATAAAAAGTTGATAATCTGAATATAATGAAAACCAGGCGAGATTTTATCAAAATTTCCGCTTTAGGGATCGGAGGTGTAACCCTCGCAGGCACATCACTCAAATGGGCCTGGGGATCAGGAGCTGGTGATCCGGGCCCTGAGAACGTTGCTGATCTTCCGTCCTTATCCCGTTACCCGACTTATTGTGAGGTTTGCTTCTGGAAATGTGCCGGATGGGTGTACCATGACGAGGAAGGCAAGATCCGAAAGGTCATCGGCAACGATGCCGATCCGCACTGCAACGGCAGGTTGTGCCCCAGGGGCACCGGCGGTGTAGGCATGTACCATGATCCCGACCGGCTGAAAACACCCCTTATCAGGATTGAGGAAGGCGGAAAACAAACATTCAGGGAAGCTTCATGGGAAGAAGCGCTTGATCTGGTTGCCGGTAAGATGAAGCAGATCAGGGATAAATACGGGCCGGAAAGCATGGCCCTGTTCAATCATGGCTCTTCCGGCACCTATTTCGGCAATCTCCTGAAAGCTTACGGTTCGGTGAACATCACAGCGCCCTCCTATGCGCAGTGCAGGGGCCCGCGTGAAGTAGGTTTTGAGCTGACTTTTGGCAGCGGCCTCGGCTCCCCGGAACCCACCGACATCAGGGATACCCGCTGCCTGGTGCTGATCGGGTCCCACCTTGGGGAAAACATGCACAACGGGCAGGTCCAGGAAATGTCGGACGCTATTGACCGCGGGGCCACCATCATTACGGTCGACCCGCGATTCTCCACGGCGGCCAGCAAGTCGAAATACTGGCTCCCGATCAAACCGTCCACCGATATGGCCCTGCTCCTGGCCTGGATGAACGTGCTGATCTATGAAGGGCTATACGATAAGGATTACGTTCAAAAGCATACGCTCGGTTTTGAGCAGTTGAAAAGCCATGTGGAAAAAATGACCCCCGAATGGGCTTACGGCATCACCACCATCAAGCCGCATATCATCCGGGAAACCGCCAGGGCCATGGCAAATGCCGCTCCCTCGGTGATCGTTCACCCCGGGCGTCATGTTACATGGTATGGCGATGACACCCAGCGATCCAGGGCCATCGCGATCCTTAACGCCCTCCTGGGCTCATGGGGAAGAAGGGGCGGCTTTTACTTCAAAGAAAGCCTGTCCATACCTGATTTCCCGCATCCTCCCTTTCCAAAGCCGGCATGGACCTGGAAAGAGACACATAACGGCAAATACCCGCTCGCTCGGTTGTCAGTCGCCAATGCCATCGTGGATGCTTCGGTACCCGAAGAAGGAAAAGAACATACTATCCGGGGCTGGATCGTCAGCGGCACCAACCTGCCGATGACCATGCCGCAGAAAGACCAGTTGCTCAAGGCCATGCAGGCGCTTGAACTGCTCGTAGTGGTCGATACCATGCCGATGGAGATCACCGGTTTTGCCGATGTGGTCCTGCCGGAATGCACTTATTTTGAACGATACGATGAGTTGAGGGATTCTCCGGGCCGGGAACCCTGGCTCGGGTTGCGCATGCCTGCTACCCAGCCGGCCTACGAGTCTAAACCGGCCTGGTGGATGGCCAAACAACTTGGCGATCGCCTTGGCCTCAGTGAATACTTCAATTACAATGACTACAAGGAGGTGATCGAATGGCAGCTTGGCCAGCTCGGGACTTCTCTTGAGGAAATGCAGAAAATCGGGGTAAAACGGTTTGACCGCACAGAAGGATCACTGTACATGGATGAAAGCCTCCCTGTTGAATTTAACACAATCTCCGGGAAAATTGAGTTGTATTCAACTGAACTCGCATCCCTGGGCTTTGACCCGATTCCCGTTTACACTCCTCACCCGGAGCCTCCCCAGGGATTCTACCGGCTGATTTACGGACGAGCGCCCATGCACACTTTCAGCCGTACGGCCAACAATCCCAACCTGGTCGACCTGATGAAGGAAAACTCAGTGTGGATCCACCCGAGTGTTGCTGAGATCTGGGGATTGAAGAAAGATCAGTATGTATGGTTGAAAAACCAGGACGGGATGGTATCCTACTTCCCGGTGAAAGTCAGACTGACGGAACGGATACGGTGGGATTCGGTATACATGGTGCATGGCTTCGGCCACCGCGATAAAAAACTCAGCCTGGCTTATGGCCGCGGCGCCAATGATTCCGACCTGATCACCAATGTGATGGTCGATCCGCTGATGGGCGGCACGGGCATGAGAGGGAATTTTGTCACCATTCTGACGGAAGATCCGGGAAAGGAGGTTAAATCATGAGATACGCAATGGCGATAGACACCCGGAAATGCGTAGGCTGCAGCGACTGCGTGGTGGCCTGCCAGACCGAGAATGACGTGCCGATCGGATTCTGCCGTGACTGGGTGACTGAATCGGTACATGGCAGCTATCCGAATGTTGAGCTGGAGATCAGGTCGGAGCGCTGTAATCATTGTGAAAATGCCCCCTGTGTGAGATGCTGCCCGACAGGCGCCAGCCACATCGTCGAAGGCGGAGTTGTGCTGGTCACCGGCAACAAATGCATCGGTTGCGGGGCCTGCATCCAATCCTGCCCATATGACGCCCGCTACTCCCATCCGGAAGGCTACGTTGATAAATGCACGTTCTGCAACCACCTTGTTTCCAGGGGAGGCAAGCCAGCCTGCGTGGCAGTCTGCCCCACCAAATGCATGCATTTCGGTGACCTGGACGATCCGAACAGCGAGGTCTCCAACGCACTGAAGAACAGGAAATTCAAGGTGCTGGCGCCGGAAGCAGGCACCAATCCGCAGATCTATTACTTAACCTGATCCTTATTAAATCATTTCTTATGAAAGAAGAATTATTTATAAGCGGGCGTGATATTCCGAATATTGATCCCTTCCTGAACATCTGGCACTGGCAGATCCCGATCTACCTTTACCTTGGAGGCCTGGCGGCCGGTATTCTTTTCTTTGCGGGGATATTTACCATCCTGGGTAAGGAAAAAGAGATGTCCACAACAGTGAAATGGGCGCCATTCCTGGTTCCCGGAGCGCTGGTCATCGGCTTGCTGATGCTGTTCCTGGATCTGAAACACCAGTTGTTTTTCTGGAGATTGTACACCACGGTCAGGTTCGAATCACCGATGTCATGGGGGGCCTGGGTGTTGATGTTCATCACCCCGCTCTCGTTCATATACGCGGCAACCTACCTGAAAGAAGCCGTGCCCTCCTGGAAATGGAAATATAGCATCCTTGAAAGCGCTGAACGGATAGCCATTCAGTACCGCAGGGCGCTGGCCTGGGTACTGATCGTGCTGGCAGTCATCCTGGGGATCTACACCGGCATCCTCCTTTCAGCCTTCAATGCGAGGCCCTTGTGGAACAACTCCATCCTGGGGCCATTATTCCTGGTTTCCGGGCTTTCGACCGGAACTGCCGTCATCATGTGGATGACCAAAGACCACCGCGAGCGGAAGATCATGAGCCGTATCGACCTGGTGCTGATCATCATAGAGTTGTTTTTTATCACCCACATGATCATGGGAATGCTGGCCGGCTCGTCGGTCCAGATTGCAGCGGCAGAGCTTTTCCTGGGAGGGCAGTTTACCGTTTCCTTCTGGGTCTTCGTCATCATTCTCGGCCTGGTCTTCCCGGCAGTGCTTGAAATCCTCGAATTGGCCGGCTATAAAATACCGGTCGCAATACCAGCTTTGCTCATTCTTTTTGGTGGACTGGTTTTCCGGTTCATCATGGTTGAAGCAGGCCAGATCACCCGTTACCTTTATTAATAACCCGATCGTCATGAGTGAAAAAACTAAAAAAGACTTCAGCAACCATTACCTCAATCCCTACTTTGGGGGTGTGTTGCTCGGATTTGTCCTCATCCTGACCTTCTATATCACAGGCAGGGGACTGGGGGCCAGCGGCGCAGCCAAGAGCACGGTGGTCACCACCATCAACTCGGTTGCGCCGGGATACGCGAAAGAATCTCATTATGTGTCGCAGTTTATCAGCGATGACGAGCACCCGATGAACAACTGGCTGGTGTTTGAAGTGCTGGGGGTATTTGCCGGGGCTTTTCTTTCCGGGATACTTTACGGCCGTCTGAAACCTAAGGTTGAGCATTCACCAAAAATAACCTCACGGAAGCGCCTGATCGTTGCGCTCATCGGGGGCGCGCTGTTCGGGTTCGGGTCCCAGGTGGCCCGCGGCTGCACCAGCGGCGCAGCCCTGTCAGGCATGGCAGTGCTTTCCTTCGGCGGTATCATAACCATGATGGGCATTTTCGGATCAGCCTTCCTTTTTAGTTATATTTTTAGAAAAAACTGGATTTAACATTAAGAACACCATGGGACCTCTCATTCCTAATAACATCATTCCTGCCGACTGGAATAACGCGATAGCGCTGCTGCTCGGCATGTGCTTCGGATTTGTGCTCGAAGCTTCAGGGTTTTCTTCTTCAAGAAAGATCATGGGCACCTTCTTTGGTTATGATTTTGTTGTTTTAAGGGTATTTTTCACAGCGGCGGTAACTTCCATGCTGGGTATCCTTTACCTGGATTATTTTGGCTGGGTGGATTTCGGACAGCTTTACATTCATCCCACCTACCTGGCTTCGGCGATAATCGGAGGCGTGATCATGGGCGCGGGTTTTGCACTCGGTGGGTACTGCCCCGGGACCAGTTATTGCGCCGTCGCGATAGGTAAGCTCGACGCACTGGTATATTCCATCGGGCTTTTCCTTGGAATTTACCTGTTCACATTTATTTATCCGCTGGTGGAAAGTTTCTATAACAGTGGATTCATGGGTTACCTGACAGCGCCGGAACTTTTCGGGATCAGCCCGGATCTGTTCGTTTTGATCGTGGTCATAGTTGCCCTGGGCATGTTCATCGCTGCCACGATCGTTCAGCGCAGGGTTAAAAAAGTTGAATATTAACGCATCAGGTCATGAACAGGAAATATATCATCCCGGTCGTCATACTGGTCGGATTGGCACTTGTCCTGGTGCTGCTTCCAGAAAAGAAAAGCTATGAAGAGATCACTCCGGAGGAACTCCTTCGCCACGTGACCAGCACATCCAGGTTTATCAGTTGTGATGTAGTGGCCGACCGCATGATCCGCAAAGATCCTTCACTACTTCTCATCGATGTAAGAGACGAAGAACAATATGCAAATTATTCCCTTCCGGGCGCTTTAAACATACCCCTGAAAAGCATCTCTGATCCTGAAAAGGCTGAGCTGCTTTCGGCGGAAGGTTTCGATTATGTCTTTTTCTCAAACGGGGATATCCGGGCAGACCAGGCCTGGATTATCTGCAAAAGAAAAAACATGGATCATATTTATGTTATGAAAGGCGGCCTGAATGAATGGTTTGCTTCCTTTTTCATGATGCAGCCACCCCCGGAAACCTCCTCTGCGGCCGATATTGCGCTGTACCAGTTCAGAAGCGGCGTCAGGCAGTATTTCACAGGCGGAGGAACGGAAATCAGCACAGAACCGGCTACAGAAAAGATCATCGTCACACCAAAGAAGAAAAAATCGGCTACGGAAGGTGGTTGTTAATGTTAATTGTAATTTTATCGGATAATGAAAGAGCTTAACAGAACGGACCGGCTGACCATTGCAGCGATCCTATTTGCGGTAATACTGATCCTTGGCTTTATCACGCTGAAAGAGCCGGAAATCAGCTACACACTGAGCAGCACCGAGATGTTAAACCGGGCCGTCAGCTTCGATGACCTGATCACGCCCGAAGAGGTTCAGGACATTGTAACGAACAAGGATAACAGGTACCTCCTGGCGGATATAAGGATGCCGGCGGAATTTCACACTTCACATATCGGCGATGCCAGGAATATACCGGTACAGGAAATCCTTGAAAAGGAGAACCTTGAGCTTTTCGAAAATCTTTCAAAATCTGGCATTATCGTCATACTTTATGGAAATGACCAGCAGGATGCAAACGGTGCCTGGATGATCCTGAACCAGGTCGGGATCGACAACCTGCGTGTAATGGAAGGGGGATTTGATTTTTTTAATAAAATACCGGCTGCCGAAACAGTTGAAACGGCAGTAAAAGCATACCAGGCTGAAAAAGCCGCTTATAATTATAAAGAGATTATGGAAAGCCTGGGCTCACCGTCATCTTTATCATCACCGGCAAGTGCACCCGAGCCCGTCAGGGTGATCCGAAAAGAAAAGAAATCGGCCGCGGAAGGGGGTTGCTAACCATGGCAGAAGTCATTTCAAATAAGAAACGCAATAATCCCTCACCGGAGAAGGAGATGAGCTTCTGGGAGCACCTGGAAGAGCTTCGCTGGCACCTGTTCAGGGCGGTGGCGGTGCTTTTGGCCCTCGCCATTGCTGCTTTTGTGATGCGGCGTTTCATATTTGACGTGATCATCCTGGCCCCCAAAGACCCGGATTTTATATCTTACCGCGCGCTTTGCGCCCTGGGGAAATGGCTCACGACCGATGCGCTTTGTATTGGTGCCGAGCCCCTGGAGATCATCAACATCCAGATGTCAGGCCAGTTCCTGGTCCACATCTATGTCAGCATGATGGTTGCCCTGGTGGTCGCTTTCCCTTACCTGCTGTGGGAGATCTGGAGCTTCATCCGCCCGGCCCTTCTGCCTAAAGAAAAGAAGTATTCGAAAGGCGTTGTTGTATTTAGTACGTTACTTTTTATAATTGGCCTGGTCTTCAGTTATTTCCTGATCGTCCCGCTAACTATCAACTTCTTTTCATCTTACCAGGTTTCCGATTCCGTTAATAATTCCATCACCCTGAATTCTTACATTAGCACCGTGGTTTCCCTATCCCTGGCCACCGGGCTCGTATTTGAACTCCCTATCGTGGTATTTTTCCTGACAAAAGTCGGTTTGCTCACGCCCGCCTTCATGAAAAAAAGCCGCAAATATGTCCTGGTGATCCTGCTGACGATCTCCGCCATCATTACCCCTCCTGATATTTTCAGCCAGATCCTTGTAACGATCCCCCTCTTGCTGCTTTATGAATTAAGCATCATCATTTCTTCCAGGATCACCAAAAAACAGGCAGCAGCGCTGGCGGGGTAATCATATCAGGATTTCAGAAAATCCAGGACATTATTATAAAACTCTTTCGGTTCATCGGCATGGACCCAATGGGTTCCGTTTTCAATGGTTATGATCTCCGCCTGAGGAAAATTCTGATAGATGGCAGGAAAATCTTCTTCGAGGATATAATCGGATTGCCCGCCGCGTACAAATAATGCGGGCCTGTCGAACCTGGCGGAATAAAACACGCCGTCGTACATGGCATCTACGTTATTGCTGATTGCCGGCAGGTTGGGACGCCAGCCCAGCTTTCCCTTTTCTTTCCAGAAGGTGTTTTTCATCAGGAACTGCACCAGGCGCTCATCCCCGATCTTTCGTCTTAGCTGTTCTTCCGCTTCAGTCCTGGTCTTCACCACATTGAAGTCGACCGACAGCATGGCATCGATCAGCCGGAGGTGATAATTGAACCGGACATAGGTGCGTAGGCTCGTATCAACAACGATCAGTCTGTCGACACTGCCGGGATGCTCAAGCGCATAGCGCATCGCCACCTTTCCACCCATGGAATGGCCAAGGATCACAGGTTTGACCAGTTGGCGTGTTTCGATGAACTCGGCCAGGTCATCTGTCAGTGCATAGTAGTTCAAAACCGGGTGATGGGGCGAATGCCCATGGTTCCGCTGGTCAGGGATGAATATCTTGTAACCTTCCTTTGCCAGCCTGCGTGAAAAAGCGACCCAGTTGTCTGAGATGCCCAGCAGGCCGTGTAATATAACGATCGGCTTACCTTCGCCGTATTCTCTGTAAAAAAGTTCCATATGCCTTGCGTTCCTTTTTTTACATCGCCGACGACTAAAGCCATCGGTTTCTTAACCTCACCCCCTTTACCCCCTGCCCCCTATTCCCCTTCTCCAATTTGGAGAGGGGGTCAGGGGGTGAGGCTTTCTGCCCCGGTGACTAAAGCCGCCGGTTACTTAGTTGCCTGAGATAAAGCTGTACCGTATTTTCAAGCCCGTAATAAAGGGCGTCGCAGACCAGGGCATGACCGATTGAAACTTCAAGCAGCCCGGGAATATTCTGTGCAAAGTATTCCAGGTTGTCCAGGTTCAGATCATGGCCCGCGTTCAGTCCGATACCCAGCTTCTGAGCGGTTTCAGCCGCTTTAACGAACGGTGCGATGGCTTTTTCACGATTATCATGATAGTCCTTTGCATAACTTTCGGTGTAAAGCTCGATCCGGTCGGTGCCGGTATCTTTGGCGTATTCTACCATCACCGGATCGGGATCGACAAATAAAGAGGTCCGGATCCCGGCATGATGAAATTCTTCAATGATCGTTTTTAGTTTTTCCTTATACTTTATCGTGTCCCAGCCATGGTCCGAAGTCAGTTGCCCCGGATCGTCCGGAACAAGCGTGACCTGGTGGGGAACAATTTCCAGGACCAGTTTGATGAACTCCGGGGTGGGATTGCCTTCAATATTGAATTCTGTTTTCACCAGGGGTTTCAGGTCGCGGGCATCCCGGAAGCGGATATGGCGTTCATCGGGCCGGGGATGCACCGTTATTCCCTGCGCCCCGAACCGTTCGCAATCCACTGCGGCTTTCAGCACATCGGGCAGGTTGGCCCCCCTTGCGTTTCTAAGAGTGGCTATTTTGTTGATATTAACACTTAACCGGGTCATAAATTGAAGCTTATCTTGATTTACAAAACTACAAAAATACCCATTAACCTCACCCCCTGTCCCCCTCTCCAATATGGAGAGGGGGAATAGGGGGCAGGGGGTAAAGGGGGTGAGGTAAAAGAAATTTCCCGATCTTTGCACCCAATGAGAGCAGTAATCCAGCGAGTATCCAAAGCCAGCGTCACTATCGACGGCAAAATCAAAAGCAGCATCGGGCAAGGACTGCTGATCCTGCTCGGCATTGAAGAAACCGATAACACAGAAGATATCGTCTGGCTTTCGGGCAAGATATCCCGGTTGCGGGTTTTCGATGACCCGCAGGGCGTGATGAACCTGGCCGTGACAGAAGTTTCTGGAGAAGCGCTGGTAGTCAGCCAGTTCACGCTGCATGCAAGTACGAAAAAAGGAAACCGGCCCTCTTACATCCGTGCTGCCAGGCCGGAAATCGCTATTCCCCTGTATGAACAGTTCGTCAGGCAACTGAGCCACGACATTGGCAAAGAAGTCCCGACCGGTGAATTCGGCGCCATGATGGAAGTGGAACTGGTCAACGACGGCCCGGTGACGATCATTATCGACAGTAAAACAAAAGAATAGACTATTCAAGGTTCCTGATTTCTTTGACGCTTTCAGGTTCTCCTCCGTCGAACGCTGAAAGGTACCTGTATACCAAACCTGACAGCGTCGAACGACCTGTCAGGTTAAAAATCAGTCCCGAAAACGAAATCCAATAACCTGCTTCACCTCCGGGTGCAGGCTCATCGCCACCGGGCAGGTGCGGCCGGCAGCCTCGATGATCTTCTTCTGCTTATCACTGTAGTGAATGTCCGGAAAATGGTAATCAATATGTATTTCGCCAATACGGCGCGGATCGGAATACATGATCTTGGTAACCGTGGCCTCCGTCCCGTCGATACTGAACCCGTGGGTACGCGCAGCAATGCCCATGATCGTCAGCCCGCAGGTGGCCAAGGACGTTGCGGCAAGGTCGGTGGGTGAAAAATATTCGGCTTTTCCCTGGTTATCCAGCGGGGCGTCAGTAGTGATCTTCACGCCGGAATGCAGGTGTGTGGCTTCAGTGCGCAGGTCTCCAATGTATTTGACTTTCGAAGTGGCCATAAATTCTATTTTCTTTCAAAAGTAATCATCTTCTGAAAACAGGCTGTCGGAACCGACGGCTTTAGTCATCGGTGATGAAAAAAAAGAAGCTGCCCAATCGCTCGAGCAGCCTCCCAAAAACCAAATTAATTAAAGAAATTTCTTACTTCACATCCGGACTGTCAGCCTTGGCGGTTGATGCTTTTTCGCCGCTGCAGCAGGACTTAGCAGAAGCTGATTTGCTGCTGCATGCTGAAGCGCAGGATTTTTCACATGATGCTGCACATGATTTTGCGCAATCACCTGACTTGGCTTCAGCCTTGGCATCCTTGCCGTCAGCTGCTTTCTTTGCTTCTTCTTTCTTAGGATCTTTATCAAAGTTCACCATCTCAACCTGTACTGATGAAGCTACAAGGTTCTGCACGCTGAGTGCGCCAAAGGTGATGAAACCTATAATTGCGAGAGATAAAACGAGTTTTTTCATACTTTTGAATATTAAAGATTAATAATTTTTAACTGAGCAAAAGTAATAGCATTGTAACTCCGGGCTTGTTAAAGGGATGTTAAATACTGTTAATGAAATGTTAACTTGAAAAGTGACTTCTCCATACCTCGTATATTTGGTCGCATGAAGAAGAATGCCTTCCTTCTGATCGTCCTAATCAATTCTATTGCCCTTACCGGTATACTTTTTACACAGCTTTACTGGATCAATTCGGCCTATGGTCTGCTGAATGAACAATTTACAGGCAGCGTCAGGATTGCTCTTAAAGGAGTAGTGAACCAGATGCTAGATTACGAAATAAAAAATATTGAAAGGCACACGGACCCGGTCAGAGACAGCATGGGTATTCACCGTCCCGACATCAGCCATTTGAATCTCAACCTCCTTGAATTCAAGATCCGTGAAGAATTCCGGTGCATGAAAGTTGGAGATGATTACGAATACGCCATCGTGGATATCATCGATCAAACAATCTTTGCCGGAAAGTATGGAAAATATTCGGCCAAATTGCTGAGTTCCCCGAACCAGGTCACCCTGACCGGTTTTCAGGATCCGGAACGGTATGTCCTTTCCGCCTGGTTCCCGCATCAGCGGCAACAAATCATTATGAAGCTTTTCACCTGGATTCTTATTTCAGGTTTGTTCGCGCTGATACTCATTGTTGGATTCCCCGTATCATTATTCGTTTTTAACCGGCAGAAAAAGATTTCGGCCATGAAATCGGATTTCATCAACAATATGACCCATGAATTCAAAACCCCGATTGCTACAATCTCGCTGGCCAGCGAAATGTTGCTGAAAAAATCTGTCGGGGAAGACCAGGAAAAATTAAAACGTTACGCAAGGATCATATATGATGAAAATACAAGGCTGCAACATCATGTTGAACAGATATTAGGCGTAACCATGCTTGAGAGAGGCCAGTTCCGGCTTAAAAGAAAAGAAACGGATGTCCACCTGCTGATCCGCGAAGCTGTCGGGAATTTCAGCATCACCTTAAAGGAAAAAGGCGGGCAGATCGTGATGCACCTGAATGCAACCAGGTCGATCCTGAATATTGACAGGAACCACATTACCAATGTCATTACCAACCTGCTGGATAATGCAAACAAGTATTCGCCCGAGAACCCCTGGATCTCGGTAGGGACGCATAATACGGAATACGGCCTGACGATTACTGTTGAAGACAAAGGAGTCGGGATAAGCCTTGAGAATCAAAGGCATGTGTTCAAGAACCTGTACCGGGTCTCGACCGGTGATATTTATAATGTAAAAGGCTTTGGCATAGGCCTTTATTATGTTAAAACAATAGTTGAAGCCCATGGTGGCCATATAAATTTAAAGAGCGAGCTGAATAAAGGAAGCAGATTTGATGTATATTTACCATTTGATTTTAAATCATCCAAAGATGACCAGTTCAATCAAGCCGAAGATCCTTCTCGTTGAGGACGATCCGAATCTCAGCCTGGTGCTGCAGGATTACCTTGAGATGATGAAGTTCGATGTAACTTTGTGCCACAATGGCAAAGAAGGTTTGGATGCGTTTTTAAAGGAAAAATTTAATTTATGCATCCTTGATATCATGATGCCGGTGATGGATGGTTTTACTCTTGCCGAGGAGATCAGGAGCCAGAACGAAATAATTCCTATCGTCTTTCTTACGGCAAAATCACTGAAGGAAGACCGGATAAAAGGATTCCGGCTGGGTTGTGATGATTACATTATGAAACCTTTCAGCACCGAGGAACTCAGCCTCCGCATCCAGGCCATCCTGAAACGTTGCATGACACAGGCTAGCAGCCTCCAAAAGATAGAAGAACCAGTATACCGGATCGGCAAATATCTCTTCGATCATAAAAATATGATCCTTAAAATAGAAAAAAAGGAAAGAGTGCTGACCAGGAAAGAGAATGCCCTTCTTAAGCTTCTTTATGAAAACCGTAACAAGCTGCTCACCAGGGAAATAGCATTAAAGTCCGTGTGGGGTAACGATGATTATTTTATCGGAAGAAGCATGGATGTTTTCATCACAAAGCTGCGGAAATATCTCCAGGATGATCCGGCCATCGTGATCACTAATGTTCACGGGACCGGGTTCAAGCTGGAGGTCAAAGAAGCTAATCCCTGATCCCTTCCAGGTCTAACAGGAAAGCATACTCAAGGGCTGTTTCCCTGTATCGCTCAAACCTTCCTGAAGCGCCTCCGTGGCCGTAATCCATATTGGTCCACAAGTACAAAGGGTTTTTATCAGTCCTGATCGTGCGCATTTTGGCCACCCATTTAGCCGGCTCCCAATACTGAACCTGTGAATCATGAAGCCCCGTCGTTACCAGCATGGCCGGATAGCTTGCCGGTGCTATATTATCATACGGTGAATAGGACAACATGTAATGATAATATTCCGGATCATTCGGATTGCCCCATTCATCATATTCTGCCGTGGTCAGCGGGATGGTCTCATCAAGCATGGTGGTCACGACATCGACA
The DNA here is from genome assembly GCA_964447005.1 of uncultured Bacteroidales bacterium. GTDB lineage: Bacteria > Bacteroidota > Bacteroidia > Bacteroidales > JAGOPY01 > JAGOPY01. The sequence continues at coordinate 93,682 of CAYUQP010000005.1, forward strand.
AAGGGCACTGCAGCAATGATCCCATTGAACAGGTCCGGGCGCATATTGACCACCGCTCCGACCAGCAGTCCGCCGGCACTGCCACCCATGGCATACAGATTCCCGGGAGAAGTATAGCCCATGCTCACCAGGTGCTCTCCGCAGGCGATAAAATCGGTGAATGTGTTCTTTTTCTTCAGCAACTTACCATCTTCGTACCACCTGCGTCCCATCTCCTCTCCTCCCCTGACATGGGCAATCGCATAGATAAAACCACGGTCAAGCAGACTGAGCCTGACAGAACTGAAATACGGATCCATGCTGTAGCCATAAGACCCGTATCCATAAAGAAGCAAAGGGGTTTTGCTGTCCGGTTGTAATCCTTTCCTGTATACCATCGACACCGGGACCATGGTCCCGTCTTCGGCTGTGGCCATGATCCGCTCGGTAAAATAATCGCCGGGATTGTAACCGCCAACCACCTCCTGCATCTTTTTCAACTCATGCTGCCGGGTCCGGATATTAAAATCATAGACGGAAACCGGCGTGGTTAAGGACGTATAAACATACCTGACCGTTTCTGTCTCCATTTCTTCATTATCTCCCAATGTAACCGTGTAGGCCTGTTCATCAAAATCCAGGTAATAATCCAGGCCGGCGCCGTTAAAGATCCGAAGCGTTTTCATTCCGTCCTTTCGCTCCTGGACTGCCAGGAACCCGTTGAAGACATCAAAATCCTCGAGCAGAACATCTTCACGATGGGCAATGACCTCTTTCCAGTTATCAATGCCGGTGTTGCCCTCCGGGGCTTCCATCAAACGGAAATTGACCGCCTGGTGATTCGTCCTGATATAGAAACGGTCGTTATAATGAGCTATGGAATATTCCAGGTCCTTCTGTCGCGGCTGAAAAACGGTGAACCGGCCATCAGGGTTCATCGCGTCAAGATAGCGGTACTCATTGGATAATGTGCTGCCTGACCCGATGATCAGGTATTTTCCCGATTTGCTCTTATATACAAAGGTGTTATAAGTAGCATCGGTTTCTTCATAAACAAGCAGGTTCTGGCGATCAGGATCCCCCAGGCGGTACTTCCAGATCTTATCGGCGCGTAACGTGACATCCTTGGTAGAATAGAACAAAGTCCGGTCGTCATTCGCCCAGGTCAGATTGCCGCTGGTGTTAACAATTTTGTCCGGTAATGTTTCACCTGTCGACAGATCTTTGAAATAAATCGTGTATATACGCCGGCTGACCGTATCTACTGAATAAGCCAGCAGTTTGTTGTCTTCACTGACCTTAAGGCTGCCGACCGAACAATAGGAATGTCCTTCCGCCAATAGATTGACGTCAAGGATAATTTCCTCCGCAGCATCGATGCTGCCTTCTTTTCTGCAATAAACCGGGTATTCACGGCCTTCTTCAAATCTTGAATAATAATAATAACCGTTTTCAAGATAAGGCACGGAAATATCCGTCTGCTGGATCCTGCCTGTGATCTCTTTAAAGAGTTTCTCCTGCAGTCCGGCAGTGTGTCCCATCATTTCCTTTGTGTAAGCATTTTCAGCTTCCAGGTAGGAGATCACTTCCGGATTTTCACGCTGGTTGAGCCAGTAATAATTGTCAGTGCGTGTATCCCCGTGAATTGTGAGAATTTTAGGTTCTGTTCTTGCTAAAGGTGCTACCATATTGGATGATTTTTGTTGATCGGCGCAACCGCTTGATACGACAAGGATCAAGACGCCATAAACTGCAAAGCGATTGAGGGTTGTATTCATAAAAGAGAATGATTGGTCCTGTTAAAATGACAGCGCAAGGCTCAGGCTCGGCATGAACGGCAACTGGTAAACTATTTCGCCGGTAATGCGGTCGCGGTAAAACACGTTATCCCTGTTGTAAACATTCACCAGGCTGAGATCGATATCCAGCTTCGTATTTTCACTCAAGTAAAATTTCTTCTTAAAATTCAGGTCCAGGCGATGATAAGCCGGCAGCCTTCCTTCATTGAGGTCGGCATAAATGATACCCAGTTCGCCGTTCGTGACCGTATAATCGGAATAAATGCCTTCATCAAATTTGATCTTTTCATAGTACCCCTGGGTCTGTGTAAATGGAAACCCGGAACCGAAATTCCATCGGGCACTGACTTCCCATGTCAACTGGGATCCAAAGCGGTAAGTGCCGACCAGGTTCAGGTTATGCCTGCGGTCAAAATGGGGATAGTATTGCTGCATGACACTGTCAATATCTTCGTAATAGCGGTTAACATAAGCATACGAATAAACAAACCAGAAGTAAAAATTCCGCTGGTCATATTTCAGGGTGAAATCAAGACCATACGCATCCCCTTTTTCCAGGATGAAATCCTCTTTTAAAAGCGCGGGCTGTTCAGGGTTCTTGTTTTCGTCATAGATCTTGTTCCTGTTCAGATTCGTCAGTTGCCCGAAATACTTGTAATACCCTTCAAGGTTCATTGTCATCTTGCCGCCGATATCGAACTCCGATCCGAGAATAAGGTGTGAGGCTTTCTGAAGGGCGGACGTGCGCACCTCACCATCGAAATAGGAAGGCAGGTTGTCGGGGCCGGAAATGATCGCGTAGAACAGGTTGACCACATCGCGCTCGCTCCTGGCAGCGATCAGATTTTGCGAATACAACCCACCGGCGAACTTCAGCCTGAAATGATTGGTCACGTTATACTTCAGGGCCAGACGGGGTTCGGGTGACACCTCTGATAAAGAAGCATACCACTGCACCCTGAAACTCGGCTCGATAAGGAATTTCCCGGCAGTCATCTTGTATTTGGCAAACAAGCCCATTTCCGTCGTGTTCTCCACCTGTTCTATTTCCATGCCTGCAGCATTCACAAAGAAATAATCGGTATTCGAGCCGACCTGGGAAATACCAAACTTAAGCTCATCTTTTCCCAGGAAATAGGTGAAATCGAGCCCGATATCAAAACCTGAAATAGCGCTGGTCCTTTCGGGATTAGTCTCCTCCGTGAGGGAAATCGTATAATCAGAGTAAGCCACGTGTCCTTCCATAATGAAATCGGATTTACCCGGGATAACCAGGAAATTGGTTCCGATGCCGGTACTGTTCCAGTTAAAATCCGACAACGCTTTGTACTGGTCCACCTTATCGCGGTAATGGAACCCGTAGAAATTGATCTTGCTCCCGTTGGAAGCCTGGAAAGACAATTTGCCGTAAAGATCGATGAAGTTGAACGGCAGACCGGCGGTATCAATGTATTCATAAAACACCTTCGAGCTTTGCTCGAGGAAAGAACCTTTAGAAGTCAGAATAAATCCAATGCTTCCACCTTTCTCAGGGGTCGGTTTTTGTAATGGGCCTTCCAGCAGCAGGTTGGCGCCGAAGGTACTGATCCCGGCCTTTCCGGAGATGCGTTGCCGGTTGCCGTCCCTGGTCCTGATATCCATCACGGACGAAATACGGCCCCCGTATTCCGCACCAAACCCGCCAGTATAAATGTCCGCACTCCGGATGATATCCGTTTCAAATACACTGAACAGACCGATCGAATGAAAAGCTTTATAAATCGTCACTCCATCGAGCAACACCTTGTTTTGAATGGGCGATCCTCCCCTGATATAAATCTCCCCTCCCTGGTCGCCTGTAAACACTACCCCGGGCATCACCTGCAGGTACTGGGCCAGGTCGGGCTGCCCGCCGATCGCAGGGATTTGCCCGATATCCTTGGGCGTTATCTTGATCACCGAGGTCTTGGTCTCCGTCCGGGCTTCCTGGTATTCTGCCGAGATACTGATCGTTTCAAGATTGATCGCGCTCCCGGTCAGGTACAACTGTTTGCTGATATCACTTTCGGGCTCGATGTCAACCGGTATCCGCAGGGTGTCGTAACCCAGGTAAGTGACCATCAGGATGTAACTGCCCTGGGGGATCCTTGTAATGATGAAATATCCGTTCACGTCGGTCGATGAACCGTAAGTTGTTTTTTGAAGATAAACATTAGAGAAAATGACCGGCTCACCCGTCGCTTTGTCATAGACAAAACCTTTGATCGTCCCGGTATTCTGGCCGAAAGAAATGGCAGTACAAATCAGTGTGAGCAAAACGAGTAAAAAGGACTTTCTTAACATCCGGCTTATTTCAAAATTGAGAAACGCAAAATTATTAATATTCCCTTATGACAGGGCAAAATATTCTGTTAGCCGGATCTTAAATAATGGTCAGTACCTTTCGATGGTCAGGCTGGATACGGCCGCGTCAATCTCGATGGCCAGGTTTTTGGTTTTCTCTGAAAAATCAGGCGTGACATAGGTTCCGCTGCTGACCTTGTTAAATCCCTGCAGGTCTTTGGAAGACAACACAGTACTGGTGTTCACCTCGCAGGCAAACTCCTCCGGTATCCTGATATAGATTGAAGAAGCGCCCGCGTTGATCTTCATATTGCACTCGCTCTGCAGATTGCCAAGCGTGATGTTGATCGATGAAGCCCCGCCATCGATCTTTAACTGACCGACTTTGATTTCCGAAAGCTCCATGTCGATGTTGGCGGCACCGGCATCCACTTTAAGGCTCCAGATCGGGTTAGGGTTCAGTTTCAGGGATACCTGGTTTTTCAGGTCACTTTTTACAAACCGGCCTTCTTCAAGCTCGATCTTGATTTCGCGGCGGTCACCCAGCTCTTTGATGGAGTAATTGTACCGTCCAAGGTTTCCTTCCCGGTTAAACTCAAAAAGTTCTTCGGTCGCCTGTTCAATCCTGAAATTACCGGCGGCGGCGTCGAAATCCAGATCAGCCATCATGATCGTACTGTCATAGGCCTCGAAGATTCGCTGATCGATGTCCATCTTCTTAGGAGTTGTCGACATGTCCCTGTCGTGCCGGAAAAACCACCGGTCGTCCATGCTATCACTTTTCGGATAGAAGATCAGGAAAAGCGCACCGATGATAAATACAACGAGGGTAAGCCCCACTTTCACGGCGTCTTTGACCGGAAGGATCGTCACACCAACCAATACAAGTATGAGTGGCCACAACCTCCAGATACTGTGCCAGCTGAAATAAATAATATCGAGGTTTTTTAAAATGAATAAAACCCCGATCAGGACCAATACGAGCCCCCAGATAATATTTTTTGCTTTCATGGATTCTGATTTTTTTTATTCCCTGAAAAACTGCTGAAAATTAATGCCAGGCCGGCAATGACGATGGCAACGGGCCAGAAATCCCGCAGATGAAGATGAATTTGAGGCAAAAAGCGATCGACAAGAAATATGGCCCCTATCGCGATCAGGATCAATCCTGCGATCAATGCCCCGTTATTTCTCTTCGGAGGATAATAAACCGGCGAGGCCTGACTTTCGTTGAATGTTCCCGGTTCCTGCCCCGGTTGCCCTGCCTGTCCTCCGGCAGATGCATCCGGCTGGAAGAATTCATACGGCTCCTCGGGTATGGCGATCCAGAGGATCAGGTACAATAAAACACCACCGCCGCCAAAGATGACCAGGATGGCAAATATCAGCCGGATAATGGCGGGGTCAGCATTCAAAGAACGGGCAATTCCGCCGGCAACTCCGCCGAAGATCCTGTCCTTGCGGCTCCTGTAAAGGCCTTGTCTTTCCATAACTTTATAATGTTTAAACAAATGTATGAATCTTAGACGAAGAAATTCTCAATCTGTTACACTTTTTGCATTGAACAAAAAAAAAGGGCCACTGATGGGCCCTCCTGTCAATTCACTATCCGTGCAATATGCTATTTCTTTACAATATTAGTGATATCCGCATCCACCAGGATTCTTCCACAATATTCGCACACGATGATCTTCTTGTGCATCCTGATATCAAGCTGGTGCTGGGGAGGGATCTTATTAAAGCATCCGCCGCAGGCATCACGCTCGATCTGTACGATCGCCAGACCGTTCCGTGCATTTTTACGGATCCGCTGGTAAGCCATGAGCAGGCGGTCTTCAATGCGGCTCTGGATCTCTTCCGCACGCTTAGCCAGCTCTTTCTCCTCAATCTCGGTCTCTTCAACAATGTCGTTCAGTTCGCTCTTTTTAATTTCCAGGTCGGATTTGCGCTCATTCAGCGAAACTTCCGACTCCTCGATCTGTTTATGTTTGGCACCCAATCCTTCAGTGTATTCACGGATTCGCTTCTCCGCCAGTTGGATTTCAAGGGTCTGAAATTCAATCTCCTTGGTCAGTGAGTCGTATTCACGGTTATTCCTGACATTCATCTTTTGTTCTTCATACTTTTTGATCAGCGATTCACTGTCCTTGATAGCCTGCTTCTTCTCTGCAATTAATTTCTCAAGTGACTTGATCTCAGTGTGAAAATTCTCAATCCTGGTCTGCAACCCGACAATCTCATCTTCCAGGTCCTGGACTTCAAGAGGAAGTTCCCCGCGGATCATCCTGATTTTATCAGCCTGGGAATCATGCTGTTGAAGTTGGTACAAAGCCAGCAAAGTGTCCTCAATCTTTTTCTGGATACTTTCATCTGACAATAATTCTGCCTGGCCAGCAGTTTTTATTCCTTTATCTTCCTTCATAAAATACTGATTTAAAAGTAATTAACCGGGTTAGCCGGGGTTTCCGAAATTTGGACTGCAAAGGTAGGAAAATTTTCTTTTAAATAATCTGCTATTAAATTGCGGGTAAATTGTTCAGTTTCATAATGTCCGGCATCTACGATCACGATGCTGCCTTCAGTATCGAAAAACTTGTGGTATTTAACATCGGCTGTAATAAAAAGATCAGCCTGCTGCCTGATTGCATCCGGTATGAGAAAGCTGCCGGACCCACCGCAAACCGCTACCTTTTGTACCATCCTGTCCACCAGCGCCGAATGCCTGATAACAGGCGCATTCAATACTTTTTTGATCACCTCCAGAAACTCCCTGCCTGAAACAGGTTGGGGCAAGGTCCCGATCATTCCGGCGCCAGTCTGCTCAAACTCATTTTCAAGGGGGTAAATATCATAAGCCACTTCTTCATAAGGATGTGCCTCAAGTAAAGCATGGATGATCCTTGATTGCAAATAAGCCGGGAAGATGGTTTCGATCCTGACTTCTTTCTCAAAGTGTGTCTCACCAATGTTTCCTACAAAAGGATTTGACGAAGCGCCTGCCCGGAAAGAGCCCTGTCCCTCAGTATTAAAACTGCACTGGTCGTAATTTCCGATGTGACCCGCCCCCGCCAGGAAAATCGCCTGCCTGACCTGTTCCGCATGACCGGTCGGACAAAAGGTCACAAGTTTCCGCAGTATCCCGGGTGATTTCCTTAGGATAGAAAGATTGGCCAACCCGAGCTTTTCGCACAGCATACGGTTTACGCCTCCCTTGATATTATCCAGGTTCGTGTGCATCGAATATAGCACGATATCATTTCTGACAGCTTTCATGACGATCCGTTCCACCATCGATTTGCCGGTCAGTTGCTTCAACCCTTTGAAGATCACCGGGTGGTGGCTGATCACCAGGTTACAGTTTTTCTTTATTGCTTCATCTATAATCTCTCCTGTCACATCCAGGCAAACCAGGGAGCCGGTGCAATCATTCTCTTTATTGCCGACAGTAAGCCCTGTATTGTCATACTCTTCCTGAAGGGCAACCGGGGCAAAAGCTTCCAGGGTATTAATTATCTCACTGATCTTCATTATATTAGTAATGCTTATTAAAAATATTTTAAATAATTGCTGTATTTTTTATCACTTTTTTATCCTTTTACGTATAAATAGAAGAATGATTTAAACATTTAATAACAAGTTAGTCAATGAAAATATGTTATTAAATGGTATATTTATTGGATGATTATTGTAAAAATAATACTATTTCCAATTGCCTGCCTTTACGGATTCATTGTCGGAATCCGAAACCGGCTTTTTGACTGGAAGATCCTTCCGTCAAAAAGTTTTTCTGTTCCGGTGATCTCTGTCGGCAACCTCAGTACCGGCGGAACCGGCAAAACCCCTCATACCGAATACCTGGCCGATTTATTGAGAAGCAAGTACAAGATTGCCATCCTGAGCCGCGGATACGGCAGAAAGACCAGGGGTTTCATCATGGCCACCCCGCAGAGCACGCATCTCGAAATTGGGGATGAACCGGCGCAATATGTAAAGAAATTTAATGACTTGACCGTGGCGGTGGATGAAGACCGTAAAAGAGGAATTGCCAGGATCATGGCAGAAAAGCCTGAAACCCAGGTCATTCTTCTTGACGATGCCTTTCAGCACCGCTATGTGAGGCCCGGTAAATCGATCCTGCTTACGGATTATCATAATTTGTACGTCAATGATTACCTGCTGCCGACAGGCACACTCAGGGAGCGGGCGAAAGGGGCTCGCCGCGCCGACGTCATTATCATTACCAAAACACCTAAAGTATTTTCACCCATCATCCGGCGAAACCTCGAACGGGAACTCAGACCAGGGAAAAACCAGTTGCTCTGTCACTCCTACATCACGTATGATCAGCCGGTCCCGCTGAAAATTTGCAGCCAGAAGCCCGCTGCGCCTAAATACAGCTACATTGTAATGGTGGCAGGCGTAGCTAATTCCTATCCCTTACAGGAATACCTCAGCAGTCTGTGCAACGAACTGATTGTGATGAATTTCAAGGATCACCACGAGTATACCTCCCGGGACCTGGAAAAAATTTCCGGTGAGTTCGGATCAATTATTTCAAAAGATAAGGTTATCTTCACCACCGAAAAAGATGCGACCCGGCTGGACAGGGAGGAATTTGCCCCGGTGCTGGGAGCATTGCCGGTGTACTACATTCCGATCAGGGTTGTACTGCACAATGGCGATGGATTAATGTTTGACAAGCTTATCCTTGAATATGTTCACAAAAGTATCGGAAGCCGTTGACTTCATCCGTAGTCGTATAACTATACTGCCCGAAGCAGGGATCGTTCTCGGTACCGGTCTCGGGGGGCTGACAAGAGAGATCACCGGCCAGGTCATCATTCCCTACGAAGAGATCCCCCATTTTCCTGCCTCGACGGTGGAAGGTCATGCCGGTGAATTGATCATCGGCCGGCTGAATAACCGCCCGGTGGTAGCCATGCGGGGCCGCTTCCACTTCTATGAAGGCTACAGCCTCCATGAAGTAGTATTTCCGATAAGGGTCATGAAATTCCTTGGCATCCGGTTCCTGGTACTGTCAAATGCAAGCGGCGGACTGAATCCCGGGTTCGAGGTGGGCGACATGATGTTCCTGGAAGATCATATCAACATGATGAACCTCATGATGGAAAATCCTCTGAAAGGCCCTCACGATGAAAAATTCGGACCAAGATTTCCTGACATGACTAACCCTTATCACCCCCGCCTGCTTGGTAAAGCGGAAGAAATTGCCCACAGGCTGAACATTTCTTACCGCAAAGGGGTCTATGTCAGCGTTACCGGACCGACGTTCGAAACTCCGTCCGAATACAGGTATATGCGCTTCCTGGGCGCTGATGCCGTCGGCATGTCAACGGTGCCGGAAGCCATTGCAGCATGCCAGATGAGCCTGCCGGTTTTCGCGGTTTCCGTTATTTCGGATCTAGGCGTGGAAGGGAAAATCGTGGAGATCACACACAAGGAAGTCATTGACGCCGCAAGCCTCGTGGAACCCAGGATGACTGAACTGATAAAGGTGCTCGTGGCAGAAATGGAAATTTAATCAACCCGGACATCACTGAAATCGATCGTTCGTAAACGCCATTTCTTTTCCATGCTATACCTGCGATAATGCAATGGTTCAAGCGCAAAAGAAAATGCGACGAGCCCTCCGGAAATAATGGCCGTTTCGGCCAGGATTACCGGGCTATCGTTGTTGATCAGGCGGTTGAATGAATCGATACCAAAATATGCAACACCGGCAAGCAGACTGAATCCTCTCACAATCTGTACAAACCAGTTCTCCTTGTAAATAGCCCGGATGTCATCCAGCCTGACCACTCCGTTCACGGCAAGGACCAGGCAGGTATCATCCATTGTTTCTATCTCATCTGTCAGTTTGTTATCCAGTTGTTTTACTTTAAGAATGATCTCATCACCAGGGTTATATTTGAAATTTTTTAACGTTGCGGAATTTTCAACGACCAGTATCTTCTGCGCAAATCCTGTTGTTAATAAGCCCAATAAAAGCAATATGATGACCGTTATTTTCAAAAGTCGGCGGTTTCTTCGGCGGTTTCTTTGTTTGATCGTATTTTTGTCCAAATTAACAAAATTAAGGCAAGTATGAGCGGTACATATCAAAAAATCATTCAGTCTATCCATCTGCTGTTCATTCTTTGGGTTATACTCCTGACAGGTTGTGACCGAACTGGAAACGGGGGCGTCAAAACCACGATCAGCGGTTCTTTCCCGGCCCTGGGCGGTAAAAATATTTCCATTGCCGAGATCGTTCCCGGTAGCGTTATTCCAATCGATACGGCGAAGATTACGGAAAAAGGTTCCTTCAAGTTTAAGTTCCGCCGTGAAGGCCCGGGATTTTACATTATTAAATCGGATAATAAAAATTATATTACCCTGATCCTCGACCAGGAAAACCATATTGATGTAGTTTCTGAGCAGAAAAACATCAGGAAAGGATACAAGGTATCAGGATCGCCCGATTCGGAACTATACCGGGACTTTGAAATGTTTCTTGAAGTCAACCGGGATAAAGTCGATTCTTTGAGCAGGACTTACAATGAATTCCAGCGATCTTCAACATTTCGGTCATTAAAGCTGGAACTGGATAAGACCTACCAGGATATCTTTGCCCACCAGCGCCTGTATTCCATAAGGTTCCTGGAAAACCATTGCGGCTCGCTGGCATCACTCCTGGTTATTGACCGGCGCTTCGGGGAGAGAAAAATCCTAATGGAAGACAGGGACTTTGATTATTTCCTGAAGATCGACTCCTGTTTATCGCAGAGGTACCCGGGCAACAAGCACCTGGTGGAATTTCAGAAGAAACTGGAGACAGTTAAGCAAGACCTAAAAATCAAGGAGATGACGGAAATGAAACTGGCGCCCGGCAATAAGGTCCCTGATATCGCCCTTCAGGACCGGTCTGGGAAGGAGATCCGGTTGCACTCCCTGGCAGGCAATCCGGTCATCATTTATTTCTGGGCCTCCTGGGACCAGGGGAGCCGGAATTTCAACCGGCAGCTTAAAAGCTATGTCGAGCAAAAAAGATACAGTAAACCGGTGGTTTATGCCATCGGGTTCGAAAGCTATAAAGAACTGTGGCTTGATGCGATCAGGAATGACGGAATTGAAAAATGGATCAACGTTACGGATTTGCTGAACGTCAATTCCGGCGCCAGGCAACTTTTTAATGTGCCGGAACAGTTCCCCTATTACATTCTTCTTGATAAAGACTTAACAATCAGGTATAAAGGAAATAACATCAGGTCCATGGCCGCTTTATTGGAGGATTAATTAAAACCTGCCGGCTTCAAATATCTAAATAAGTTTATTATTATTGCATTTAAATTGCCCGTTTTATTGGAAACTCAGGACTTAAAACCAGGACAAAAAATCTACTTCGCCTCCGACTTTCACCTCGGTATCCCTGATTATGAAAGCAGCCTGCAAAGAGAAAAAAAACTGGTAAGCTGGCTTGACGGGATAAAAACCGATGCTTCAGCGATTTTCCTGATGGGTGATATTTTTGACTTCTGGTTTGAATATAAAACCGTTGTGCCCAAAGGATATACAAGGTTGCTCGGAAAGCTCGCCGACATCACTGATAACGGCATACCTGTCCACCTGTTTACGGGGAACCACGACATATGGGCTTTTGAGTACCTTAACAAAGAGCTGAACATACATTTGCATCGTCATCCGGAGATTTATCACATTGCAGGAAAGACCTTTTATCTTGCGCACGGTGACGGACTTGGCCCCGGCGATAACGGTTACAAGTTCCTGAAAAAAGTCTTCAGCAACCGGGTGAACCAGTTCCTCTTCCAGTGGCTCCACCCCGACATCGGCTCCAGGATGGGCCTGTATTTCAGCCACAAAAGCCGCCTGGCCAACATCGTGAAAGAAAATAAGCCCGGTTACCTGAACAGGATCGAAGATGAGATGTTATATAATTATGCAGCAGGGCTGGTAAGAAATGGCACCGAAGCCGACTATTTCATCTTCGGGCACCGTCATCGCCCGCTGGATGTGGAACTGGAGAACAAAAGCAGGCTGGTCATCCTTGGTGACTGGCTGACGCATTTTTCCTATGCCGGGTTTGATGGAAATAAATTAGTTCTGAACTATTATAAATAAAACAAAATGAAAGATTTCTTTAAATTCATGTTCGCCTCTATGCTGGGGTTTGTCGTCATCTTTGTGATTTTCTTCTTCGTGATGGTCGGGCTGATCGCTTCCATCGCCACTTTTGCCGATAAAAAAGCTGTAACCATTGAGCCAAATTCAGTCCTTCAAATGAACCTGAATTATGAGATCCTTGACCGTGCACCCAAGGATCCGATGTCACTTTTCTCGTCAGATGGATTTAGTATGACTGAAAATCCGGGCCTCGACCAGATCCTGAAAAACATTGAAAAAGCCAAAAATGACCAGAACATCAAGGGAATTTACCTTGAACCGAACATGGTGCCCGCAGGATTGACCACGCTGAGGGAAATACGAAATGCCCTGGCAGATTTTAAAAGCAGCGGAAAATTCATCGTCGCGTATAGCGAGCTTTTCACGCAAAAGGCTTATTACCTGAGCAGTGTGGCCGATAAGATCTATTTAAACCCTTCCGGTGCCGTTGAATTCAGGGGATTTGCCGCTGAATCCTTCTTTTTGAAGGGGACAATGGAGAAGCTAGATATCGACATGCAGGTCATCAGGCATGGCAAATACAAGAGCGCGGTCGAAATTTTCACCGAGGATAAGATGAGCCCGGAGAGCAAGGAACAGATGTCGGAAATGGTGACCGACTTATGGAACACAGCCATTGACGAAATTTCTGCAAGCAGGAACCTGGGCAAAGACAAGCTGAACCAGATTGCCGACAACCTGGACGCGCTGGAGGCCGACAAAGCCTATGCTACCGGGATGGTCGACGGGCTGTATTACAAAGATCAGGTTGACAGTGAATTAAAAGCGCTGATCGGGCTGGCCGACAAGGATAAAATTAAAACCGTGACCCTGTCAAAGTATACCATGGTTCCGCCGGCAGTGACAGAAAAGGTCTCATCCAACAAGATCGCCGTGGTCTATGCGCTGGGCAATATTATAGATGGCAAGGGGGATGACCGCACAGTGGGATCGGAGAATATTTCCAAAGCGATCCGTCAGGCCCGTGAGAACGATAAAGTGAAAGCCATCGTCCTTAGAGTGAATTCACCTGGCGGGAGTGCCACCGCGTCGGAAGTGATCCGCCGTGAGGTGTTGCTGGCTGTAGAGAAAAAACCGGTGGTGGTTTCGATGGGTGATGTGGCTGCTTCCGGCGGTTACTGGATATCCGCCTCCGCGAGCAAGATCCTGGCTGATCCCACAACCCTGACCGGTTCGATCGGTGTATTCGGCATGGTGCCCAACATGAAAGAGTTCTTCGATAACAAGTTGGGGATCACCTTCGACCAGACCATGACCAACAAATACGCCGACTTCCCGAACGTCACCAGGCCACTGACAGATTATGAAAAAACGATGTTCCAGCGCAATGTTGAAAAGATCTACAGCGACTTCCTGGCGCTTGTTTCAGAAGGAAGAAAAATGGAAACGGCAAAAGTAGACGAGATTGGCCAGGGAAGGATTTGGAGCGGCACCGATGCCAAATCCATCGGCCTGATCGATGATTTCGGAGGACTGAACGATGCGATTGCCCAGGCTGCCGAACTGGCCGGGATTTCCGACTACAACCTGATCTCATTGCCGGCGCAGAAGGATCCCCTGCAGCAGATCATCGACGATTTGACGGGAAATACCAACAACACCCGGATAGCAAAAGAGCTGGGCGAATTTTACCCATATTACAACTACCTGAAACAGGTCAAAGAATACCAGGGAGTGCAGGCAAGGCTGCCGTTTGAAGTACAGATCAATTAGAAAATTCTTCCGCTACTTCACCTCATACTCCATCTCTGCCATCCTTTTGTACGTCAGGTAACGGCGGAGGGCATTCTGTTCGGACATTGCATCCAAACGGGCTGCTTCGCCGGGGAACGCTTTCTTTAAGGAAGCATAACGCACCTCCCCGTTGAGGAATTCCTGGAACTGGCTCCAGTCGGGCTCTTTCGAGTCAAGCTGGAACGGATTCTTGCCTTCAGCCTCCAGCAGCGGATTGTAACGGTAAAGCTGCCAGTAGCCCGAATTCACGGCGAGTTCCTGCTCATACTGGGTCTTGCCCATTCCGATACGGATACCATGGTTGATACAGGGAGAATAAGCAATGATCAGGGATGGTCCCGGGTAAGCCTCCGCCTCCTTCAGTGCTTTGAAGAACTGGTTCTGGCTGGCGCCCATCGCTACCTGCGCCACGTATACATACCCATAGCTAATGGCCATCATACCGAGATCTTTCTTGCGGATCTTCTTGCCGGAAGCTGCAAACTTGGCCACAGCCCCTGCCGGGGTTGATTTGGAAGCCTGGCCTCCGGTATTGGAATAAACCTCCGTGTCAAGAACAATCACATTCAGGTCTTCACCGCAGGCCAGCACATGGTCCAGTCCGCCATAGCCGATATCATACGCCCAGCCGTCACCTCCCACGATCCAAACCGACTTCTTCACGAGGTACTGTTTCAGGCTCAGGATCTCGGCGGCAAACTGGTCATTGGATTTCTCCAGCAGGGGAATAAGCTTGGCGGAAGCTGCTTCAGATCCTGCTGCATCATTCTTCTGATCGATCCATTCCTGGCAGGCAGCAGAAAGTTCTTCATTCAACCCTGTTTTTAAAGCTTCTTTGATTCTGAGGGCTATCCTGTCCCTGAGTTTATTGATACCAATCGTAACCCCGAAACCGTATTCGGCGTTGTCTTCAAACAGCGAATTGGCCCAGGCCGGTCCATGACCGCTCACGTTGTGAGGCCGGTATGGTGTCGATGGGGCCGAACCGCCGTAAATGGATGAACATCCTGTGGCATTGGTAACAATCATCCGCTCTCCATATAACTGGGTGATCACCTTAAGATATGGTGTTTCACCACATCCCGCGCAAGCGCCGGAAAACTCGAACAGCGGCTGTGCGAACTGGCTGTTCTTGACCGATGAATCCTTCGCGGCGATCTGGTCCTTGTAAGTAACATTCTTTGAAATATAATCCCATCTTGCCACTTCTTCCAGTTGGGTTTCCAGCGGCTCCATAACCAGGGCTTTTTCCTTTGCAGGACAAATATCGGCGCAATTTCCGCAACCGGTGCAGTCAAGCACGCTCACCTGGATCCGGAAATGATAACCGGCGAATTTGCCCTTGGTATCCTGGGTGGAGGTGCCTTCCGGGGCATTCTTCAACTCTTCATCCGACAGCAGGAACGGCCTGATACAGGCGTGAGGACAAATATAAGCACACTGGTTACACTGGGTGCAATGTTCAACTTTCCATTCCGGCACATTGACCGCAATTCCGCGTTTTTCAAATTCAGTGGTCCCTGACACGAAGGTGCCGTCTTCCCTTCCCAGGAAAGCGCTGACTGGCAGGTCATCCCCTTTCAGGTGATTGACCGGAATAGCAATATTTTTTACGAAATCAGGCACATCAAGCTCTGCTATCTCATCGGTACCGTCCAGCTTTTTCCATTCAACGGGTATTTCAACCTTAACCACCGCTGAACCGGCGTCAACCGCCGCGTTGTTCATCCTGACGATCTCTTCTCCCTTGTTTCCGAATGACTTCCGGATCATGCGCTTCATCTCGCTGACAGCTGTTTCATAGGGGATAACGCTTGCAATTTTGAAGAATGCAGCCTGCATGATCGTATTGGTACGGTTACCAAGTCCAATCTCTTCAGCAATTTTGGTGGCGTTGATGATATAAAACTGAATATCATTATCCGCCATATATTTTTTAAAGGAATTGGGCAGCTTATGTTTTGTTTCTTCTTCATCCCAGATGCTGTTCAGAAGAAATGTACCGCCTTTTTTCAGCCCTTTAAGCATGTTATACTTATCCAGGTAGGAAGGAACGTGGCATGCCACAAAGTCCGGGGTTGTGACCAGGTAAGTCGACCGGATGGGTTTATCGCCAAAACGAAGGTGGGAAGTGGTGATCCCTCCTGATTTCTTCGAATCATAGGCAAAATACGCCTGGCAATACTTACTGGTGTTGTCCCCGATGATCTTGATGGAGTTCTTATTCGCGCCAACCGTACCGTCAGATCCGAGTCCGTAAAACTTGCCTTCGAAAGTACCCTTGGGCACTACGCTGAATTCCGGCAATAAAGGCAGGGAAGTAAAGGTCACGTCGTCGACAATACCGACGGTAAACCTGTTCTTCGGTTCTTTTTGTTTCAGGTTATCATAAACTGACATGATCATGGACGGGGTGGTGTCTTTCGAGCTAAGTCCGTAACGTCCGCCAACGATAACAGGTGCATCGGGCTTACCATAGAAAATGTCTTTAATGTCCAGGTAAAGCGGTTCGCCATTGGCTCCGGGTTCCTTGGTACGATCCAGGACGGCAATGCGTTTGACGGTCTTCGGCAGGACCTTCAGGAAATACTTCTCTGAGAACGGGCGGTATAAATGCACGGTAACCAGGCCGACCTTTTCACCTTTACTCAGAAGGTAATCAATGGTTTCCTTAATTGTTTCCGTGACCGATCCCATGGCAATCACGATATTCTCAGCATCCGGTGCACCATAATAAACGAACGGATGGTATTCCCTGCCGGTCATCTTCGTGATTTCCTTCATATACATTTCAACCATATCAGCAATGGGATGGTAGAAGCGGTTAGCAGCTTCCCTCGCCTGGAAATAAATATCCGGATTCTGGGCTGTTCCGCGGGTCACCGGGTGCTCCGGGTTGAGCGCCCTGTTCCTGAATGCCTGAATTGCTTCAAAGTCAAGCAGTTTGGCCATGTCTTCGTTTTCAAAATACTCAACTTTCTGGATTTCATGGGAGGTCCTGAAACCATCGAAGAAATGCAGGAAAGGAATCCTTGATTTGATGGCAACCAGGTGCGCAACGGAAGCAATGTCCATGATCTCCTGCACACTACCTGTGGCCAGCATGGCAAAACCCGTATGACGGGTGCTCATCACATCACTGTGATCCCCGAAAATAGATAAAGCATGCGCTGCAAGGCTCCTGGCACTTACATGGAATACGCCGGGGAGCAACTCGCCCGAAATCTTGTACATGTTGGGGATCATCAATAATAAACCCTGTGAGGCTGTGAACGTGGTGGTCAGCACTCCTGACTGGAGTGAACCGTGCACGGCTCCGGCTGCACCGGCCTCCGACTGCATTTCAGTCACCTGCAGTGTGTCACCAAATATATTTTTACGGCCGTAAGCGGCCCATTCATCAACGTACTCTGCCATGGTAGAAGAAGGAGTGATCGGGTAGATCGCAGCCAGTTCACTGAACATGTAAGCAACATGTGCTGCAGCATAGTTTCCATCGCAGGTGACAAATTTTTTATTTTCCATAACTTATTAATATTTAGTACCTTAAGATATTTTCAACGTCTCAAAAAAACTTGTGCGAAGTTACTAATTATTATACACCCGAAAGGAACAGCCTTCCAAAATAGAGCCTTATCAGCCTAATTTATAACCATTTTAGATTACCATCAGTCACAATTTTGATACAGAATGCAAAGCCCTGGAAATTAACTTTTCTGAATGGATTTATACCCACGGCATTTTCTTCTAAAAAAACCTTGTATATATAGTGGGGTTTGTATACTTTTACGACCATTAAAATTGTTTAATATTAAACTGACTTACTATGGACCTTTCGACAACATACCTGGGGCTGAAACTGAAGAATCCCATCATTGTGGGAGCCTCCAACCTGGTTACAGACCTGAATTTTCTTAAAAAACTGGAAGAAGCCGGCGCATCCGCTGTAGTTTACAAATCCTTGTTTGAAGAACAGATCCAGCTTGAAAACCTGGAGCATTATCATGCTGAAGAAGACTACGGGGCAAGGCATGCCGAAATGGGCTCCATGCTTCCTTCCATTGAAGATGCCGGCCCGGCAGAGTTCCTTTTCAACCTCACACAGGCCAGGCAAGCCTTGAAGATACCCCTGATTGCCAGCCTGAATGCAGTGTATGATGATACCTGGTATGAATATGCAAAAAAAATCGAAGAAACAGGCGTCGATGCGCTTGAACTCAATTTTTTCGCCGTGCCCAGGGAATTCGATATCGACGACAAATCCATCCTGCAGGAACAGCTCGATACCCTGGAAGGGGTTAAAAAAGCGGTCAAAATCCCTGTCAGCGTGAAGCTCAGCCCGTTTTATACCAATCCGCTATATTGCATAGGAGAAATGGATAAAAAAGGCGCCGACGGATTTGTATTGTTCAACCGCCTGTTCCAGCCCGATATTGACTTGGAAAAGGAAGGATTGCATTATCCTTACATGCTAAGCCATGAAGACGATAACCGCCTGCCACTCCGCTTTGCCGGATTGCTCTATAGCAATATAAAAGGTAATATTTGCAGTAATACCGGAATCCTGGACGGTAAGGATGTCATTAAAATGATCCTCGCCGGAGCTGATGCGGTGCAGGTTGTGAGTACTATTTACAAGCACGGCCCCAGGCAGATCGGGAAAATGCTGCAGGAAATCGAAGAATGGATGGCATCGAAAAAATATAAGTCCCTCGATGATTTCAAAGGTAAACTCTCAAGGAAAAACATCAGCGACCCTTACGCTTACCAGAGAGCGCAGTACGTCGACATCCTGATGCGTTCCAACGAGATCTTCAAGAAGTATCCGATCAGGTAACAAAAAAACATTCTTTCATGTAGGGGCTTGAATCTGGCCCCTTTTTTATTTCGTCCCGATCGTGATCTCATCGATAAAGATCCAGGCTTTATCGCCGGCACCCACATGCCACTCAGGGCAAACACCCCGGTTTATTGCATGCACTTTGACAAAACGCGCCGATTTACCTGACCCGTCGATGCTGAATTCTTCAATGACCGCATCCGGAAGATTGTCCGGTGCGTCATTCATAACTTTGCCTATGGACCGGTAATTGGTTCCATCGGACGACAAGAAAAATTCAACTTCTACCGGCATGAAAATCCATGAACGCTGGTCCTGGAGAAACGAAGCGGTAATATCACCAAGCCGGACTTCCTTCGCCATATCGATGGTTGCCTCGAAGTCAACACCCTGATAGCCCTGCCATGATCCTGTCCTGAAATTCGGACCTCCATGCTGGCCGTCTATAAGGCCAAGGTCGCCTCCACCGGTGTATTGAGAACTATAGGGATTCAGGATAGTTATTGTCCAGTCATTATGGATCTTGTAAAAAGAAGCTTTGGCAAGCTTACTCCGGCCGGAGGGATCCAGCTCCGCAAAAGCATGAACTGTCAATGACTGATCCGTATGGATCGGCTCCCGGTAAATTTCAAAAGGCTGTTGCGGACCTTTTTCATCATTGTTAATGTAGATGCTAGCACCGGGATCTATATGCAGCAATTGAATGTCGAGGTTTTCCTGGAACGAACCCGAAGCTGCCTGGAAATAGGGAACCGGGGTGATAAGATGATCGTTTATGGCTGTATTAGGACGGTTCTCAGCACTATTTCCCCACTCACCGGAAGGTTCAGGGCCCATATTAAATTCCAGGTTACCCCCATTAATGATTTGATTATGAGTAATGAATGATCTTTCATACGGTTTGTCATCCAGTCTGGCGGATTGGATAAAAATATTCCGGGACGAATTCTTTTCACTAATAATGGAAAAACTTTTCCCATTGTCCTGGTGAATTGTAATCTTGTTAAAAAGCGGGCTTCCAATTACATAGTCAACAGTTGCCGGGGTGACCGGGTAAAAGCCCATGGCGCTGAACACAAACCAGGCTGACATCTGCCCGCAGTCTTCATTTCCACACAACCCGTCAGCACCTGGGCCGTACAACTGATCCATGATCTGCCTGGCCAGTTTCTGGGTTTTGTCAGGCCTCCCCACATAATTATACAGGTATGCCATGTGATGGCTGGGTTCATTGCCATGGGCATACTGACCGATCAACCCGGTGATATCGGCCTGCTGCCGGCCGCTCAGGCCACTTTCAGTGGTAAACATTTCGTCAAGTTTCTTTTCAAATGCTTCATCGCCGCCCATCAGATTTTTCAATCCCTCAATATCCTGGGGAACATAAAAGGTATATTGCCAGGTATTGGCTTCAGTCAGCATAAAATTTACCTCTGCAGGGTCAAAAGGCTCGGCAAACATCCCGTTACGTTTCCCGCGGAGGAATCCCGTTTGCGGCTCGTAAAGATTCTTGTAATTCTGCGCCCTTTCCATGAAATAGCGGTGATCATCATTTTTACCCAAGTCTTTAGCCATCATGGCAATGCACCAGTCATCATAAGAGTATTCCAGGGTTTTCGAAACGGCTTCTCCCTCCGCTTCAGCTGGAATATAGCCATATTCCTTGTAATATTTCAACCCAAAATGGTCCTGTTCGGCACTGGTACGCATGGCTGCATAGGCTTTTTCAATGTCAAAAGACTTTATACCTTTTATATAAGCATCTGCAATGACGGGAACAGCATGGTAACCGATCATGCAGTTGGTCTCATTTCCGGCCAGTTCCCAGACAGGAAGCAAGCCGCCTTTTTCATAAATATCCAGGAATGTTTTTATAAAATCGACTGTAAGGCCCGGCTCCAGTATTGTCAACAGCGGATGCAATGCCCTGTATGTGTCCCAAAGCGAAAAAACTGTATAAACATCGAACCCCTCCGCCTGGTGGATCAATCCATCATGCCCCCGGTACCGCCCGTCTGGATCGGAAAAAAGATTTGGTGCCAGGTAACAGTGATACAGCGCCGTATAAAATTTAACTATATCATCCTTATTCCCTCCTTCAACCTCTATTTTACTCAATTTCTCTCTCCATAATTGCTCCGCGTGTTGTTTAACCATCCCAAAATCCCATCCCGGAAGCTCATGTTCCACGTTGTTCCTGGCTCCATCGATACTCACAGCTGAGATGCCTGTTTTTACCAGGATCTTTTCCCGGTCTCGGGTTGAATACTTCACAAATATCTGGATATCATTCCCTTCCGCATCTCTTAAACCATCAGAAACTATTCCGTCCAACACGATGCCGGCATCCTCAAAAGGCCTTGAAAAGACAGAGTAGAAATAGATGACCTGGTCTTCAGCCCACCCGGATGACCTTCTGTAACCGCAGATCTCATGATCGCTGAGGATTGTTGCGGAAAGACCGGGGTTCTTTTCGGTCATCACGGATTCGGTCAGATCGATCAGTATGAAAGATTCATCCGATGCCGGAAAAGTATACTGATGCAACCCACAACGGGGCGTAACCGTAAATTCAGCGTCAATACGATGATCCTCAAGGTAGACCTGGTAATACCCGGGAGATGCTTTTTCATTCTGATGTGAAAACGCCGACCGGTAACCCGGTTCCTTTTCATTTCCCGGCCTGGTCCGGAGTGTGCCGGTCATTGGCATGAAACGGATATCCCCGTAATCACCGACACCTGTTCCGCTCAGGTGGGTATGAGAAAAACCAAGGATGAACGAATCGGAATAATGATATCCTGAACATGCGTCCCAGTTATCTTTACGGGTATCGGGGCTTAGCTGTACCATTCCGAATGGTGTGGCAGCACCCGGGAATGTATGCCCGTGCCCGTCAGTCCCGATGAATGGATTTACAAAGTGCAGGATGTCCCTGCTAAACTCATTTGAACAACCACTCAGGAAGTATACTAATATAATAAGGTATGCTGATCTTTTCATCCCGGAACAATTTTATATGAAACTTGCCGATTCAATCACTTCATTTATAGTATTATTTCGCACTGCGAAGCTAAATCCCGGATGCAGGGCATAGCTGCCATATTCGCCTTCCTTGTTCAGTGCGATGATCCCTACCTGGAAATCCCTGAAATCAAGGTTCTTGTTTGCTATGCGCGTCACTGCTTCCCGGCAGGCTTCAGCCGGTGTGTAGCCTGACCTCATTAATTCCACTACGAGGAAAGTGCTAAGTGAACGCAGCACAACTTCTCCCAGGCCTGTTGCAACGGCCGCCCCGACTTCATTGTCGACATACAGTCCGGCCCCTATTACCGGTGAATCGCCGACACGGCCATGCATCTTATATGCCAGGCCACTCGTGGAACAACCGCCTGACAGGTTCCCTTCCCTGTCCATTGCAAGCAGTCCGACAGTATCATGATTTTCAATGTTAATGACAGGTTTATACTCGCTTTTGATCAGCCATTCTTCCCAGGCTTTTTTCGCCTTAGCAGTAAGCAGGTTTTCCGGTTTGAAGCCTTTTTCGATAGCAAACTGCCTGGCGCCTTCGCCTGTCAGCATTACGTGAGGCGTTTCTTCCATGACCAGCCTGGCGACAGATATAGGGTGTGCGATTCCTTCCAGAAAAGAAACAGAACCTGCCTGGCCTTTATCATCCATGATGCAGGCATCCAGGGTCACCCTGCCATCGCGGTCAGGTAATCCGCCCACACCAACCGAAAGGTTGTCAGGATCGGATTCAATGATCTTAATACCCTGCTCGACCGCATCCAGAGGATTGCTACCATTGGCAAGTAATCTCCATGCGACCTCGTTAGCCTGATAGCCAAAGTCCCAGGTAGATATAACTACTGGCTGCACTGCAGGATTGGCAAGGCTTTGATTACTCGTTGCGGAACGAATCCCGGGGTTGACAAACAATGCGGCTGATGCCACAGAACCCCTGACTAAAAATTTTCTGCGGTTCATTAATTCCGGTTTATTTTATATATATCTGAAAGTGAAGGTGAATATGAACAATCATACCCGGCGAATTTAGCCAGATTTTCGATATGAACAAAAAACAAGAAACTGGTCTGGAATAAGAAAAGCAAAAAATAATAAAGGGTGCCCCCCGGCACCCTTTACTTAAACCCAAAATCATGAAAAAACAAATGGATTATTTCTTCAATCAAAGATTAATCCATAAACTTTAAAAAGGTAATATAAGAAAAAGTAAATTATTTAATATTTTTTTACTTTTTTCGCTCTTTCCAATTTTATCAAGAATGCTTCTGGCTTCATCATAATAATAATGATCCGGTGTGGATACTATTTGCTGAAATACTATCTCTGATTTATCAGTATTATCAGACGCCAGAAGAGTCAGACCGAGGTACCATTCTGCATTTTCCGTATAAAGATTATCACCATCATTTATTATGGTCTCAAACATTGTGATAGCTTTTGGATAGTTTCCCAGCTCAATATTTGATATTCCCGAATAGTACATTACGGCAAAATTAGCGGGATCGCTGTTCAGAATCTTGCCAAAAAGCGATTCCGCGGTTTTAAAATCGTTTTTGCCGAAATAACGGAGAGCTTCAGCCATATCAACATTGCCGGACCTGGATAAGCCAATGGTTTCACCCGATTTGTAATACATTTTAAACAACTTCTCGGAAGAGTAGCCACCAGGGTTAATTATTGCAACTCCACCGATGATCAGTGCGATGAGGAAGATTGATGCAATTGCATACCAGTATTTTCGGGTAATGTGAACAATTCTTACCAGTTTTTTCTCAGCGATATTTATTTCATTCTGCGCTTCGATGCATTTAGCTCTGAAATCAACAATATCTGCTTCTTCAGAAATTGCCTTCCGGATATCCAGCTCCAGTTTGAACTCCTTGGCCAATTCCTGATTACCAGATAATTGGGCCTCAAACTCCTGCATTCCCAAATTATCCAGTTCGCCATCGACATAGCTGTCGATCCATTCCGTGTACTTTACTTTATTCATAATCTGTTAAGTATTTCTTAAAATAAGGATCGTTAATTATTGAATTTTTTAATTTCTCCTTGCACATGAATTTTCGTGTCTTGGCGTATTTTTCAGTTTTAAAACCCATAATATCAGCAATCTCTTTCAACGATGTCTTTCCCATAAACAATCGCAGAACTTTCTGGCAATCCTGGCTCAGTCGCAAAAAATGCTGCTGGAACAGCCTGTATTTCTCTTGTTCTTCTTCGGGCTGCTCAAGTCGAAGATTATCGTGCAATTCACTCATATCCTCGACCTCCAGGAATTCACTGCTGAACACCCGGCGGTCAAGACGCTGAAGCCAGAGATTTCTGCAGATTGAATATAAAAACGTTTTAAAAGAACTGGTCAATATCAGATTTTCTTTCGCAATCTTCCTGTATAATACCACTAACGCATCCTGGAACACATCTTCTGCATCTGTTTCCGTTCCGGAGTTGGTGGTTATAAGAAACTTGATGGTGGGATAGTATTCTTTGTAAACATAACGGATTATCCCATTATCCCGTTTCTTCAGCCCGTCTATGATAGCATCATCAGTATATAAAGTCATTCATCGGTGTTTTATCAGGGAATTGATAAAAGGTAATACGAATAAAAGCAATAAATGTTTGAATAATTATTAACAAAATAATATCCAAAAAACAGTGCTCAAATTCTTTGCAATATTATAACAAATGACTTATTTTGCACTAGTCTGTTCTGAAAATGCTTTGGCTTTTAATTTTTTTTGAAAAAATAAGTATTACCTTTTAACCTTTATCTGATTAAAACGTAAAATAAGGTAAAGCCGCAACTAAAACCTTGTTTTTGACTCAACCGGATTTAATAAAAACTAACGCCAAACTTGAAATCATGGAAAAAGCAATTTTCAGGATCCTTTTCCTGGGTTTATTCATTACCAGCACTTTTGTTTTCTCGCAAGCAACCTATGATTACACCGGCCAGGTGAAGTATCAGGTCACCGATGAGCCGATGAGCAACGTTACTGTAATATTGAGCACATTGGATGGAACAGTGGTACAGACTGTATTAACGGACAATCTTGGATACTATGTTTTTGACACTGTCGCTGAAGGAACTTACAAAGTCAATTTTACTACAGACCAACCTGCAGGAGGTATCGAATTATGTGATGCCTACATGATTGAGCAATACCTGGCCGGGAACATGACTTTCTCGGAAATCCAGAAACTCGCTGCAGACGTCAATGGCGATGATACGATCAGTTCACTGGACTGGGAACAGATTACCTATAGCTACCTGAACGGTGGCAATCCTTTCCCTGTCGGTGAATGGGTTTTCGAAACCAAGACAATTACAATCCTTGGTGAATCAGGAGACGGAGATGTGAACCTGGGCTCCTCAGCCGGTGATATCAGTGGATCATTGCAACCTGATCCAAAAAATAACCAAATCAACCTGGAAACACCGGTGCTGTCAGAAGTGTCTCCTACAGGTGAACCGATACGATTTGAACTGACCTGTGACAATTACCTTGAAGTGGCAGGCATGCACCTGGCCTTCAGTATCCCGGAGCACTTAACTGTGACCAACGTCACGTCGGCTTTGCCCGGGGCCAGGTTCGCCATTAACGACAGGTTACTGAAGATCACATGGATAAATACCAGGACCGAGCACCTGTTGAACGCAGGGGCCACTATCCTGACCATTGAAGCAGAAATGATGAATACCCGGGCCGGTGATGAAACATACCGCCTGGTCCTCAAGAATGATAGCCATTTTATGGACGCGGAAGGAAAACTGCTCTCAGGGATCGGTCTCACATTACCGGCAGTTCAGGTGACTTCAACCGGGAACTCTGCGCGCAACGCTTATCCCAATCCATTTATTGGCAGCTTTACCATTGAATACGAATTACCTGCGCCCGGCATGGTCAATACGATGGTTTTTGACCAGTATGGCAGAAAATTGACGGAAACGGGAAATAATTATAAGCAAAGCGGTATGCAGAATTTCAGGATCGATGGATCTGCCTGGTTACCAGGTATATATTATTACAGGATCATCCTGGACGGCAATACAGAGCGTAATATCACAGGAAGTATCATTAAATCAAAATAAGCGGCGTTTTTTTTATATTAAATCCTGAAAGGAACGCCTGCGGGCGTTCCTTTTTTTTAACCGCAGGTGCGGAATTATATCTAATTTAGCCTGACAATCGCTTTGATATTTTGATGAGCAGAACAGGATATTTGTTTAATTCAGTGCCGCTTCCTTTACAGACCAGGAAGTGGGGAATCTTGACCTTGTCCGTGCTTTCCATCTTTCTATCGGCCTTTTCATCAGCCAGAGGTCAGTCAACCGAGCAGGATCATTATAACAATAAAGCTGAGTTTTTTAGAAATAACCTCGAATACGATAGTGCGGAGTTCTATTACCGAAAGATTATCAGCCTGGCAGGCTTATCAGGAAACCAAAAAGTTGAGTTGCTTTCAATGATTGAATTAGCTGATGTGCTTATCCTTCAAAGAAGGTACTTCGAAGCAATGGATGAATTCTACAAAGTAGATCTTGAGGTAAATAAATTGAGTATTGAGGATGTGGATATAAAAGTCAGACTACTCGAAGTTAAAGGAAGTTATCTACATGCAAAAGGGAGGTTAGATTCAGCAAAAGTTTTTTTTAACAATGCCATCATTCTAAGATCTTCTGTTTCTGCCAGTCAAGACACGCTAATGCATTATGCCTATAATAAATTGGGTAACCTTTATCTTTCTCTTTCACAATATGATTCAGCTTATTTGTTTCATAATATAGCGCTAAATATAGCTTTAAAAAAGAAGAATAAGGTGAACTACTCATCTGCATCCTCATATCAAAATTTAGGTATTGCTGCTCATATGAAAGGAGATTTTAATCAAGCTGAAACATTTTATTCTACGGCTTTGCAATATAAAGAGCAACTCTTTGTTAAAAATGATGCTGCACTGGCTAAAATATATGGCAATTTTGGAAAATTATTTACAGACTTAGCAAAATATGATTTAGCATTAACATATTATGAAAAATCAGAGCAGGTGTTGTCACTACGTTACGATAGAAATGATTTATTATTTGCTCATTTATACTGGAATAAGGGCAATGTATATACACTTCAAGGGGATTACAACAGGGCATCAAATTTTCTTCTAAAAGCGTATTCAATATTTGAGGACAACTACGGCGCCGATAACCAGTTCGTTTATAATGTATTACTGGATCTGGGATTTGTATATCAAAAGAAAGGTGATAATGAACAGGCCATAGCATATTATTTGCAAGCTGCAAAGAACCAGAAGGACGCAAAGATCATTAAAATTTACCGGAACCTGGGCAATATTTTCAATTCGCTTGGCAAGCCCGATAGTGTTGATAAATATTACCATCTGTCCATAGATTATGCCCGCAACTATTTCCCGGCAGCAAAATATGACCTGGCGCTCTGCTATCAGTATTATGGCGAATTTCTTTCAAAACAGGGCGAAAGCGCTTTGCCTTTAAAATACTATGAATCAGCAGCGGAGATATTCGGTCAAATGTTCGGCGATAAAAGCAAGGACCTGGCAAAAGTTTACCTGCTTGAAAGCCAGTATTATTTCTCAGAAAAGGAATACAATGCAGCCTTAAAAAAATCGCAGGAGGCATTGATCACTCTGCTCCCGGCGTTCAACGAGGACAATCCTCAAATAAATCCCGGCCTGGATGACATTGTCATTGATCTGTATTTACCCAATATACTGAGTTTCAAATCAAAAAGTTTATTTTACCGCTATAAGCTGAGCGGTGACCTAAGAGACCTGACATTAAGCCTTGAGACCATTTACCTCGCATTAGACGTCATTGAAGAAATAAGAAAAACCTATTTTGATGAGGAAAGCCAGTTGATCCTCAATAAGGAGGCGAGAAATCTTATCAACCTCGGGGTCCGCGTCACCCACGAATTATTCAGGGGTACGAGTGACAGAAAATACCTGGCTGAAGCGTTCCAGTTCAGCGAGAAGGGCCAGTCAATCATATTGCTGAGCGCCCTGAGAGGTCTGAAAGCACAGAAAAGCGTTAATATCCCTGAAAATACGCTGAAATTCGAAGATAACCTGTTGCAGGAGCTGGCTGCCTACAATAATTTCCTTTACCAGGAAAAGCAGAAAAAGGATCCGGATGAATCCAAAATTGAACTCTGGAGTGATAAGATATTCAACCTTAATATATCTCACGACAGCCTTTTAGGTACATATAAAATACTTTATCCTGAATATTTCCGGTTAAAATACGACTATTCGGTCATTTCTGCCGACTCTCTTCAAAAATGGCTCCCTGATGACCAGGCCATCCTGGAATACCATATGACCGATTCGTCATTGTTCGGTTTCCTGGTGACGAATGAAGCGATCGATTTTATTCTTTGCGGCGCGAAAGCGGATCTCATGACAGAACTTGACAGCCTGAGACAGCATTTCGACCGGAAAGAATATTTTAATGCCGGTAAGATCCAGTTTGAATCACTTACCCGGGCGTCTGCCAAACTGTATGACTTACTGGTACAGCCTTTCAACAGTAAAATAACAGGTAAACGACTGGTGATCATTCCCGATGGCGAACTGGGTTACCTGTCATTTGATCTCTTGCTCTCTGAAGAAGTTTCGGATGGCCCGGACTCCTATGCCCGGATTCCCTGGCTGATCCGTGAGCACGCGGTCAGCTACAGCAGCTCAGCCACGGTTTATTATGAACAATCGCGAAGCAGGCCGGGGAGAAAAGCAACCAGCCTGCTGGCATTTGCACCTTCCTATGTTTATTATTTGTCAAAAAGGGATGCATCAGCTATGGATTCGGCAGTGCTAAATCTGAGTCCACTTACCGGAACAAGGGAAGAGATCGATGCAATATCGGAACTGCTAAAAACCACGAAACGTTTTGACACCGAAGCCACTGAAGATTATTTTAAGTCCCGGGCCGGGAAGTACGGCATTTTGCACCTGGCCATGCATACCATTATTGACAATCAGAATCCGCTGTATTCGAAACTGGTGTTCACTCCCGGACCAGACGGTTCGGCAGAAGATGGTTTTCTTAACACCTATGAGCTTTTCAGGCTTCATCTTCCGGGCCAGCTGGCAGTATTAAGCGCCTGCAATACAGGGGGAGGAAAACTGGAAAGCGGCGAAGGGATCATCAGCCTCGCACGGGGATTTTTTTATGCCGGGATACCCAGTGTGGTGATGACGCTCTGGGAGATTGAAGACCACAGCAGTGCCAGTCTTATGCAATTATTTTATGCAAACCTGAAGACCGGGCTTCCAAATGATATTGCATTACAGCAGGCAAAATTAGATTATTTGGACCAGGCAGGTAAGCTGCAGTCGCACCCTTATTTTTGGGCAGGTTATGTTAATATCGGCAAAACACATTCAATTGATTTCAAGACATCGATTGTGCCGCTTAGTATTGTTCTGATTGCCATTGCAGCAATTCTTGCATCAGTGTTTCTGTATTTAGTTATTAACAGGCGGGTATTTTTTAGTAAAAAACGGCATTAATATATAAAATGAAACTTTTATATAACAGTTAAATATCAAAATATGCCAGGAATCCGCTTGAGTTTCAGTCACCAGTTCCCGGTTTTCTTGATTATCACGGCAATAAGCTTACTCTGTCAGGCAGTTGCAGGGCAGTCCGCCATTCCGGAACAAATCAACCGGCAGGTGTCGGATCTCCGTAAAGATAACCGTTTCGATGAAGCGATTGATCTGCTCCGACACTATGCAGAAAGCTTCGGCCAGGAAAGCAATTCAATCCCTGTAATTGAAGCCCGGATCACTGAGGCTGATCTTAACAGGATGAAGGGATCATTCAAAAGGTCGGCCGATCTGCTTGACTCGATCTATGTACCGGTCATTGAATCGAACTCGGTCTTTCTTTCCGCCTGGTATCACATGGTAAGGAGCACGCTTTACCTGGCCAGGGGTGAATTAAAGAAAGGGAAATCAGCTATTTTAACTGCCATTGAATTATACAGCCAGTCTGCAGGGAGGGAAGACACATTATTGGCCCCCTGTTACAACAAACTCGGCAATTACTATTATTTTGTCAATGATTATGACTCGGCAATGCACTGGTATTCAACAGCTTTGAAAATCAATGAAAAGAAAAAAGACAACCTGGAAGAGAAAGCTTCATACCTGCAAAATATTGGAATCATTTATAATCACTTACATGATTACAAACAAGCTGAGTATTACTTTCATGAATCCCTATCATTGAAAGAAACTTTATATTCAAAATATAACTTTAATCTAGGAAGGTTGTACCTAAATCTAGGGCGTTACTATGAAAATCTTTCTGCATATGATAAAGCAAATGATTATATATCAAAAGCTGAATCAATTTATTGTGTAAAGAATATACCCGCTTCCTTAGAAGTAGGCAGTATTTTCTGGAACAAAGGGCTAATTTATTATTTATCCGGCGAATCGGAACTGGCACTCACCTACCTCTTCAAAGCGAAAACCATAATTGATTCGGTCTTTAGCGAAAACCAGCACCTTATGGCTTCACTTTACCGGGATATTGCGAATGTTTATAAATATGCAGACAACTTTGAGAGAGCCATCTTTTATTATAACAGGGCGTTATCCGGGGCAGACACTACGCTGCACAAGAAAGCCTTAAGGAACCTGGCCAATTTATACCATCTTCAGGGTGAAATGGTCAAAGCCGGCGAGTACTTTTCTCTGCTCATGAATGCATCCCGGAATACACTGCATCAGGAGAATGTGGAGAACGGCCTGAACTTCCTTTACTATGGGTATTATCTGTTGCAAAGTGATAATGACAGCGCATTGTATTTTTTAGACAGATCATTTCAACTTTTTAACGGGAGTGGCAGTTTTTTCAATCTTGATGTGGCCGCCTCGCTGATCCTGATCGCAAATTATTACCACACCCGGCACGATTATGGACAGGCGCTTGTATATTATCAGAAAAGTTTGTCAGCGATTTTTCCCGGTTTCACCGATCCCGATATTCGGAGTAATCCCGGGATTTCACCACAAAATCCTGATATCAGGGCTATCACCGCACTGTCAAAAAAAGCGGATTGCCTTATAATGCTAGAAGATACTGAAGGTCGGGAGAAAAATCTGATGGCCGCTGCCCGAGCGTATGAATTATGTTTTGATCTGATCGATCAAATGCGGACCGGCCTGATTGCAGAAACCAGCCAGATGCTTCTGCAGTTTAAATCTTCCGGTATCTATAAGGAAGCTATCAATAATTGCATCGCACTATACGACCTGACCCATGAAAAGAGATGGCTCGAACAGGCATTTCAAATCTCGGAACGAAACAGATCAATGGTCCTGCTCAGCGAGCTCAGGGATGCCAACGCGAAGATTGCCTGGTCAGTCCCGGAATCACTTATTAAAGCAGAAAAGGAGATACGCAGGAATGTTTCCCTTTACCGGAACAACATCCTTGAAGAAGAGAACCAGCCAGCTCCCGACGAAAACAAACTGGATTTCTTACGCTCGCACCTGTTCCTACTGGAGAAGAAGCACGACAGCCTCCGAAGCCATTTTGAACATTTCTATCCGGAATATTATAACTACAGGTATGATTATTCGGTCGTCACGGTGTCAAAACTTCAAAAAATCCTTAAAGAAAATGAGGCGGTTATTGAATATGCCATCGACGATGAGTCTGTTTATATTTTCCTGGTCACGGACAAACATTTTGAAGTAGTTAAAGTGGAAATTGATCCAAACCTTGCAAAAAACATATATAATCTGAGGGACAACCTGGATTTTGACCATGTCATGTCGTATAGCTATGAAGCGTTTATGGAATATCAAATTCTTGCGTATAAGCTATATGATAACCTGATAAAGCCCGTCTCAGAATTTATAAAGGATAAAAAACTTATCATTATTCCCGATGAGGAGCTGAACTACCTTTCCTTCGAGTCCCTGGTTCAGAACATTACTCCTTCTGATACGATATCATTCAAGAACCTGCCCTATTTGCTGAAATACAATCCGGTAAGCTATGCACCTTCATCCACGATCCTTGCACTGATGAAAAAAGGAAGGATGTCCGGGCTTGACAGGGGCGTGCTTGCCTTAGCGCCATCCTCCGACATGTCTACGCGCGGCCTGAATCTCAGCAATGAACTAATGCAGGAACTTGCCAGGTTCGGCTACGGCCTTCCGGGCGCAACCCATGAAGCTGAAACAATCCTTAAAGTGATGCATGGGAAGAAACTGATCGGTGAAGAGGCTACCGAATCAGAATTCAAAAAAATGGCCGGAGAATTCGATATCCTGCATTTCGCCACACATACCAGCATAGACGATAAGAACCCGCTATCGTCAATACTATCATTTTATCCCTATGGAGACCAGAAAGAGGATGGCATGCTGCATACCTATGAAATATATAACCTGGACCTTAAAGGTGAACTGGCCGTGTTGAGTGCCTGCAGTACCGGAGGTGGAAAGCTTGAGAAGGGCGAAGGAGTGATCAGCCTGGCCAGGGCATTCACCTATGCCGGCATGCCAAGCGTCGTCATGACTCTCTGGGATGTTGAAGATGTTAGTACAGGGAACATCTTGCCTTATTTCTATCATTCACTGGGAAAAGGGGTTGAGAAGGACATTGCGTTACGACAAGCAAAACTGAACTACCTGTCGAATTCAAGGCCGGAAATTGAACACCACCCGGCATTCTGGTCCGGTTTCGTGCTTTACGGTAACAACCGGGGCTTCAAGCAAAAACCGGACAACATTTTCCTGAATTTGATACTGATGCTGGGTGGAATGATTATTTTGATTTCTTTTGTACTCATCAGAAAATATATTCATTACAGGAAAAAGCCGGTAAGCTTTGACATTGATATACCCTCAAAATTTCGATCAGAAAACAGGTTTTGACCAGGTCAGAAAGCTCATTTCAGCCAGTTGCATTTCCGAAATGGGCCGGCGGTGGGTGAATGCTCTCTCATTCAGCAGCGATTTCGAGCTTGTCAGCCGTCAGCTTAAAGAGACCCGGGAATTCCTCACCATTCTCGAAACGGGGATGCCATTTCCGGCGCAGGATTACCTTGACCTTACCCCTGCCCTGCTACGGCTACGGGTGCCGGGCACTTATTTATCGGCCACTGATCTCGTCGACCTGCGCCTTTCGTTACAAACCATTAACAATTGCCTCGATTTTTTTCGCTTACCAGCGGCCAGGGCCTTCACGCACCTTATCGCACTGGTCGGTGACCTGGAGATACCGGGACATATTCTGAAAGAAATTAACCGGCTGGTCGATGAAAAAGGATTTATCATCGATAACGCTTCACCAGAGCTGGCCCGAATAAGAAAAGAGATCCGGCAAAAATCAGTTGCCAGCGAAAAGATTATCGGCCATCTGCTGAACACAGCCAGGAATGCCGGCTGGACCTCATCGGATGCAGAAGTCACCCTGAGCGACGGCAGGCTTGTAATACCCTTGCTGGCCACGCATAAAAGAAAAATAAAGGGCATTGTCCATGATGAATCGGCGAGCGGTCATACGGTGTTCCTTGAACCGGAATCCTGCCTGGAGATCAACAACGAGATCAGGGAACTGGAAGGCGCGGAGCGCAGGGAGATCATCCGTATCCTGATCAGTTTCAGCGACCTGCTGCGGCCTGAGATCGACACCTTGCTGGGGGCTTATGATTTCCTGGGTGCGATGGACTTTATCCGGGCCAAAGCCATTTTCGCCCGTGAAACCGGGGGGGATGAGCCGCAGTTGCACGCCGGGCCGGTGATCGACTGGATCAATGCCCGGCATCCCTTGCTATATCTTTCGTTGCGCGCTAAAAATAAAACGGTGGTCCCGCTGAACCTTAAACTAGACCGGCAGGAAAGGATCCTGGTAATTACCGGTCCGAATGCAGGTGGGAAATCTGTCTGTCTTAAAACAGCAGGCCTGATCCAGTTCATGCTTCAGCACGGGTTGCTTGTACCCCTGGATCCGGACGCGAAAGCAGGGATATTCGAACAATTGTTCATTGATATCGGCGACGAACAATCGCTGGAAAACGATCTCAGCACCTATTCTTCTCATTTGCTGAACCTTTCACACTTTATCGCCAATTGTAGCCCGAACAGCCTGTTCCTGGTAGACGAACTGGGCACTGGAACCGATCCCACACTGGGAGGGGCCATTGCGGAGGCTGCGCTTGAGAAACTGAGTGAAACCGGTGCATTTGGTGTGGTCACCACACACTATTCCAACCTGAAGCTCCTGGCCGGAAAAGTAGAAGGGATAGTGAACGGTGCCATGCTGTTCGACACCCGGAAACTTCAGCCTTTATACATCCTTGCAATCGG
This sequence comes from uncultured Bacteroidales bacterium, assembly GCA_964447005.1. Taxonomy (GTDB): domain Bacteria; phylum Bacteroidota; class Bacteroidia; order Bacteroidales; family JAGOPY01; genus JAGOPY01. Next base: position 127,966 of record CAYUQP010000005.1, read on the forward strand.
CAAGCCGGGCAGTTCCTTTACTTTTGAGATTGCGAAAAGGATCGGTTTCCCTGAAGAGGTGATCAATGCCGCGATCGGGAAAGCAGGCCGGACCCATCTCGATTTTGAGCGCCAGCTCCAGGAAGTTGAAACAGAGAAATTAAGGCTGGAAAGACAACTTAAAGAATTCCAGGTTGCTGACGGCTTTCTGAGCGAGTTGATCGAGAAGTATGAAAAGATGAAGGCTGACCTGGAAAAAAGCCGACGTGAGATTATGGAACAGGCCCGGCAGGAAGCCAAAGACCTGCTTGACCAGAGCAACAGGATGATAGAAAACACCATCCGGGAGATACGTGAATCGCAGGCTGAAAAGGAAAAAACCAGGACTGCCAGAGCTGACATCGAACAATTCCGGCAGAAGATTGAAGCTAAAGCCGGTAATGAAAAGGAAACGGGAGCGGCATCAACGAAAAAGATCCTGAAACCAATTGCACTTAAAGCAGGAGACTGGGTGGAAATGGAAGGCCGGCACGGAACCGGTGTGATCCAGCGGATCAAATCCGGTGAAGCCCTGGTTGATTTCGGTGGCCTTAGAATGAACATTCCCATTGCACAGTTGAAACGCATGAATGGACCGGAAAAGAAAACTGCCGGGCGTGTATCGCCCTATCTGCGTGACCTGAATGAAAAGTCGGTCAATTTCAAGCTCACCCTTGATCTGAGGGGCAAAACCGCTGACGAAGCTATCCAGATGGTGCAAAAATACCTCGATGACGCTTACCTGCTGAGAATTAAGGAAGTAAACATCCTTCACGGTAAGGGTGAAGGGATTTTGCGCCGTGTTATCAGGGACTATCTCTCTGGTAGTGATGAGGTTGTATCTTTTGAAGATGAACAGCCCGACAGGGGTGGTTCCGGCATTACCCGGGTTGTTCTGAAATAAATCCGGATGGAGTATGATGAAAGTTATGTAATTTTGCATGCAGATTTTTAGATATAAGACGATGAAAACACTTCACCATATATTAAACCGCATCACAAGGAAAGATAACCTGATCCTTATTTCAGGTATTTCGCTCGGTCTCGCGGGAGGGTTTCTATACTATTATTTCATAGGGTGCAGGACGGGAACCTGCCCTATCACATCAAGCCCCTGGCTATCCATGCTCTGGGGAGCCACAGTCGGATACCTTATCTCCGATTTATTCCGCAAAAAAACTTCGACCGAAGTAAAAAGCAAAGAATAAAGCCAAAAATCTCCAATCGTACTTAACGTAATAAAAAAGATTACCTTTGTAATGATCAATAGAATTAATTATAAGATATTTTATTGATTACCAAAGACATACCGACACCAATAGATAACCAAAAAACATTGTTCACTAAAAACTGAACTTATGGGTCTTGCACGAAAATCTACCGATTTAAAAAAGCGGATGCGGGACGCGCTGCGTGGAGGCGGTGATGAAGCCATCCAGAAACAGAAAGCTACGGGCAAACTCACTGCCCGGGAACGAATCCTGGCTCTACTCGATCCCAAGTCATTTCATGAATACGACTTATTTGTCGAGCATGCCGGCAAAGATTTTGATATGGATAAAAAATACCTGCCCGGTGATGGAGTGATCACAGGTACAGGTGTTCTTTCGGGTCATCCCGTTTGTATCTTTGCCCAGGATTTCACGGTGGCGGGCGGTTCGCTGGGATACATGCACGCGAAAAAGATCACCAAGATCATGGACCATGCCATGAAACTCAAGGTGCCCCTGATCGGGATCAATGACAGTGGCGGCGCCCGGATCCAGGAAGGTGTGAACTCCCTTGCCGGATATGGTGAGATCTTTTACCGGAACACCCAGGCGTCGGGGGTCATTCCCCAGATATCTGTGATCCTGGGGCCTTGTGCCGGCGGTGCTGTGTATTCCCCTGCGCTAACCGATTTCGTATTTGTGGTGGACAAGATTTCCAAAATGTTTATTACCGGGCCTGAGGTGATCAAAGCCACGATCGGGGAAGAAATTTCAATGGAAGACCTCGGCGGGGCGCGGGTTCATGCGGAAACCACCGGGAATGCGCACTTCTTTGCAGAAAGCGAGCAGGAATGCTTCGACCAGATCAAGCAACTGATCACGTTCATTCCATGGAACAATGAGAAGAAAGCCGATGCGTTCCCGAAACGTCCGCCAAAAAGCCGAAATTTCAAGATTGACCAGATCATCCCCTCCGATCCCAAACAACCTTACGATGTCAGAAATGTCATTAAAGCTGTCGCCGATGATTCCGAATTCCTGGAAATCCAGGAACTCTGGGCGCGCAACATTGTAATCGGTTTTGCACGGGTCGATGGTCAGACTGTCGGTTGTGTAGCTAACCAGCCCCTGTACCTGGCCGGTGTGCTCGACGTCGATTCATCCGACAAAGCCGCCCGGTTTATCCGCTATTGCGATGCGTTCAACATTCCCCTGGTCACATTCGTTGACCTGCCCGGTTATTTACCCGGAATAGACCAGGAACACGCCGGGGTTATCAGGCATGGCGCCAAGCTGTTGTATGCCTATTCGGAAGCGACGGTCCCCAAGATCACGCTCATTCTCAGAAAAGCCTACGGCGGCGGATACATCGCCATGTGCTCACATCACCTGAAAGCAGACTTCGTCTTTGCCTGGCCTACCGCTGAGATTGCCGTCATGGGCCCGGAAGGAGCTGCCAATATTATTTTCAGGAGTGAAATCAAGAACTCCGACAACCCGGAACAAACCCGGAAACTTAAGATCAAGGAGTACAAGGAAAAGTTTGCCAATCCTTATGTGGCTGCTGCATACGGTTATATAGACGCGGTCATCGAACCGACCGATACACGTAATATGCTGACCCATGCATTGCATATTTCCATGCAAAAACAGGAAACTCCGCCAAAAAAGAAACATGGCATCCCTCCATTTTAATACCGGAAATTATGTCAGAAGAAAATAACATCCTTCATGAAGAACCCGGTGCGGAAGAATTGTATGATTCCTTTCTGCTTAATGATTTTGCATATGATACCCACCTGACGGGAAAGTTCAAAAACAGGAAACCTTACAAAGCTGCTGATCCTAAAAAGATCATTGCTTTTATCCCCGGCAAAATCAAAAAAGTGAATGTAAAGAGAAAAAGCAAAGTAAAGGAAGGTGATGTACTGTTGATCCTGGAAGCGATGAAAATGAACAATATTATTTTCTCGCCAATGAAAGGCGTAATCAAGGAAGTCTATGTTACACCGGGACTTTCAGTTCCAAAAGGCGCCCTGCTGATCGAATTCAAGTAAGATCGCGCCTGAACAGGCCATTGGTTTGTTCAATAAACTCAAGGATCTCACTTCTTCCAATCCCTTTGACAGCAGAGGAAATGATAAAGGGTGGAAGTTCTTCCCATTCCGCTTGAAGATCTTTTTTCAGTCCCATCAGATTTGAGTCAAACTGATTGACTGACAGTTTATCGGTTTTGGTCATGATGATAGTAAATGGGAGGCCGTTCTCACCAAACCAGTTGATGACCCGGTGGTCATTCTCCTGGAGTGGCAGCCTGGAATCGATCAGGATAAATGTCGTCATCAGGCTGGTCCTTTTGAGCAGGTAATCGACAATCATCCCCTCCCAGACCTTGCGGCGGGATTTGGCAGTGCGCGCATAGCCATATCCGGGCAAATCTACCAGGTACCATGTTTCGTTAACAAGAAAGTGATTGATCAGTTGAGTCTTACCGGGCGTAGAAGAAATCTTGGCCAGCATTTTCTTGCCGGTAATCATATTGATCAGTGATGATTTTCCAACATTCGACCGGCCGATAAAAGCATATTCCGGGAAAACATCATCCGGGCATTTGGTGTAATCCGGACTGCTGGTGATAAACCGGGCATCGAGCGGGCCTGTCATCGTTTGCTATTTTTTATAAGTGGCAATATGCCGGTCGATCTTAAAATCATAGATATGACTGATGGTGATGAGGATACCGGTTTCCTCGACATCACCGAACCCATGGTTCAATGAGGTACCAAAAGTCTTCATGGTGGATGAAAGGCTCATGTAAGCATTGACCAAAGGGGGAACCGTCTCATTCTGCGCCCTGACCAGGTGAACCAGTATCTTGTAATTTTCTTCATACGTCGAACCGGTAAAAAGGCTGTCAAGGTAATTCCTGTCATGCCTCAGCATAAGCGTCTCTTTGGGTGTGAGCAACTGTTCATGGTCCGGGAAAAACTTGTAAAGGAAATATAAGACCAGGTCCCGGGCAAAATTATCATAATGCGGATACATTGTAAGCTTCCCGAAGAAATACCTGTAACCGGGGTTATCAATCACAATTGCTCCAAGCCCGTCCCAGATATTATCCAGCGCATACATGCCTTTGCGCAGGTTGAACTGCGGCTGGTAATTCGGCTGAACGAACGACCTGCCCAGTTCTATGCCCCAGGGGAGGTACTCTTTAATGAATTTTTCCGAAAAATGGAACAGCTCGGCAGTGGGTGAAAGGATCTCTCCTTTCTCGTCCGTCTTAAATTTATCCCCCTGGGCAAAGCGGTAGCCGCCAACAATGTCTTTTTCTTCCGGGTTCCAGACGATAAGCTGATGAAAAGGCTGGTCACCCAGGTCAAATTCATCGACATCAATTTCCTTTCCCGTTCCGCCTCCCGCATCCCGGAACGTGATCTCCCTGAGCCTTCCTATTTCATGCATCAGGTTTGGCGAATCATTATAGTCGAAAATGTAGATCAGGTTATTGCCGTTATTCGTCTTCCTGACAAACTTTTCAGGCGTCAGTTCAGCCTCCAGCAATTCTTTTTCGACCGGCGGAATGATTGGTTGCATATTCATTTTTCTATTAATATTCAGAAAACGAACTCCTGGTGTGGATTATTTTCCAGTTTATAAACATGTTCTCGCAAAATGGCAGCCCATTGCTGATCCGATCTGCTCTTATCAAAGATACTGATAGGAATGGGATCTCCAAATATAATACGTATCTTTTTATTCTTATACCTGTAAAGTTGGTCGGGCAGGAACAGCATCTCCAGGTTTGCTTTGATCCCAAGCTTCTTCCTCAGGATCGCCAGGTTATAAAAGAAGTTCGTATTCCGGCCCGAGATGAATACCGGTATGATATCTCTTTTTGAAATACGTGACTTTGTCAGGAAAGTCTTTTTCCATTCAATATCCCTGATGATGCCGTGCTGTTTCCTTGAAACCAGGCCTGCAGGAAAATACAGGATCAGCACATCCGAGTCGAACGTTTCATTGAAAAGCCTGATATTCTCCGCGTTGCTGCCATGTTTGTTTACCGGGATGAATAACTCGTAAAGGTTGGGCAGGTTCAACAGGAGGTCATTCACCGGGAACTGCACTTCTTTCTTCAATTTACCGGTTTCATGCAGCAGGGCAATTCCATCCATACCGCCCAGCGGGTGGTTCGAAGCGACCAGGTACCTGCCATTCGGGTCCAGGGCCGGGAGATTGACCACCTCGGTGGAAACCATGAAATCATGAAGAATGGCCTTTGCGTAGTCCAGCCCCCATTTATCCTTGTTCCGGAACATAAAGTCATTGATCTCATCCTGGTGAATGATCCTTTCCAGTATCCTGAAAAGAAAGCCGGGAAGACTCCTGGCCAGCCCGGGGTTCTTGGATTTGACTATCCCCCTGATATCTATGAATTTTTGTGTAATCTCGGGCTGATCCGCTCTTGCCTTTCGTTTGACCGATGTGACCATGATGCATTGTTTCAAGACAAATTTAAAGAATATTTCATTGGTTTGATATTGACGGATTATTTCCAGTACCCGGAAAAAATATTATCCAGCCTTCGTTCCAGGACCTTGTTTTCCATGATCTTATAAGTTATCACCAAACATTGTTAATAAAAATTGAAACCTTGTTAGTTAAAAAGTGGTATAAAGTGGTAAAATGTGGTAAAAAGGGTTCTATATTTACATCAAAATTCCTAAGATCCTTGCTCAACATTATCGGGACATATGAATGCAGGGTTGATGCCAAAGGGAGGCTTATGTTTCCTGTGGCATTCAAGAACCAGCTGTCAGACGTGGTTTCCCAGGGCTTTGTCATCAAGCGGAGCATATTCCGCAACTGCCTTGAGTTATACCCGCTCCCGGAATGGAATGCAGAGAGTGCACGGATCAGCAAGCTCAACCGCTTCAGGAAGAAGAATGTGGATTTCATCAGGAAATTCATGGCAGGGGTGAAAATTGTCGAGCTGGACAATGCGGGCCGGTTGCTGATTCCCAAAGACCTGTTCAACTTTGCTGTCATCAGGCAGGATGTTGTCATGGCTTCGGTGGTCAACAAGATTGAGATCTGGGACAAGGATGAGTATGAAAAAGCAGTTTCGTACGATCCTGAGGAATTTGCCGACCTGGCTGAAGAAGTCATGGGCGATAATGATGCAGAACCAATAGAATGATGTACCACATTCCTGTCCTGTTAAACGAATGCATACAAGGCCTGAACATCCGTCCGGAAGGGACGTATGTGGATGTGACCTTTGGAAGTGGGGGACATTCCAGGGCCATCCTGGAAAAACTCACCACAGGCAGGCTCATAGCATTCGACCAGGATCCGGATGCCTTACAAAACCAGATCCATGACGACCGGTTCCTTTTCATTCAGCAAAATTTCCGCTATCTTAAGAACTTCCTGAAATTCAACTGGATATATCAGATCGACGGATTACTGGCCGACCTGGGCATTTCTTCCTGGCAAATCGACCGCCCGGAACGAGGATTCTCAACCCGGTCGGATGGCCCGCTTGACATGAGAATGAACCCGGCAGGCGGTAATTCCGCAGAGGAAATCATCAATCAATATACACCTGAGCAATTAGCCGGAATCTTCAGGAAATACGGGGAAATCGACAACGCCGTCAAACTGGCTGCCGAGATCGGCAAAGCGAGAAATCAGCAACCAATCAACAACTCGGCCGGATTAAAAGAAATCGCGATCAGGCTGGCCCCGCGAGGAAAGGAAAACCAGTACCTGGCAAAAGTGTACCAGGCGATCCGTATTGAAGTGAACGAAGAACTGGAAGCCCTGGCAGAGCTACTAAAAAGCACTGAGGAAATACTGGCCCCGGGCGGACGATTTGTGGTCCTGTCCTACCACAGCCTGGAAGACAGGCTGGTGAAGAATTTTTTCCGTACCGGCAACCTGGAAGGCATGCCGGTCAAGGATTTTTACGGGAACCTGATCACCCGGTTCAGTCCGGTAAACCGCAAGGCAATTGTTCCTTCACCGGAGGAGCAGGCCAATAATCCAAGGTCCAGAAGCGCAAAACTCAGAATCGCAGAAAAAAAAGGATAATGTCATCGCAGGAAAAAATAAAGACTAATCCTTACCTGAAATTACCGGGAAAGGAAGCTTTTACCCTTAAAAAGCTGGGCAAGACGCTTCATTCCATGCTGGATGGCACCTTCCTGACCAGGAGCAGGTTTACGAAAGCCTTGCCTTTCATTGTATTCCTGATGATCCTGGGGGTGTTTTACATCTCCAATATTTTTAAAGTTGAAAAAACCAAAAGGCAGATCGATGACCTCGAGGAAGAACTCAGGGAATTAAGGTATGAATACATCACATCACGCAGCCGGCTGATGGACGAAAGCAAACCTTCGAAAATTGCCCTGAAGCTGAAAGATTCCGGTGTGGTTGAATCGACGGAACCGCCGAAAAAGATCCTGGTGACTGAGAAACTTCAAAACAAGCCATGATGAAAGATCCCAGAAAAGACATATTATGGCGCGTTTACCTGGTCTATTTCGGCGTTCTGGTCTTCGCCCTGATGATCGTTTACCGGGCTGCCCATCTGCAGTTCACGGAAAAAGACAGCCTGCTGGAGAAGGCCAAGAAACAGGAAATAAAATATTTTCCTATTGAAGCCCTAAGGGGGAATATCCTGGCAAGGGACGGCAGCCTGCTGGCTTCCTCCATACCGGACTTCGAGATCAGGATGGACCTTTCACCCTCCGTTGTCACTCCCGAGCTCTTCAGCTCCAAAATAGATTCACTCGCCTTATCGCTTGCGGATTTATTCAAAGACAAAACAGCTTCCACCTATAAATCGGATTTGATGAAAGCCAGGTCAGACGGTAACCGGTATTACCTGGTCAGGAACCATGTCAAATACGACGAATTAAAAAAGCTCAAGAAATTCCCCATCTTCAGGGAAGGCAAATACCGCGGTGGATTGATCGTCCTCCGCAAAACGACCAGGGAACTTCCTTACAAAGAACTCGCAAGGCGAACCATTGGTTTTGAGAATCCTGCGGAAAGCCTGTATGTCGGACTGGAAGGCGCCTACACTGCGGAACTGAAGGGCCATGAAGGGATGCAACTGAAACGTCGCATCAGCCAGGGGGAATGGATCCCGGTAAACGACAATCCGGAAATCCCTCCACGGGATGGAAAAGACATTGTCACCACCATCGACGTCAACATCCAGGACCTGGCAGAATCAGCCCTGGCACGGCATCTTGAAGAACACAAAGCCTTCCAGGGCTGCGCGATCCTGATGGAGGTCAGCACCGGCGAAATCAGGGCCATTGCCAACCTCAGGCTTGATCCGAAAGACGGCAAATACAAGGAAACTTACAATTATGCCATCGGCGAAGCCATCGAACCCGGTTCGACGTTTAAGCTGGCTTCGATGGTAGCCGCGCTGGAATCAGGCAGCATAAAGCTCAGCGATACCTATTTCGTTGGTAACGGCAGGGTTCAGTATCATAACCGATGGATGGTCGATTCACATGCTCCTCATACCTCATTTATGAGTGTCAGGGAAATCTTTGAAGAATCTTCCAATGTCGGGGTTTCAAAGATCATTACGGAAATATACGGTCAAAAGCCGGAGGAATACGTAGCCCTGCTTCGAAAAATGTCGCTCGATAAACCACTTGGTGTAGAAATCCCGGGGGAAGGCGATCCCTATATAAAAGATCCTTTCGATAAAAAATTCTGGTATGGCACGAGCCTTCCCTGGATGTCAATTGGATATGAACTCACACTAACCCCGCTGCAGATCCTGACCTTCTATAACTCCATTGCCAATAACGGAGTAATGGTTAAGCCCCGGTTTGTCAGTGAAATTCGCGAAGGCGGCAATATAATCACCCAATTCGAACCGGTAGTCCTGAACCCGTCAGTTTGCTCTCCTTCGACCCTGCAACAAGCAAAGATACTGCTGGAGGGTGTGGTTGAAAACGGTACCGGCAGTGTGGTCAAGGACTCTATTTACAAGGTAGCAGGAAAAACCGGGACCGCTCTTATTGCCGATGGTGAAAAGGGTTACTCGGAAAAGAAATACAATGCCTCCTTTGTCGGGTATTTCCCGGCCGATAACCCGAAATATTCATGCATCGTGGTAGTCAACAGGCCTGAAGCAGGAAAAATATACGGAGGCGCGGTAGCCGCTCCGGTCTTCAAGGAAATCGCGGATAAAGTATATGCTACCCAGCTCGATATCCATGATGAGAAAGAACCGGACCATTTTACACAAAGACCCTTACCAGCCGGTGCGAAAGGGAAGTACAAGGATCTCAAAACGAGCCTTCTGGCGCTGTCCTACCCGGTCATGATGCCATCCCGTGAACCCGAGTGGGCCAGGCTGGACAGTTCAAGGGCCGGAATGATCCTGGAGCCGGAATTCATCGGAACCGACACCATCCCGAACCTGGCCGGGCTTACCGCTAAAGATGCAATTTACCTGATCGAGAAGGCAGGACTGAGGCCTTTTATCGAAGGAAAGGGGGTGGTCAGCAGCCAGTCGCTGGCTTCCGGCAGCCCGATATTTAAAGGAAGTGACATCATTTTAACCTTAACCGACACGATCCGTTGAAAAAGCTGAGTGACATATTATACAGGGTGAACACGGTCCAAATCGCGGGGAATCCGCACCGGGAAGTGCCCCGGATGCACTTCGACTCCCGGTCGGTCAAAGCGGGCGATCTTTTTATTGCGGTCCGGGGAACCCTGACCGACGGCCACCGGTTCATTGAGAATGCATTAGCTTCCGGCGCAAGGACCATCGTGTGTGAAGAGCTGCCGGGAACTCTGAAAGAAGGGGTCACGTATGTTCAGGTTAAGGACAGCAGTTTGTCCCTGGGGATCATGGCCGGCAATTACTACGACAACCCTTCCGAAGACCTTGTTCTTGTCGGAGTTACAGGAACCAACGGCAAAACGACCATTGCCACGGTGCTATACGGTTTATTCACCGGCCTGGGATACGGTTGCGGCCTCCTGTCGACCATCCGGAACATAATCCTCGAAAAAGAGATCCCTTCAACGCACACTACGCCCGATCCGTTGCAGCTCAACGCGTTGCTTCGCAAGCTCGCCGATGCAGGTGGCCAATATTGTTTTATGGAAGTCAGCTCCCATGCGGTGGCACAGAACAGGATTGCCGGGCTGCGGTTCACCGGGGGCTTATTCACCAACCTGACCCATGACCACCTGGATTACCATAAAACCTTCAGGGAGTACCTGCAGGCTAAAAAGAAATTTTTTGATGAACTGCCTGCCGGGACATTTTCATTGATCAATAAAGATGATAAGAACGGGATGGTCATGGTGCAAAACACCCGGTCCAGGATCAATACCTATGCGCTGAAAAGCCCGGCGGATTTCAAATGCAGGATTACGGAGAACCTGCTTGAAGGTTTACAGCTTTCTATCAATAACCAGGATATCTTTTGCAGGCTGACCGGGGAGTTCAACGCGTACAACCTGACCGCCATTTACGGGACTGCAATTCTCTTAGGCCAGTCAGCAGAGAAAGTCCTGACCTACCTGAGTTCAGTGCCGCCTGTCGAAGGAAGGTTTGAGACCATCCGTTCAGCAAGCCAGATCACGGCAGTGGTCGATTATGCACATACTCCCGATGCCCTGAAGAATGTGCTCAACACGATCGGCGAGATCAGGACACGGAATGAGAAGCTGATCACCGTTGTAGGCGCCGGAGGTGACCGTGACCGCTCAAAAAGGCCTTTGATGGCTGCCATCTGCGCGGAGAAGAGCGACCTGGTGATCCTGACTTCGGATAATCCCCGCTCGGAAGACCCGGAAGCCATTATTGAAGAAATGAAAGCAGGCATCACGGCAGATGCCCGGCGGAAGGTGCTCACGGTGGTCAACCGGAAGGAAGCCATCCGGACCGCCTGCCACCTGGCCGTTCCGGGCGATATCATCCTGGTTGCCGGCAAGGGTCATGAAAAATACCAGGAAATCAAAGGGGTAAGATATCCTTTTGACGATAAACAAGTATTGGAAGAAATGTTGTCACCAGCAAACGAAAAAACAGTCTAGCCATGTTTTACTATATCGCTGATTATCTTCAAAGATGCTGTGATGTCCCCGGGATGGGGGTCTTTCAGTACATATCTTTCCGCACTGCGGCAGCGGTCATCGTATCATTGCTCATTTCGCTTGTATTTGGAACAAAATGGATCAAGTATCTTAATAAGAAGCAAGTAGGTGAAACCATCCGGGACCTTGGCCTGGAAGGTCAGCTTGAGAAGCAGGGAACGCCCACAATGGGCGGACTGATCATCCTGGCTTCCATCCTGTTGCCTACGCTGCTTTTTGCCAGGCTCGACAACATCTACATCCTTTTGATGCTCTTCACTACGATCTGGCTTGGCCTGACGGGCTTCCTCGATGATTATATCAAAGTCTTTAAAAAGAACAAAAAAGGACTGAGCGGAAAGTACAAGATCCTGGCGCAGGTCATCCTCGGGGTGGTTGTGGGAGCCACGATGTACTTCAGCGATTCGGTGGTGATCAAGGAAAAGGTAACGTCCGGGGTGTCTGCAACACAGGAAGTGGTGGCCTCAGGTACAATGGACCTGAAATTTAAGAGCGAAGAGATCAAATCGACTAAAACCACCATCCCGTTTGTCAAGAATAACGAGTTTGATTACGCAGTGCTCCTGAAATGGCTGGGTGAAGGTTATGAGAATTACGCGTTTCTGGTATTCATCCCCCTGGTGATCTTCATCATCACCTCCGTTTCCAACGGCGCTAACCTGACCGACGGGATGGACGGACTAGCCACCGGCACCTCCGCGATCATAGGGGCCACGCTCGGCTTGCTGGCCTGGGTATCGGGCAACATCATTTTTGCAGATTACCTGAATATCATGTACCTGCCCAACACCGGCGAGCTGACCATTTTCATCGGTGCGTTTGTTGGCGGCTGTATCGGATTTCTCTGGTACAACTCCTACCCTGCCCAGGTATTCATGGGCGATACGGGGAGCCTGGCGCTGGGGGGAACCATTGCGGTATTCGCCATTCTCATCCGCAAAGAACTGCTCATCCCGATCCTGTGCGGCATCTTCCTGATGGAAAGCCTATCGGTGGTCATGCAGGTCGGCTGGTTCAAATTCACTAAGAAGCGCTACGGGGCCGGAAGGCGCATATTCAAAATGTCGCCGCTTCATCATCATTTCCAGGTCCTGGGATATCCCGAGCCAAAAATCGTACAACGGTTCATGATCGTGGGCATCATGCTGGCAGTAGTAACGATCATCACATTGAAACTCAGGTAATCATGGGCAGGCACGACATAGTCATACTGGGAGGTGGCGAAAGCGGTGCAGGTGCTGCAATACTTGCGCGGGATAAAGGATTTAACCCGCTCGTGTCGGATAAGGGCCTGTTGAAGGATAAATACAAGCAAGCGGTGATCAGTGAAGGCATTTGCTTTGAAGAGAATAAACATTCGGAGGGCATCATCCTTCAGGCCGATGAGATCATAAAAAGCCCGGGAATACCGGATACAGCCCCAATAGTGAGAATGGCCCTTGAGAAGGGCATTCCGGTCATTTCGGAAATTGAGTTTGCCTGCAGGTACACCGGCGCACGCCTCGTTTTTATAACCGGGAGCAATGGAAAAACCACAACTACCCTGCTCACTCACCATATCCTGAAAAATGCAGGGCTGAATGCAGGGCTGGCAGGAAATGTAGGGCACAGCTTTGCCCTGAAGGTGGCCCGTGAGGCTTATGATATTTACGTCCTGGAGATCAGCAGCTTTCAGCTTGACGGGATGGTCAAAGCCAGGGCAGATGTTGCGGTGCTGATGAATATCACACCCGATCACCTCGACCGGTACGATTACAATTTTGAAAAATATACTGAATCAAAATTCAGGGTAATTCAGAATCAGACGACAGATGATCATTTCGTCTTTTGCCAGGATGATCCGGTAATCCGTGATTTCATGGCAAAAAAGGAGGTCCCTGCCTGCAAATATCCATTTACGGCAGGGATCAGATCATCTGGAGAGAAATCATTTGTAGAGAATAACCAATTGGTCTTCAATATTAAAGAAAAAGAAACTACCATGACATTAGAAGAATTAGCATTACAGGGCAGGCACAACCTGTATAATTCAATGGCAGCCGGGATCACAGCAAAAATATTTGATATCCGGAAAGAAACCATCAAGCAATGTCTTTCCGATTTTCAGCATGTAGAGCACCGGCTTGAGTACGCGGCAAGTATTCATGGCGTGGATTACATCAACGATTCAAAAGCTACCAATGTCAATTCGACCTGGTATGCCCTGGAAAGCATGCATAAAATAGTGGTATGGATAGCCGGGGGGCTTGATAAAGGGAATGATTATTCATCCCTTGAACCGCTGGTCAGAGCGAAAGTCAGGGTGATCATCTGCCTTGGGAAAGACAACAAAAAGCTCAGGGAAGCCTTTGAGGACCTGGTAGAAGTATTCATCGAAGTGCAGTCGGCCGATGATGCGGTGAAAGCCGCGTACAGCCTTGCCCGGAGAGGTGAAGCGGTGCTGTTGTCGCCTGCCTGTGCCAGTTTCGATCTGTTTGAAAATTATGAAGACCGTGGCAATCAATTTAAAAAAGCCATTAAAAACTTATAAGGGAGCATTGAAATGTCAGCGGAACGCAAAATACTACAGGGCGACAGGGTAATCTGGATGGTTGTCATCCTGTTATCATTCCTTTCCCTGCTTGCAGTGTACAGCTCGACCGGAACGCTGGCCTACAAGTACCAACAGGGAAATACGGTTTACTATATGATGAAGCACCTGATCATCCTTGCGCTGGGGTTTGTGCTGATGATCCTTGCTCATAAAGTAAAATATACCTATTATTCCAGGATTTTCCAGGTCACCCTGTATGTAGCCATTCTTCTGCTGGTGATCACGTTGCTGTTCGGAAAAGACGTCAATGACGCCAAAAGGGCCCTGGAATTGCCATTCGGCCTCACTTTCCAGGCATCTGACCTGGCAAAGTTGACACTGATCATATACCTTGCGAGGATCCTTACAAAAAAACAGGATGCCCTGAACGATTTCAAATCGCTGTTCGTTCCCGTCATGGTTCCCATCATCGTCGTTTGCGGCCTGATCCTGCCCAGCAATCTTTCCACTGCTGTGATGCTTTTCGTCACAAGCCTTGTTCTTTTATTCATCGGACGGATACGCTGGCTGAATATTCTGAAACTGATCGGTATCGCGGTGGCAGCTTTTGTGATCTTCATCGGGATCCTGATGCTTCTGCCGGAAAGCAAGCAGGGTCGCTTAAAAACCTGGGAAAACCGGATGGAAAGTTTTTTCTCAGGGGAAGAAGAAGAGGAAGAAGACCAGGTGGTGCAATCAAAAATTGCCGTGGTTTCCGGGGGCATACTTGGTAAAATGCCGGGCAACAGTACCCAGCGTAATTTCCTTTCGCACCCTTATTCCGATTTCATTTTCGCGATTATCATCGAGGAATACGGCCTGATAGGCGGGTCGTTTGTTGTCCTTCTTTATATGATATTACTGTTCAGGGCTGTCAGGATCGTGATAAAAAGTCCGCGGACATTTGGAGCTTTTCTCACGATCGGAGTGGCTTTCAGCCTGGTCTTCCAGGCACTGATCAACATGGGCGTGGCGGTCAACCTGTTACCGGTGACCGGCCAGCCGCTACCGCTTGTAAGCATGGGGGGCACTTCGATATGGTTTACAAGCCTGTCAATAGGAATTATCCTGAGCGTCAGCAGGGAAGTCAGTAAAGGTATACCGGACCAGGAACCGGACCAAATCCAGGAAGAATATGCCACGACCTGATCCACATATCATTATCAGCGGAGGAGGCACCGGGGGCCACATCTTCCCGGCCCTGGCCATTGCCCGTGCGATCAAAAGAAAACTGCCCGGTGCAGAGATCCTTTTTATCGGGGCGAAGGGAAAAATGGAAATGGAAAAGGTCCCGGAAGCTGGTTTTGCCATCAAAGGACTGTGGATCAGCGGGCTGAAAAGAGAATTGTCGATCAAAAACCTGCTGTTCCCGGTGAAGGTGATCACCAGTTTGGTCCATGCACTATTCATCATTCGCCGCTTCAAAGCCGATGTGGCGGTAGGGGTCGGTGGCTTTGCCAGCGGGCCGGCGCTGCGTGCTGCAGGAGTTCTTGGCATCCCTGCCCTGATCCAGGAACAAAATTCTTTCCCCGGTATAACGAATAAGATCCTGGGGAAAAAAGCCGCAAAGGTCTGCGTGGCATTTGAAGGGATGGAGCAATATTTCCGGCAAAGTAAAATCGTCATTACCGGGAACCCAGTCAGAAAGGAAGTGATCGATATCATGGGCAAAAGAGAAGAAGCCGCCTCCTTCTTCGGCCTTAAGCCGGATAAAAAAACGGTCTTTGTCGTGGGCGGCAGCCAGGGAGCGTACTCCATCAATACCTGCATTGAGAAAATGATCCCGTTTTTTAAAGAAAACCAGGTGCAGCTGCTCTGGCAGACCGGAAAAAACTTTGAGCAACGGGCCATCGACGCGTGTTCCGAAGAAGCTTTTGGAGAAGTTAAAGTGGCGGGATTCATTAAAAGGATGGACCTTGCTTATGCCATGGCCGATATCGTGATCTCCAGGGCCGGGGCGATAGCTATCGCCGAGCTGGCCGCGGTGCGAAAGCCGGTGATCTTCATTCCCCTGCCTTCGGCGGCCGAGGACCACCAGATGAAAAACGCCAGGAGGCTTGAGGAAAAAGGAGCTGCCGTAGTCATTCATGACCGTGAAGCATGTGAAAAACTGCCGGGATCGCTGCTGAATCTTATCCGGGATGAGCAAAGCAGGAATCAGCTGGCTGAAAATATAGGCGCATTTGCCGTGGTAGATGCTGATGATAAGATAGCGGACGAAATCATAGCCCTGATCAAAAAATGAAATTGCAACTGGAAAATACACGGAAAATATATTTCCTGGGCATCGGCGGGATCGGCATGAGCGCCCTGGCAAGGTATTTCCATGCAAAAGGCAAAGTGATCCATGGCTATGACAAAACCATGACGGACCTGACCCGGGAACTGGCCGAAGAGGGCATGGTCATTCATTACATGGACGACCCCGGTATGATCCCGGCCGACATTGACCTGGTCATATACACCCCGGCAATTCCAAATACGCTCGATGAATTCAGCTTTTTGAAAGAAAGCGGTATACCAATGCTGAAGCGGGCCGAGGTCACCGGGCTGATCACCTCGGGCAAAATCACGGTAGCGGTTGCAGGTACCCATGGCAAAACCTCCATCAGTTCGATGATAGCGCACATCCTGATGCAGGCCGGTTTTCCGGTGACCGCCCTGATCGGCGGGATCAGCAAAAATTATAACACCAATTTCATCAGCTCCGGTAAAGAAGAGATCATGATCGTGGAAGCCGATGAATACGACCGCTCCTTCCTCTCTCTTTTCCCTGATATTGCGGTCATTTCGGCAATGGACCCGGACCACCTCGATATTTACGGAACGGCAGAAGAAGTCAGGCATTCATTCAACGCGTTTGCAAGGAATATTAAACCGGCGGGCCAATTGGTCATCCGCGACGGAATGAGCGTGATCCTGAAACCTGGCATCAGAAGGATCGATTACGCGGTGGACGAACTCTCCGATTATTTTGCCGTAAACCTCAGAACCGAAGAAGGTTACCAGCTTTTCGACCTGGTCAGCGGCGAGTTGCAATGGAAGGGCCTGAGGCTTCAGATCCCCGGAAGGCACAATGTTGAAAACACCCTGGCATCTATCGCGGTTTGCAGGGTTCTGAACGCCGGGGAAATAGACATTGTTGAAGGCATTGCAAGCTTTACGGGTGTCAGAAGGCGGTTTGATTTCAGGGTCAGAAAGCCCGAAGTGGTTTATATTGATGATTACGCGCACCATCCGCGCGAACTGACGGCCTTCATCACCGCGGTCAGGCAACTTTTCCCGGGGAAAAAGCTGACAGGCCTTTTCCAGCCGCATCTTTATTCGAGGACCAGGGATTTTGCCGGTGATTTTGCCCGCAGCCTGGACCTGCTCGACGAAGCCTGGTTGCTTGATATTTACCCCGCAAGGGAGTTGCCAATCCCGGGAGTGACATCAGAAATGATCCTCGGGCTAATGACCTTGCCTGAAAGAAAGCTCCTGAGCAAAGAACAGGTCCTGGACCTGGTTGGAAAAAAGAAACCGGGAATATTCCTGACCATCGGCGCCGGGGATATCGACATGCTTGTTGAACCGATCACTAAACTCCTGCAATCATGAAGAAGATACTGAACCTTTCATTCATGATCCTTTTGGTCGCCGGGATGGCGGTGCTGGCAGCATTTACCGACAGGGAACACAACAGCAGGGCTTACCGGAGTTTCCGCATCGAGGTGCTGAACAGCCCGGAACAACCCCTGATCACGCTGGAGGAGATCAGGGATATTGTCAAAACGAATTTCGGGGAAATAGAAGGGGCGCCCATCGCGGGCATTGACCTTGCCGACCTTGAAAACACCGTGTCGGCCAATCCTTATGTTTCCTCCTGCGAAGTATTTCAGACGATCGGAGGCGGCCTGGTGATGCTGACCAGGGTGAGAGAACCGCTGGTAAGGATCGTCAACCAGGACGGGCAGCAATTTTACCTTGATCACAACGGATGGGCCATGCCGCTCACCTCTGCACATCCAACTCTGGTCCCCGTTGCCAACGGTAAAATTGCAGACCGTTTTGTATCCCTGGATAAAAGTGAAAGGCCACCCGGCAGTTTCCCCGACAGTTCGGTCATACACCGGATTTACGCGGTGGCCTTTCACATCTCCCGGGATGAATTTCTTCATTCATTCATCGACCAGATCTATGTTAATGACCAAAAGGAAATCGAACTTGTCCCCAAGATCGGATCCCAGGCCATCATCCTCGGTGATGGGACCGAACCGAAGGAAAAG
Source organism: uncultured Bacteroidales bacterium (assembly GCA_964447005.1). Lineage (GTDB taxonomy): Bacteria > Bacteroidota > Bacteroidia > Bacteroidales > JAGOPY01 > JAGOPY01. The sequence continues at coordinate 146,190 of CAYUQP010000005.1, forward strand.
CTGGAAAATCTCAGTATTTTTTATCAGAAGGTCATGTCAAGAACAGATTGGGAATTGTATAAAACGATCAATTTAAAATATAAAAATCAAGTAGTTTGCTCAAAATAATATGATTATGAATAAGTCTGAGATCATCGTAGGATTAGACATTGGCACGACAAAGATCGCTGCCATTGTGGGCCGTAAAAATGAACACGGTAAAATTGAAATCCTGGGATACGGTAATACCGAATCCATCGGGGTAAAACGGGGCGTCGTATCGAATATCGAAAATACGGTGCAATCCATCCGTACCGCTGTCGAACTGGCAGAACAGAACAGCGGCGTGAAAATCAAACATGTGAATGTAGGGATCGCCGGCCAGCATATCAAAAGCCTGCAACACAAGGGAAGCATTATCAGGAGGGATTTCGAAAATGAGATCACCCAGGCGGACATTGATATCCTGCACCAGAACATGTTCAACCTGAACATGAATCCCGGGGAGGAGATCATCGATGTGATACCCCAGGAATACATCGTGGACGGCGAAGAAGGGGTCAAACATCCCATCGGTATGCTCGGCAATACGCTGGAAGCCAATTTTCATATTATCATCGGGCAAACCGCGGCTGCAAAGAACATTTATAAATGTGTCAGGAAAGCGGGCCTTGAGGTGGTTGACCTGATCCTGGAGCCCATCGCATCAGCCGAGTCGGTGCTCAGCGAAGAGGAAAAAGAGGCAGGAGTGGTACTGGTGGACGTCGGTGGCGGCACAACAGATATTGCCATCTTCCAGGACGGGATCATCAGGCATACCTCTGTTATTCCTTTTGGCGGTGAAATTCTCACTGAAGACATCAAGGAAGGCTGTTCCATTATCCGGAAACATGCAGAAGAACTGAAGATCAAGTTCGGCTCAGCACTGGCCAGTGAAAACAGGGAGGATGAAGTGGTTGCCATTCCCGGGCTGCGCGGCCGCCCGCCAAAGGAGATCACTCTGAAAAACCTTGCCAGTATCATCCAGGCCAGGATGGAAGAGATCATCGAACATGTTTATTACGAGATCAGGAACTCGGGTTACGAGAAGAAACTGATCGCCGGTATTGTGCTGACCGGGGGAGGCGCGCTGCTCAAGCACCTGGCCCAGCTGACCGAGTTCATGACCGGTATGGATACCCGCATCGGGTATCCGAACGAACATCTTGCTCCCGGCACGCCGGATGAAATGGCCAGCCCGAAATATGCCACCGGCGTCGGATTGGTCATCCAGGGTGTTGAACGTTACCTCCGGGATAAGGTCAGGGAAAGAGGCAGGGAAACGGAATCGCGCATCCAAAAGCTGCAGGAGCATGAAAGAACGGAAGAAAAGCTGCATGTCCCTGAACCCGTCGAACAACCATTTGAGCCTGAAATGGCCGTTGTTACCGAAACCGAAACGGAGGTCGAAACAGAGGAGGTCATTGTCAAAAAATCCGGTTCGGGAGGATTCCTGAAAAAGATACAGGACTGGTTCGAAGGAGATGACATATAGAAACAGTTATGAACAATCAATCTGTTTATAATTTATCTGAGGAAAATCATATCAAAACAAGAAAACAAATACTTTTAAAATCCTTTAATTCATGAAAGAAATGATCCAGTTCGATATGCCGAAAAACCAGTCCAGCATTATAAAAGTCGTTGGTGTTGGCGGTGGCGGCTCAAATGCAGTTAACCATATGTTCCGCCAGGGAATTAAAGGGGTGGACTTCATCATTTGCAACACCGATGCCCAGGCGATGGAATCGTCGCCGGTACCGACTAAAATACAGCTTGGGGAAAAAGGCCTGGGTGCCGGATCCATTCCTTCCGTTGGTAAAGAATCTGCATACCAGAAGATCGACCAGATCAGGGAGATCCTTGAAAAGAACACCCAGATGCTGTTCATTACGGCAGGGATGGGCGGTGGAACAGGAACGGGCGCCGCGCCGGTCATCGCTTCAGTTGCCCGCGAACTGGGCATCCTGACCGTCGGCATTGTCACCATTCCTTTCACGTTTGAAGGCAAAAAACGTAAATTTCAGGCTGACGAAGGGATCGCTGAACTCCGGAAATATGTTGACACCCTTTTGATCATCTGCAACGATAAACTACGTGAATTGTGCGGCGACCTGAAGCTTTCAGAAGCCTTCAACAAGGCCGACGATATTCTTACCACCGCCGCGAAAGGCATCGCCGAGATCATCACGGTCACAGGCTATATCAACGTCGATTTCGAGGACGTCAGGACGGTGATGAGCAACAGCGGCAAGGCCATTATGGGCTATGCCCGCGCTGAAGGCGAAAACCGTGCCACCGAAGCGGTCAAGGCCGCCCTGGCTTCTCCTCTGCTTAACGACAACGATATCGAAGGGGCCAGCAATGTATTGTTGTATATTACATCAGGCCAGGAAGAGATCTCGATGGATGAGGTGACGGAGATCACCGACTATATTCAGCAGGAAGCCAAATCGCAGGCCGAGATCATCTGGGGCAACGGTTACGACGACACACTGGGCAACCAGATCAGCATTACCATCATCGCAACCGGTTTCGATACGGCGAACAGGATAGCACAGGAAAAGATCATCCGGCATACCCTGAACGATGAGATAAAAGCTCCGGTCCAACAGCCGCAGATGATCAATCCCGTGACTGAACGCCCGATTGAAATAATCCGCAAGCCCGTTGAAGAAATTGTAGCCGAAGAAGCAGCTCCTGATTTACCGGTGACAGAAATGGCCGACGTCGTTGATCAACAGGAAATTGTACCGGAAGCAATTGTTGAGCCGGTGGAAATGCCCGTTGATTCAGAAGAAATGACCGCTGACCCGGATGAGATACCTGTTGAACCGGTTGAAGAAACCGAAGAATTCATTGCTGAACAGGAACAAATCGCCGACCTGAACTGGAAAGAAGATGACCGCAATTTCATTTTTGAGTTTTCGGTCGATGAAAGCCGGGATGGCGAGGAACAGGCCGTGGAAGTAGAGAAAGAAGAAATGGCTGCCGAATATCAGAATACGGTTGCGAAAATCAACAATGAACCGACACAGGGCAATGAAATGAAAAAACCTGAAGAAGTCAGGCCTTTCGAAGTTTACATAAAGAAACCGGGGGGAAGCAGCCCTACTGAAACCGAAAAATCTTATTCCAACCCTTCAGTCGACCTGAAATCACAGGAAAGGATCGAGCGGCTCAGGAATTTAAGCATGAAGCTTAAAAATGAGAGCACCATCGAGGAACTTGAAAATGAACCGGCCTATGTGCGACGGAATGTTGAGCTTAAAAATGCCATTCCATCCGGTGAATCAAGGATTTCCAAGTATTCGCTTTATGAAGACTCTGAATCGAAGAACCTGGAGATCAGATCGGGCAATTCATACCTGCATGATAATGTCGATTGAAAAAATCTTAAAATAAATTTCCGTTAAAATGGAACTTGAAAACAGGATCAACGACGATATCAAACAGGCCATGATGGCCCGGGAAAGCCGCAAGCTGGAAGCGCTCAGGGCCGTCAAAGCCGCGTTGCTGCTGGCGAAAACCAGCAAGGATGCCGTGGGTGGCGACCTGCCGGAAGAAGCAGGCCTCAGGCTGCTGCAAAAACTCATCAAGCAAAGGCAGGAGTCGGCTGAGCTCTATAAAACCGGCGGACGTGAAGACCTGGCAGAACAGGAACTTTTCCAGGCCGGCGTCATAGAACATTATTTACCCAAACAACTCGGCGAAGAGGACATCCTTGCCGGATTGAAAAAGATCATACAGGAAACCGGCGCCAGCGGGCCGAAAGACATGGGCAGGGTGATGGGCATGGCATCAAAAGAGTTAGCCGGCAAAGCGGATAATAAAACCGTTGCCGATCTCGTAAAAAAATTGCTTGGGATTTAAAAGATTAAGATCAACATGTCTGGGGGACATGTCCTTTCATAATTGGATTTTTTTGTGATTACTAAAAAAGAGGCTGACCAGAAATCTGATCAGCCTCTTTATTTTGCACCCCTGACGACAAAAGCCGTCGGTTGGTATTATTCAACTAGAAATTAATCGCCCAGTTTTTTTCTGACGAAAGCGGTAACTGTCAGGTCCTTATCAATTCCCTGCAGGTACTGCCTGATGTTCTTCGAGTTATCCTTCACATATTCCTGGTTGAGCAGCGTATTATCCTGGTAAAACTTGTTCAGCTTACCAACCGCTATCTTTTCCAGCATATTTTCGGGCTTGCCTTCGTTGCGCGCCTGGTCCATGCCGATTTCGATCTCTTTATCGATCACGCTCTTATCCACATCGTCCTTGTCAATGGCAATCGGGTTCATCGCGGCGATCTGCATGGCCACGTTGTGGGCAGCCTCTGAAATGGCGTCGCTTTTCTGGTTCATTCCGACCAGGGTGGCCAGTTTATTGCCAAGATGATTGTAAGCAGACACCAGGGAAGCGTTGACCGTAAAATATCCCGACAATTCCAGCTTTTCGCCGATCTTTCCCACCAGGTCCATCAGGTTCTGGTCTACCGTTCTTCCGTTCAAATCGAGGGCTTTCAACTCTTCGGCTGTAGCCGGTTTCTTTGCGACGGCCAGGTCAATGACGGCCTTGGCAAAATTGGTGAAATCATCGCTTTTCGCAACGAAATCCGTCTCCGAATTCACCACGATCAATGCGCCAAAATCATTCGTTGCATTGGTCTTTGCCAGGATGATCCCTTCGGTGGCTTCACGGTCGGCACGTTTAGCAGCAACTTTCTGTCCTTTCTTACGAAGGATCTCGATCGCCTTTTCCGTATCGCCGTCACTTTCGATCAGGGCAGCTTTGCAATCCATCATTCCTGCCCCGGTAATTTGTCTCAGTTTGTTAACTTCTGCAGCAGTTATATTTGCCATAAGTTTAAATCGTTGATTAAGTAAATTATTTTCTTGCTTTCGTAAGACCTCTGCGCGGCCGTTTGCCTGAATCATCCATCCGGTCTTCTTCCTTTTTAACCTTTCCGAGTTTATCCAGGGCTTTCTTACGGATCGCCTCTGAATCCTCGTCATCATCCAGGCCATCAACCATAAGTGCGTTGCCGTCAGCATCTTCCCTGTCATCTTCTTCGCCCCTGGCTTCCTTGTCGATCTTTCTTTCTGCAAGCCCTTCTTCGATAGCCTGGACCAGGATACGAACGATCAGCTCGATGGATTTCGACGCATCGTCATTTCCCGGGATGGGGAAATCGATGATGTTGGGATCGGAGTTGGTATCAACGACGGCGAAAGTGGGAATATTCAGTTTCCTTGCTTCGGCCACGGCGATTTTTTCTTTCAGGATATCCACCACAAAAATCGCGGAAGGGAGCCTGTTCAGTTCGGCGATACTGCCGAGCTGTTTCTCCAGCTTTTGCCTTTCACGGTTGATCTGCAGGCGTTCACGCTTGGAGAGGTTCTTGAAGTTGCTGGTCGACATCAGTTTGTCGATAGAGCCCATCTTGCGGACGGCTTTACGGATAGTGGCAAAATTGGTGAGCATTCCACCGGGCCAGCGTTCCACCACGTAAGGCATGGCTACTTTTTGCACCTGGGTGGCCACGATTTCCTTGGCTTGTTTCTTGGTAGCCACGAAAAGCACCTTGCGGCCCGATTTGGCGATCTGCTTCATTGCAGAGGCTGCCTCTTCGAGCTTGGCCATTGTTTTGTAAAGATCGATAATATGGATCCCGTTGCGTTCCATAAAAATATACGGAGCCATGTTAGGATTCCATTTGCGGCGGAGGTGGCCAAAATGCACCCCTGCATCCAATAATTCTTCGAAAGTTGTTCTTGCCATGAATTTGTAGATTTATGTTTACCTTCTGATTAAGCAACGGCCGGGTAGCATTTCCCCGCGATCGGCGGAGGTGGTCCCGGCTGTTTAGATACTAAACACTCTTTATGAGGTAGTGATCCGTTAACGCTTGCTGAACTGGAACCTTCTGCGTGCGCCTGGCTGACCGGGTTTCTTGCGTTCAACCATCCTGGGATCTCTGCGTAAGAGGCCTTTATCTTTTAATGCTTTCCGGAATTCCGGGTTAATTTTTATCAGTGCCCTGGCAATTGCCATGCGGAGCGCTTCAGCCTGCCCGGTGTAACCACCGCCATCCAGGTTGACGTTCAGGTCAAACCTGCCTTCGGTCTGCGTGATCTCGAATGCCTGCCTGACGGTATATTGAAGCATCGGGGTGTTGAAATATTCTTTCACGTCACGTTTGTTAACCGTGATCTGTCCGTTGCCTTCTTTCAGAAATACACGCGCAATGGCTGTTTTTCTCCTTCCGGTTGCGTTGATGACTTCCATATTATTTATTTAATGGTATTGATATCAATTTCTTTCGGTGCCTGTCCCTGGTGCGGATGATCGGGACCTGCGTAAACGTGCAGGTTTCCGAAGATCGCCCTGCCCAGCCTGGTCCGGGGAAGCATCCCGCGGATTGCCTCCTCGACGAGGTAGGTTGGCCTTCTCTTGAGCATTTCCCGCGGGGTATGGTGTTTGTCACCTCCCGGGTAACCGCTGTAATGAACATAGTCCTTCCCGTCCAGTTTATTCCCGGTAAGAAGTACTTTCTCAGCGTTAATGATCACCACATTGTCGCCACAATCAACATGAGGAGTGTAATAGGGCTTGTTTTTTCCACGCAGCATAACGGCTGCTTTCGATGCCAGCCTCCCCAGCACCTGCCCTTCAGCATCGATCAGAATCCATTGTTTCTCAACGGTTTCCTTGTTCGCGCTGACGGTTCTGTAACTTAAAGTATCCATCTATGGCTTAATTTCAATAGTTATAAAGATTACCTTCTGAAAATGGGGTGCAAAGATAGAACGATTTTTTGGTATTAACAAACAGTGGTGGAAAAAAATAAATTACTGCAAACATTTTCAGTATTAGCGCACTAGATTTCTTCCACTAAACCGTAAACCACCGGGTTCCCTTTCCTGAACCTGACCAGGAAATCATCCATGAGAAAACCGGCGCGTCCCTTGTTCCAGACGTAGACCTTCAGCAAGGCTCCATCCAGGTCGGCATGGACATTGGCCAGGTTTATCGAATAGTAAACCGGTTTCCAGAAGCCCTTTTCTTCAACGGGATCCAGGTAAAGGTCAAATTTGGAGCCGCCCCAGTGGATGAACTCTTTGTCCCTTTCCAGGCTTGCCACCAGGATGACCTCCCGGAGCGTGTCCGGCAAGCTGACCCTTACAGAGATATCAATAAAATCATGGCTGCCGGGCATTAAATTCTCATCCAGCACGCGGGAATAAACCGGTGACCATTCCATGGAACTGTCGACCAGGTAAGAATCGTTACATGAAAATCCGTCCGTATCAATAAACCGGTCAGGTTTGACCGCCGTCCAGTGCTCTTTCGGGTCGCCGGAAAAACTCCAGTATTCAACACGGTCATCGTCCAGCCCGTCGGATTTTGAAAAAATATAGGTTGTCCCACCCGAATAATTGTTCTGAGTTTTTATAAATGGATAATACTCCCGGATCACAGGAACCGTTGTGGCCGGGTTGGACGACAGGCAGCCAAAATATAAATAATCAGACTTTTGGGTCTGTTCGTGAAGAAAATCCTCAAAACCCCCGGCACCGGCAAGCTGGTCATACCAGGTAAAATTCGAATCGAGGCCCATTTTCCGGATATAATAATCCGAAATATTCTTATCCGAATCAATAATGGATGGGATCTCGCCGTATTGCTGTTCAGCTTCAACCCGATCTGTGAGGATATGAACATATTGTGAATTATAAAAAACCGAATAATGCTTTCTTACATAAACCAGTGAGAAAATATTTACCGCCAGGATGAGCACAACAAGGATCAGATTCACCGTGGGTTTTAATGCCTTGAAATGCCCGAAAAGCAAGAACAACAGGAATGGGAAGCTGAAGATCAGGACGGAGAACTGCATCACGTTATTGACCAGGCGGGAATAAACAAATCCGGTGACGAACGGGACGCAGAACCAGGTCAGGAACAATAAAGAGGTCTTCAGGTAATCCGGATGTTTTTCTTTTTTAAAAATACCATAAATAATTATCAGTAATACAAGAAGATATGAAACGATAGAATACTGAAAAACATACCTGAAATAGTTCAGGATAAAATCATACCGGAGCGTTCCCAGCCAGCCTTCATTCCCTTTCATTTTCATCTGGGCGAAAAGGATCTCCAGGTGAGGCAGGTAAAGGATGCAAATGATCACACAGCTAATAAGGTACCGGACCAGGTATTTTCTTTCGATAAGGAACAGCCCGCTGATCCCGGCAACCGCCGCGACGAGCAGGCTGAAATGATGATTGTAAGCACATAATGTGGCGGAGATGATGAAAAGGTAACTATTCAGGTAAAGCCTTTTTTCAGGCGTTTTTATAATCTTTGACCAGAAATAAACCATCAGGAGGACCAGGAAGAGCCCGGAGGCATAGGGCCTGGCGATCTGGCTGTAGATCACGGTGTATTGAAGGCTGGCCACGAATGCTGCTGAAATCAGGCCCGCGGTTTCATTGTACCATAAGCGGGCGACCAGGAAAATAAGCCAGGCTGACAATATGCCGGAAAGGATGAACGGCATTTTGATGATCCATTCATTCCAACCGAACATCCCGGTGAGCAAATATAGGAGAACCTGGATGCCGGCCGGCAGCGTATCGACCTTGACCCCTTTTTCGATCAGTTCGGAAAAGCTGTCGAACCGGGTCCGGAACAGCGCGCTGAACTCATCATAAGTATAAGGTATATGAAACAAATCGTAAACCCTGAGCAGGGTTGCCACCACAAGAATTAAAAATAAAACGGTCAAATTGCTTAATTTCATGCCGGGAATCGTGATGACGGAAAATTAGTTTTAACTGGCAAAGATATCGTTTATGGCGGATAAAGAATTCATCTCAGGAAAAATCCAAGGAAGAGACCTGCAGAGGTTTATGATGGTCATTTTGTTTTCCATAGCGATGGGATACCTGGAGAGTGCGGTGGTGGTCTATCTCCGGGATATCTATTACCCGGAAGGCTTTGCTTTCCCGCTGAAGGTGATGGACAGCGGCATCCTCGTCACCGAGATCGGCCGGGAATTTGCCACGCTGGTGATGCTGGCCGGCATCGGGATCATCGCCGGCCGTTCATGGCTGGAGCGGTTCGGCATGTTCATCCTGGCTTTCGGCATCTGGGACATCTTTTATTATGTGTTCCTTTACATCCTCCTGGGCTGGCCCGAAAGCCTCTTCACCTGGGACATCCTGTTCCTCATCCCCACTACCTGGGTCGGGCCGGTGCTGGCGCCTTGTCTTAATGCATCGAGCATGATAATCTTCGGAACAATGATCTGGTATTTTCAATCGAAAGGTAATCTGCGACCTGTAAACAAATGGCAATGGCTGCTCCTGGC
>CAYUQP010000006.1:0-64 GCA_964447005.1 uncultured Bacteroidales bacterium
GTGCTTGGAATTTGGTGCTTGGAATTTGGTGCTTGGAATTTGGTGCTTGGAATTTGGTGCTTGG
>CAYUQP010000006.1:164-105429 GCA_964447005.1 uncultured Bacteroidales bacterium
AATTTAATATTCGGGGTGTGGCGCAGCCTGGTTAGCGTGCTTGACTGGGGGTCAAGAGGTCGAGAGTTCAAATCTCTCCACTCCGACAAGAAAACCAGACAGTTACGAAATCAAAAAGTAGCTGTCTTTTTTTGTTTACTAACATTATCACTAACATTTGTTCAAGCCTAGACTTTTTATACTCTCGTAATAAAACTCATGAAAACAGCAGAACTATATAAGACTATTGATTTTATGTGGAATTGGCAATTTTTTACTCAAGAGGATCATGCTGAATTATTCCGTAAAGGGGATATGTTCGGAGAGTCTCATATTGAGCCAGTTCTGCGAGAACTTGAAGAAAATCTGTTTTCCAAAAATCACGAAGAACGTATTGAAATAATCACTCGATATGTCCGAGCCTTTAATCGGGTCTCCGTGCAAAATGAATTAGGAAGAATCGAAGGAGAAGCGGGTAAAGTAAAAAGGGTTGGTAATGTTCAATTCTTGTTTTTGAAGAATAACGCCGATAATGGAGACATTTATGCTCATATGATTCATAATTTGTATGTGCTGATCTTCAAAGAAATGGATTTGATCTGCAGACACTTTAAAATCCCTTTTATTAAAATCTTGCAGGATCTGAATATTGACCTTGAGACTCTATTTTTTGAACCAGACGAAGATCCGGACATTAACAGTGATGAGGATGGATCAGCAAAGAATGCCCCAGACCATGAATTCAGAATAAAACCAACTTTCAAACCCGACGCAATTGAAATTATTTTTTCAATCCTTAAAGATTTTTTCAGCCCCGATCAGCAGGATCAACTTTTAGAGATCCTAAAGACAGGGTCAATTACCAAAACAAAGCTGATTTTTTTTGACACTGGAGTTCGGTTGGCGGATTTATTTAGAAAGTTGCTTGAACACGATTTCATTATTGGGTGCGGAAAGGATGTCCTTCAACAATGGATATTCCAGAATTTCAATTTCAAATTCAGGAATAAGATATCTCCATACTCTTTAAGAACTATTGAAAAGTACATATCGACAAATGAATACCCCTGTAAAAGCCCCCTAATAAAAATTGAAAAAGGGGAGATTATCAAAGTAATTAGCCCCCGTTATAAAAAATACAACAACCATTAATTATCATATGGAGTTATAATTCTGGGACAATAACCCCGTTGTAACCCACATAATTGAGAGAGTAATCTTGCGACATTAATTTTAAAACTTAATGTCATGCAAGAAATTACCTTCGAAAAATTACCACAGGCCGTCACCCAGATCTATGATAAGCTGGAAAAAATAGAGCGGCTATTAGAATCTCAAAACAATGTTGCAAGGGTTGACAACGACAAACTCCTAACCATCCGGGAAGCTGCTGAAGTGCTCCATCTGTCGGTTCCTACGATCTATGGCCTGGTTCAGCGCCAGGCTATTCCTGTAGCAAAAAAAGGCAAACGCCTCTATTTCACTAAATTAGAACTGACCGAATGGATAAAGACTGGCAGGAAAAAGACTGTTGCAGAAATACAGTCAGAAGCTGACCAGTATATAATAAGGAAAGGGCTGAAATATGGGAAATAATCACACATCCAGCCCTCGTAATTTGCTAAATAGGCTGAGCAAAGATACGGCACCGCCCACCCAGTTGCAAACCATATTTTACTATTTGCAGGGACATATTGCAACAGCTTCCATGATATCCAATGAAACAGGTGTTCCAAGGAGAAGTATTTGCAAGTACAAACGGGAATTGGAAAAAGCCGGCTTACTCTGGGAAACTGATAAAACCAGGTGTGAGATCACCGGCTTTAAAGCATGGTACTTAACCACAGATCCGAGCCAAACACCTTTTTCTCCAACGAGATAAAACTTCTGAAAATATGGATTTAGACCCACATTTCAACTTGATCTCGCTGGAAGATATCCAAAGCGAAGCTGACCAGTTGCTGGCGAAAGCCAGCGCTGGTGAGCCCGATGAGTCCAACCGTTTCCCTGTCGATGTATTCCCTCAGCAGATCCGGCAAATAGTCAAAGCTACTAATGAGAGTCTTGATTTCCCGATTGATTTCATTGGCGCTTCGATTCTTTATGCAGCTTCGGTGAGCATTGGCAATTCTTTTCATGTGGAAGTCAAGACAGGTTGGCAGGAAAGCGCTGTACTGTACCTAGCCATTGTGGGCAGGACAGGAACCAATAAAAGTCATCCGCTTTCCTTCGCCATCCAGCCGATTATTGAACATGATAAACATTCCTACCAGTTTTATTTGAAACAATTGCGGGAATACGACGAAGCGTCTAAACTGTCTGATACGGAAAGAAAGCAGCAAGGAATCGATATGCCGTTAAAACCTGCATGGGAAAAGATTCTTTTGATGGATTACACCCCTGAGGCATTGGCTGAAGTTCATAATTACAACAAAAGAGGAATTGGAGTCTGTGTGGATGAACTAGCCGGCTGGATTAAGAACTTCAACAAGTATAATAAAGGTAGTGAGATGGAATTCTGGTTAAGCGCCTGGAGCCGGAAACCGATCACTATTGACCGGAAAACGGCAGAACCGATTTTCATTCCGCTTCCCTTTATTTCTGTCGCCGGTACTATTCAGACCGGCCTGCTGAAAGAACTTGGCAAAGAAAACCGGACAGAGAACGGATTTCTTGAACGAATCCTGTTCGTCATCCCGGATAATGTTCGGAAGCCTTATTGGAGTGAGAGCGAACTTAATCCAAACATTATCATTAGTTGGCAGAGTATTGTTACCAACCTCCTGGGTTTAAAAGTTCAGTTTGATGAGACGCATAATCCAAAGCCAAGGGTGTTAATCTTCACCAAGGAAGCAAAGAAAATCTTATGGAAGTGGCAAAACGATAATGCCGACCTATGCAATAATTCTCAGAGTGACGCGATAAGCGGTATTTGTAGCAAATTGGAAGTACACGCTGTCCGCCTGTCTCTGATCCTTGAATTGTTATCCTGGGCTTGCGGTGAAAGTAATCTTAACGGGATCAGTGTTAATTCCGTGCAAAAAGCCCTGCAGCTGGCCGAATATTTCAAAAGGTCAGCCATAAAGGTATACTCCAATATTTCAAGCCTGAACCCTATTGATAAATTGCCGGCTGATAAGCAAAACCTGTACAAAACTTTGCCGAATTCTTTCACTACTGAAGCAGGGATCAAAATTGCCAACAGTGTTGGGATGCCTGAAAGATCATTCAAAAGGTTTCTTACCGATCAAGAATTATTTACAAGGGTCACCGTCGGTAAATATGAAAAGCGTATTAAATAATCCAAACATTTGGCACTTGTGGCACTTGTGGCACTTTCAAGCAATATCAAGGGGTCACGAGTGCCACGAATGCCACGAATGCCAAGTGCCATTTATAAAATCATGAAAAATCATCCTTTTATCCTGGAACCTTATAAGGGAATGAATTCCCGGTACAGGTGCCCTCAATGCAACAAAGAACGATCGCTCTCCCGGTACATCGATTCAACGACCGGAGAGCATGTGCACCCTGATGTTGGCCGTTGTAACCGAGAGCACAATTGCGGGTATCACTACACGCCGAAGCAATATTTCACAGACAACAATATTGAACAGGATCCGGTCGTGCATCAAAAGGCAAATCATCAACTCAAATCAATTCCGGAAAAATCCACCTCTTATATAGCAGGTAAAATATTGAAATCCAGCCTGCAACAGCATGAGGAAAATCACTTCATTCAATACCTGGTCAGCCTATTCGGGAATGATATTGCCAGTGATCTGGTTGGCAAGTATTACATTGGAACCTCCAGGCACTGGGAAGGTTCAACGGTCTTCTGGCAGATAGACAATGCCGGCAGGATCAGGTCGGGGAAAGTCATGCTCTATGATCCTGTTACCGGCAAAAGAGTTAAGGAACCATTCAGTCACATCACCTGGGTGCACAAACTATTGAAGCAGGAGGAATTTGCCCTGAAGCAATGTTTTTACGGGGAGCATCTTCTCAAGGATAAGACTAAACCAGTTGCCATCGTAGAAAGTGAAAAGACAGCAATCATTGCTAGTGCTTATCTCCCGCAGTTCACCTGGTTAGCCGTTGGAAGTTTGAACAACCTGAATCCTGAAATTTGCGAAGTGCTAAAGGGGCGATTTGTTGTCCTGTTTCCCGACCTGATGGGCTTTGAAAAATGGAGTGACAGAGCAAAGCAATTTTCAGCAATTGCCACATTTACTGTTTCTGATTTACTGGAACGCAAGGCAACCGAAGAAGAAAAGAAAAAAGGGCTTGACCTGGCTGACCACTTAATAAGGTATAATTATAAAGACTTTGCTTTGCCAGAACCTGAACCAGCACCTGAACAGGAACCGGAACCTGCAATTGCACTTCCCCTTCTTCCAGATACTCCGAAAACCTATGGTAAATATGACATATCCCTGCTTATCGAGTTTAAGAAAAAGGATCAAGCTAAAGAAGCCATAACCAAACCCTGGGACCAGGAAATCAAAGAGCTTGAAAGTTGTTTTAACCGGATATCAGTACCTGAAAGTCCGATCAGGCTTAATTCATGCAGCTTAATTGAAGATCCTGCAAAGTTTATCCATAGCCATCTTGATATCATCAAGGCCAATAATGGCAATTCAACCTATCTTCCCTACCTGAAAAGATTGCAGGAGTTTATGCAATTGCTTTCTAAAAGCCGGCCTCACCCCCTTTGTCCCCCTCTCCAAATCGGAGAGGGGGAAATTACTAGACTTCTTCCTTTTTAAATAAACTAGGGCTGCCCGGCCTGAGACCAAATAACGAGCAAAAAAAGAGAGTCCGGCGACAGCCAGGCTCTCAGCATTTTGAGACGAAGGTTATTTAAATCAACCCTTCATCGGCGAAGGAATAATAACCATCGGTGGTAACGATCAGGTGATCCAGGACAGCAAGATCCAGCAATTTGCCGCCCTCGACCAGCTTTTTGGTCAGATGGATATCAGCTTCAGATGGGTTGGTGTTCCCACTCGGATGGTTATGCAAAAGAATTAAGCTGGATGCATTTGCCTTGAGGGCATGCTGGAAGATAACTTTAGGATCAGCGACAGTTCCGGAAATGCCGCCCATGGAAACCTGTGAAATCCCCAGAACTCTGTTCGCACGACTCATTAAGAGAACGCAAAAGGATTCACGGTATTCCAGGTCGTCCCAGAGTGGCAGAACAAGCTCATAGCAATCGCGCGAGCCTGCGATCTTTGGGCGATTAGCGGCCTTGATCTTGGTGGAGTAGGTGACGGAAATTTCGCAAATGGAAAATAAAGATGAAGTAAGAAGCATTTGTTTCGCTGTTGCCCTACAGACTTGTGTTGGCATCTGGCGCGCCGGGTTAGAAATGAAATTTTTGCGCAACCAGTACCGGATTGGAAATTCTGCTGCAAGGGTTCCGGTCCTTTTCTTTAGCCGATATCAATAGCCAGTAACGACAAATGAACCCGGTTCTCGTGGAGTGGATAGGTTGTTGATTTCGGGGTGAAGAAGAAAATGACGGAACATGAAATGCTTGCAGCCCTTAGCGGCAGATATTTCCGATACAGGTAAATTCGTGGAAAAATCGAGTTACTAAAACGGAAAAAGGGAAAGGTGGGATATGAGCAGGATAAGGGAGGAAAAGGGAAATTTCATTTGTAAGATCCTAAGCAATTTAATTTGATTATTTCAATGGTCAAATAGCTAAGTAATTAACATCCAGATGAATTTATTATATATGTTTATATTACAAGGACATTTCTAAATTCAATCATTGCAATATAATTCAATGAATTTGTAGAAACGATAGGAGTCTTATGGAAAGATACGATGAACGAAAATACAACGATTCTAATTTGTAAATTTGTAATGCAATAAGGACTGACTTCTTGAAAGTAGAACAAAATATAACAAGATTAAAATACCTGCTGAATTTATACAAAATGTCAGTAGATGAACTAATTGCAATTGTAAGTGAAGGCCTTAAAAATACTTTGACAAAAGAGGATCTATTTGGTAATGAAATCCATATCAGTCATTTGAAACGTATTGACAAAGTTTTTAATAAAGGACTTCATTACTATTTAGACCCAAAATCGCCTGAAATTTCACAAGACGCAAGCATATTCTTTAGAAAAACCAAATTTGGGACAGACTTAAACCTAGGGGCAAAGAAAATTGTATATCAATTTGAAGAGTTTAAAATTTCACTTTCTGCAATAGCAAAACTTGCAGAGCTGAATATTGAAAGGATACTTCCTATATTTACTATTAATGAAGACCCTAAAAGTGTTGCTAAACAATTAAGAAATAACCTTTACCCAGATTTCAATCCAATTCCTAAAGAATTTCTAAGATCACTAATTGCTAAGCTGGCAAGATACAATATTTTAGTTTTTGAGTTTGTTGAAACTTGGAATAAGAAAGAAAAAGCTAATATTGATGGATTCTTCCTAACTCCCAATGTTATAGTTCTTAAGCGACAACAGACCTCATTTAGGAGGGAGATTTTTACACTCATACACGAGTTAGGACACTATCTTCTAAACGAAGAAGAAATAGAGCAGCTTGATGTATTGAACTTAGCTAGTTCAAAACTAAGTGCAATTGAAAGATGGTGTAATGATTTCGCTTATTATTTTCTTGCAGGAGAATGGGATATAGCCATTGAAAGCATTGACAAAGCAGACGGGACAAATGACTATCAATTTGAAACAATTGAAGGAGTTTCAAAAAGGACTCACTTAAGTGAAATCGCTTTATTTACAAGATTACTCTTTCAGAAAAAAATTACTCAAAAAGATTACAATAAAATTAAAGCCGCCAAAGATGAAGAATATCGATTAAGGCTAGAAGCCGAAAGAAAGAAAAGAGACCTTGAAAAACTTCAGGGAATTAAAGCGAAAGGATCTACACCTAAACCCATCAATTCCCCATTACTGATTTCAACTATTCAGACAGCTTTTTATGAAGGAGTTATTAATGAGTATGATGTCTGTAAGACATTAAATATTTCGCCTGATAAACTTGACCGATATCTGCAATGAAAGTTGTAATTGATACTAACTCACTCCTATCGTTGGTCCGTTACTACTTGCCATTCGATAAAAAATCATTACTTTTTAATTATTTCAAGAATAAAATAGCACAAGGTGAAATTATCATTATCGACAAAGTCTTTGAGGAATGCACTTATAATTCGAAGGGTGTTATTATTAAAACACTTTCCTTCCTACAAGACAAAACATTTTTAAAATCAGCTAAAGTCCCCTACAAAACAGAATCATTGTTAGCGCCATCACCTGCAAAGTTTCTTAGACAAGTTGAAAATCAGTTTGTAAACATCATAGTAAGAAAGCAACGAAACTTATCTGATACGGAATTTGAAAACCAAAAGAATAGTTTTTTAAATGATGCAGACATAAGGCAAATTATACTTTGCTTAAATATTCAAAAAGATGGTGAAGAAGTTGTTTTAGTGACAGAAGAAACAGAAATAAGCAACGACAACAAACTCTTTAAAAAGATACCAGCAATTTGCAAAGAATTGAATATTGAGACAAGGACATTGCCTGAACTTCTGGCAATATATGAAGGCATAGACATTGACTTTAGATAAGTAAATATGTCCTCCTAGGATTTGCTGCAATTGGTGTTAGCTTATTTAATTGAATGTATCTACTTTTCTTCAAGTATCCTGAAAGATGTCCGTTTATTGATTTTAAATCGCCAAATATACTGAACCGGAAAACCTAAATACGGTTTACAAACAAAACATGAGAATAAAAAAGCTTTGGTGGGACTTATCCCATTGGAGCTTTTATTTATATGAGGCCGAAAGCGAACTCTTCGTATTCAAAGTTGAATTACTCGGGTTTCTTTTCGGCCATTTGGTCGGCATAGCCAGGGAAGTAGATGGCGTCGATGAATTCGATGAAGATTTCAAACAGGTTCATGACTGTCGCCCTTCTGTAACTTGTTAGTCGAAAAAGATGTGTTGGACCGGCCATGTAAAAGAACGAAACAAAAAAAAGCCTCCGGTGGATCATCCTCCGGAGGCAACTCAACCAGGTGAAAGTTATAAATTCCGCAGGAATTCATAATATTCAAAGGTAAGTCTGACAGGGTTTTCTACAGCCATTTGCTGGGCATAGCCTTCGTAATAAATGCCATCGATGTAATCGATGAATTCGGAAGAACGGGAAAGTGCGGAAAGACTCATGTTTCTTGCCGCTGCCCTGCGGACTTATAAAGGCATCTGGCTCGCCAGGTTTAAAATGAAAATTTTGAACAAGTCAAACCGGATCAGAAATTTAGATGCAATGGTGACGGTCATTTTAACTTTTAAAATGAAGGAACACGGAGTACCGGAGTAGGCAGTTCCGCCAGGAGGACTACGAAGGCCATTAGCGGCAAACATTTGTGATATAGGTAACTTTGTGAGGTAATTGAGTGAAAAGACAAGAAGAAGATAGGTGGGCAAGGGAGTTTTTTTGTTTACCTTAATTTAAACAAGCCGGAACGAGCATAAAAAAAGCACCGATGGAAGATTTCCCATCGGTGCCAAACAGGCATCAATTTCAGGACTGAGTTTTTTCTTCAACCTGTTTATTGCTGAAGAGGTAGCAAAGCGGCCAGTACTTGAATTCATCGTTTTCGCCTTCTTCAGGCTCAGGATTGGCAACTTTACGTGGACTGCCCCATACTGAAAAGGCTTTTTCGCCTTTAATGACAGACTTTCCTTCTTCTTTCCATTGCTGGAAAGTCTTAAAGGCAGTATGGACACCATCAGCAGAATAGATCTGAATAAGTCCTTCATTGACTGAATCGAAGTCAGCAGCGCCGGACTTCATTTGAAGCTGAAGAACCCGTGAAACCTGTTTCAGGTTTTCGCGGCGCATTTTATACAGCGCTTTAGCTTCCGGGGAAATAGAACGCACGATAGTCATAGTGTCTGCCCCTTGCCCAGGGGACTTATTTTGGCATCTGGCGCGCCGGGTTAAAATGAAATTTTTGCGCAACCAATACCGGATCGGGAATTCTGATGCAAGGGTTCCGGTCATTTTCTTTAGCCGATATCAATGGCCAGGAGCGACAACAGAACCCGGTTCTCGTCGAGTGGATAGGTTGTTGATTTCGGAGTGAAGGGGAAAATGACGGAACACGAAGTGCCGCAGGAGGCTGGTTCCATCAGGAGGGCCTTCGCAGGCCCTTGTTATCAGATATTACCGATATAGGTAACTTCGTGGAAAAATCGAGTGATTAAGAAGGAGAAATTGATCTGGAATGGCCTGAGTGCTTTACTTTGGCAGCTGATGAACAATAAATAACTAATTTTATCACAGACAAAATTAACCACTGACCCTTTTATCAATGATTACAAAAGAATCAGCATTTCAAAAAATCTCAGAACTCGTCGAACGCTTTGAAGAACAATATTCTTCATATAAGAAGTCAGAATACAACGAAACACTGACCCGTCGTGACTTCATTGATCCATTTTTCAAAGCACTTGGCTGGGACATGGACAACGAGCAAGGTTATGCTGAAGCTTACAGGGAAGTAATCCATGAGGATAGGTTGAAAATAGGAACTGCCACGAAAGCGCCGGATTATTCTTTCAGGCTGGCGGGGGGAAAGCGACTTTTCTTTGTGGAAGCGAAGAAACCCGGTGTATCAGTAAAAGACGAAATACAACCTGCATACCAGGTAAGACGCTACGGATGGAGTGCAAAACTTCCGATCAGTATTATAACCGACTTCGAAGAGTTATCTATTTACGACTGCACGGTTAAACCCAATCCGGCAGATAAAGCCTCAGTAGCACGGATCGGCTATCTGACATTTCATGAATACCTTACAAAGTTTGATTTTCTGTGGGATAAATTCTCAAAGGAAAGAGTACTAAAAGGAAGTTTCGACAAGTATGTACAAAGTGATACCCAGAAAAAAGGAACCACAACGGTTGATAAAGAGTTCCTGCAATCACTTGACCGCTGGCGCACCTACCTGGCGACTTCCATCAGTTGGAATAACAAGGAACTTGGCGAAGACGAGATCAATTTTGCCGTTCAGCAGACCATTGACCGTATCATCTTTCTCCGCATTGCAGAAGACAGAAGCGTTGAGCCTTATGGAAACCTGAAACATGCTCTAAGCCATGGAGATTACTATCAGAACTTATTCGAGCAGTTCCGTAAAGCAGATGAAAAGTACAATTCGGGGCTGTTTGACTTTCATAAAGACCGTATCTGCGAACACCTGAGAATTGATAATAAGGTCATCAAGACCCTTATCAATGAAATGTACTACCCGGAATGTCCGTATGAGTTTTCCGTATTATCAGTTGAAATCCTGGGAAGCGCCTATGAGCAGTTTCTCGGGAAAGTTATTCGGATAACGCCTGCCCATCATGCAAAGATCGAGGAAAAGCCAGAAGTCCGAAAAGCCGGTGGAGTTTATTACACGCCTCAGTACATTGTGGAATACATTGTAAAGAATACTGTTGGAAAACTCGTTGAAGGAAAGACACCCGCAGAAGTAAGCGAATTAAAAATTGTTGACCCGGCCTGCGGAAGCGGCAGTTTCCTGATAGGTGCCTACCAGTATTTGCTGGACTGGCATAAGAGCTATTATACAAATAACCTCACCCCCGGCCCCTCTCCTGGGAGGAGAGGGGGGAAAAGCAATGTCCTTACTCCCGATGGATATCTTACAACGGCTGAGAAGAAGCGCATCCTGCTGAACAACATCTATGGAGTAGATATTGACGTTAACGCGGTTGAAGTGACCAAACTGAGCCTTCTACTGAAGTGTTTGGAAGGTGAAACGGAAGCTTCCATTCAGCAGCAGTTCAGTTTGTGGAATGAGCGGGTGCTGCCGACACTTGACAATAATATCAAAAGCGGGAACAGTTTGATTGATACGGATTTTTACAGCGCTGAGCTGGACTTTGGCCTGGAAAAGAAGATCAAACCGTTCAACTGGCAAAATGCTTTTCCGGAGGTATTTAAACAGGGAGGATTTGATGCGGTTATTGGGAATCCGCCGTATTTGGGGGGTAGAGATTGGAAAGAGGAAAACGGAAATGCTTATGACTACTTTGTTAGCAAATATCAAGTAGCTGAATATCAATTTGATATTTATGCCTTATTTTGGGAAGCGGGAATTAATCTTTTAAAACCGAATGGATTAATTGGTTTTATAACTCCTAACACTTGGCTTAATAACCAAAGCAATAAAAAACTCAGAGCTTACATTCTTCGTAAAACAAGTATCCTGAAAGTTGTTGATTACTCAAAAATTAAAGTTTTTGACCAGGCGACAGTTTTACCGATTATTACGATACTTGAGAATAAAATCAATAATAAGATTTTAACTGAGATATTTGAGCCTTCTAATGATGGTCTTTTAATTACCCAAACTGTCAATCAAGAGATTTGGAATGATGGGGGCCTAAGCATAATAAATATTAATTTAAGTCATAGCGATGTGTTGCTACGAAGTAAATTAGAAGAATTTACAAAACCACTTGAAAAGTTGGCATTGATAAAGTTCGGTATTAAAATTTACGAAACCGGAAAAGGAAAGCCACCGCAAAAAGCAAACTTTGCCAAGGAGAGAGTTTATGAATCTGATTTTAAGATTGACAGCACATATCGTCCATATTTAGAAGGCAAAGACATTAATCTGTTTTCAATTTCTTACAAAAACAGGTGGTTGAAATATGGTGAAAACCTAGCTGCCCCAAGAGATTCAATGTTATTTGAGGGGGAGAGAATACTTGTTAGAAGAATTGTAGGAAGAACATTAATTTCGGCGTACACAAATACTGATTATGTTACTAGCCAACTTTTACAAATTGTCAAACCGTTTGACCAATCTAAACCAAAATTTTTACTAGGAATATTAAACTCAAAGCTTTTGGCTTACTATTTCAAGAAGAAATACAATCGCCAGGATAAAACGTTTCCAGAGATTAGAATTTACGAACTTTCATCTTTACCAATAAAAGAAATTGATAATACAAATGAATCATTACAAAATGAAATAATTAAGCTGGTTGACCAATTGCTCAAACTGAATGAAGATTTGAAGGAAACTAAACTTCAAACCCAAATCGACCAGATAAAATCAAAGATCGACTATTGCGAAAACCGCATCAATGAGCTAGTTTACCATTTATATGGGCTTACGAAGGAGGAGATCAGGATTGTGGAAGGGACGGATTGATTGTCGATTGTCGAATTTCGATTTCCGATGGACGAGTAAATATTTGATGGCAAACGACTGGTTAATATTTGGTCCGGCTATTGCTAAAACCGGAACAATGAGCTAGTTTATCAGTTACCCATCCCCCATTTTTAATAAATTTGTAATTACAACATGTATTCAATAATAAGTCGGAATAGTAGCAATGGCTCTGCCAATAAACATACACGATTTAATCAACGGCCAGGTAGTTGAATGGGACCGGATCGAGTTTAAAAGAGGCTGGAACCCGGAAGACGTGATTCATACCATGAGCGCTTTTGCCAATGATATCAATAATTGGGGCGGGGGATATATCATAATTGGAGTCGAAGCAGTTGCAGGACAGCCAAATTTACCTCCTGAAGGAATTAAGGCAAACCAATTAGATGTGATGCAGGGAAGGTTATTAGAATTATGCTATCAGGTTCAGCCTAATTATTTCCCGATCTCACAACCGGAAATTATTGAGGGAAGGCACGTACTTATCATTTGGGTGCCTGCTGGAGATAATAGGCCTTATTCTGCCCCTGTTGCACTTGGAAATAAAGCGGAAAGGGAATTTTATGTTCGCAGGGGCTCAAGGACAATTATTGCCAGGGGTGAAACTCTTAGACAACTTCAAGAACTTGCTGCTCGAATCCCTTTTGATGACAGGATTAATCAGCAAGCGACTCCGGATAATCTGAGTTTAGCTCTTATCCAAGCCTACCTTCAGGAAGTTAAAAGCAGTCTTTTTGAAGAGAGTTCAAGAATTCCGTTTCTTGATTTGTGCCGCCAAATGGCTATCGTCCGTGGTCCGGATGAATATCCTTTCCCGGTCAATATTGGATTGCTCCTATTTCATGAAGAACCGGAACGCTTTTTCCCACAAGCCCGAATTGAAATCGTTATCCATAAAGATGAATCAGGGCGGAATTTCATTGAAAAAGTTTTTACAGGTCCTATTCACCACCACCTTAGAAATACTCTGGATTACCTTAAGACAATGGTTATTCAGGAAAAGGTGATTAAAGTAAAAGAAAAGGCTGAAGCGCTTAGATTTTACAATTATCCTTATGAAGCCATTGAAGAAGTTATAGCAAATGCTGTTTATCATAAAGGTTACGATCAGGACAATCCGATTGAAATACAAATTTTCCCCGATCGCATAGAAGTGCTGAGCTTCCCTGGACCTATGCCTCCCATCGACGAAGAGATGTTAAAACTACAAAGGGTTATTGCAAGACAATATCGAAATCGTCGTATTGGAGATTTTTTAAAAGAATTGCATCTTATAGAAGGGCGCAGTTCGGGATTTCCATTAATTCATCGTGCCCTTGAACAAAACGGCTCTCCACCTCCTGAATTAACTACAGATGCTGATAAAACTTTTTTTCTTGCTGTTATTAAATCACATCCTGCTCTTATAGGAGTTGGAATTAATAGTCTAGACATAGAAACTGTCGATATTCCTGAAGGATTACTGGATGTCAATCATTTAGATGATGTTAAGACTCTCATAAGGTATTATGTGACTGCTGATGTTGACAGGGTCAGTGATAGAGTTAGCGATAGAGTTAGCGATAGAGTTAACGATAGAGTTAGCGATAGAGTTAACGATGTAGCTGGAGATAAAGTAAGGAAGGTTATTGGAACAAGTATTGTCCCTCAATCAAGGGAAAAACTATTGGAAATATTAGGCTTAAAAAATCATCCTGATAATTATAATCGCTACATCAAACCACTAATTGAAGAAGGATGGCTCGAAATGACCGAATCAGATCTAACAAGCAGGAACCAGAAATATCGGACTACAAAATCTGGGAAAATACTGTTTCAGCTAATTTCTAAAACTTAACTGTTGCAAAAGCTATTAAAAAAATATTCTGTGTTTCGCTTAATAATTACGTTTCTCTTAAGTTTAATCTCGCATTCTGAGAAAGTAGCGTTCGACGATAGTGAACCTGACAGCGTCATCAATGAGCTTGTTTACCAGTTATATGGACTGACGGAGGATGAGATCAGGATTGTGGAAGGCCATCTTGAGCCTAAATAAAACTGTTTCAATATTAGTTTGTTATATAAAGATGTCGCCTAAAACAATAACTTCTTAACCATGAACGAAGAACTTGACGATATTCTCCATTCCCGGAACATCAAACCAACCGCTATGCGGGAACTGGTTTTGAAAATCTTCTCGAAACAAACAGTTGCAATTAGCCTGGCCGATCTGGAACATCAATTTGAGAAAGCCGACAGGATTACTTTGTACCGGACCCTTAAAACATTCGAAGCCAATAAGCTGATCCACCGTATCGAGGACGGCACCGGGTCTGTAAAATACGCCATGTGTAATAATTCCTGCCTTTGTAATCCTGAAGATCTTCATGTGCACTTTCATTGCACTATATGTGGCAACACGTATTGCCTCGATGATAATATTATCCCTTCTGTGATCCTTCCGGCTGATTTTGAGCTTCAGAGCATCAACATGGTTGTCAAAGGAGTATGTGCATCATGCCATAAATAACTTTGCAACACAGTTGCATGGATTTAATATTTACTTTTGTGCTTTCGTTTTGATTAATAAAATTATAGGTGGACCAACTTCGTAAATATTTAAGAATGCTTCCCGTCTGGATGGCTGCCTTGGTCATTATCCTCCACCTTATTGAACCCCATGATCACCATAAGAACGAATTTAGTCATCAGGAACAGGATCATTGTTCAAATCCGACAGAACAATCCGGGAAATCTTCAGGTATGCCTGTTCATTGTGTGGTTCTGAATGATATTACGATTGAAAAGATCACATCGTCCTTCATCGCTGACCATCAACTGCCAACGATCGATCTGTTTTTTGATAGTCAGCCCGACTTTTACGCTAAAGATAATGTCCGTATAACATCATTATATATAAACTCTTCAGAGGGATTAACGGATAATGATTTTCACCTAATTCCCAACCTGCGGGCCCCTCCTTTTATCGCTTGACCTCCCAGTGATTTATTTTCGGGAATCAACATTCCCGGTTTTATTAACTATATGCAATGCAATAGTTTATGAAAAAAATAAAGCTGTCTGCAAAACAATTGCAGGAAGCGCAGATTCGAGAAGAAAAAAAATTCAACAGATCACTTATTATTTGGTTCAGCATTCTTCTTTCAGTAGTGGTAATATCAAGCATTACGGCAATGAATTGGTGTGAGCTGAAATTTTATTACAGGAAAGTGTTTCTATACGGAAAAGAGGTATCTCCTGCGAATGTATGCATGTGCGGAAATAATCTGAAAATTCACAACAGTAAAAAATTCAGGTTTCATGAAAAAGAATTCTTTACATGCGACAGGCTATGCGCAGAGGATATTAAAATGAACTATGATTCATTAGCATTTATCCAGGATGCACTGACCGGTAAAACCATCTGCAAAGCCGATGCAATCATTGGTCTCAAGTCAAAAAGAGCTGTTGAAGTGATCTATTTTGAAAATGAAGAAAACTTAAGACATTACTATGATTCCTTAAAAACATTAAAATAACTATCTCTTATGATTGAAAAAATAATCAGATTTTCTATACGAAACAAGTTTATCATCGGTCTTTTCATTTTTGGACTGATTGCCTGGGGGACTTATTCACTGGTGCACCTGCCGATCGATGCAGTGCCGGATATCACCAATAACCAGGTGCAGGTTATTTCACTTGCTCCTTCACTGGCAGTGCAGGAAGTGGAGAGCTTCATTACGGCTCCGATTGAAGTATCTGTAGCCAATATCCCGGATGTTCTGGAACTGCGGTCCATTTCGAGGCTGGGATTATCAGTGGTTACGGTTGTATTTAAAGACAATGTTGATATTTACTGGGCACGCCAGCAAATAGGTGAACGGTTACGTGAAGCGGAGGACCAGATCCCGCAAGGCTTAGCCAAAATTGAAATGGCGCCAATTTCTACGGGACTTGGAGAAATTTTCCAGTACACGCTTGAATTAGAAGAAGGTTACAAAGACAAATACTCCATAAGGGATTTGCGGACTTACCAGGACTGGATCGTGCGCCGGCAAATGCTCGGAACGCCTGGTGTTGCTGATGTTAACAGCTATGGTGGATTTGTCAAACAATATGAGATTGCGGTAAATCCTTCAAGACTCAGGGCTATGGGGCTTACCCTTACCGATATTTTTGAAGCACTTGAAAAAAACAATGAAAATACCGGAAGCGCTTATATTGACAAGAAACCTGTAGCCTATTTCATCAGGGGCATCGGTCTGGTCAAAACGCTTGAGGATATAGAAAATATCGTCGTGAAAAGCATCAATGGCATCCCGGTACTTGTTCGCGATGTGGCCACGGTCCAATATGGCAATGCAACACGGTATGGTGCTCTTGTTTCTGACACCAGTGAAGCGGTAGGTGGAGTGATCATGATGCTTAAGGGGGCGAATGCAAATGAAGTGATCAAGGATGTCAAAGACAAGATTGCATCCATTCAAAAATCACTTCCGAAAGGTATCGAAATAGTCCCTTACCTGGATCGCACGCATCTGGTCAACCGGGCCATTGGAACAGTTTCCCGGAACCTTATTGAGGGTGCCCTTATCGTGATCTTTATCCTGGTTTTATTGCTGGGCAATTTAAGGGCAGGATTGATCGTCGCCTCAGTGATTCCTCTTGCCATGTTGTTTGCAATAGGTATGATGAGGTTATTCGGCGTTTCAGGTAACCTGATGAGCCTTGGAGCCATTGATTTCGGACTGATCGTTGACGGGGCAGTTATCATCGTGGAAAGTGTGGTTCACCGGATTTCCTTCAGCAAATCGAAATATTTAGGACTGAAAAGGTTGAACCAACAGCAAATGGATGAAGAAGTGTTCCAGGCTTCAAGTAAGATCAGGACTGCCGCAGCCTTTGGCGAAATAATCATCCTTATTGTTTATCTCCCCATCCTGGCTCTGGTCGGAATTGAAGGTAAAATGTTCCGCCCTATGGGCCAGGTTGTCAGTTTTGCCATCCTGGGCGCTTTCATTCTTTCACTAACCTGGATTCCAATGATATCTTCTATTTTCCTCAGCAAGAATACGGAACATAAGCGCAACATTTCAGACCGGATTATGGATTTCTTTCAGAAAGCTTTTCATCCGGTTATTATGTTTGCCCTCAGGCACAAATTGGCAGTAGTAATTACCTCAGTATTATTATTTATCGGTAGCCTGTTTATGTTCAACCGGCTTGGCGGTGAATTTATTCCCCAGTTGGAAGAAGGTGACCTGGCTGCTCTTGTGATCACTTTGCAGGGCGGATCTCCATCGAATACGGTTGAAGTGGTAAAAAAAGCAAATACCATATTACGCGACAATTTTCCGGAGGTCAAACATATTGTGTGTAAGATCGGACCAGGGGAAATACCTACCGATCCTACTCCGATGGAAACCGGTGACTATATCATCACCTTGAAAGACAAGAGTGAATGGACCACCGCAAAAACCCGGGAAGAACTTGTTGAAAAAATGGAAGAAAAGCTTGCGGTTCTGGCTGGCGTGAAATTCGAATTTCAGCAACCGATCCAACTTCGGTTCAATGAACTGATGACCGGATCCAGACAGGATGTGGCGATAAAGCTGTTCGGCGACAACCTGGATACCCTGGCACTAAAAGCGGCAGAAATAGAGGAAATGATCCGTAATACGCCCGGAGTGGAAGATATTAATGTGGAAAAAGTTACCGGACTTTCACAAATTCAGGTAGATTATAACCGGCAAAGGATGGCGCAATATGGCATATCTGTCGATGATATCAATAAAATCCTGAAAGCGGCATTTGCGGGAAGCTCTGCCGGAGTAGTATTTGATGAAGAAAAAAGATTTGATCTTGTGGTGCGGTTGGACAAAGAACATCGTCAGGATATTTCCGATGTCAAAAACCTGAGCATTGCATTACCTGATGGACGGCTCATCCCTCTCGACCAGGTTGCAGAAGTTGCCATCAAATCAGGCCCTGCTCAGGTATCCAGGGAAAATACAAAACGGCGCCTAACCATAGGTTTTAACGTTCGCGGCAGGGATGTAGAAAGCGTTGTAAATGAAGTTCAGGGAATCCTGGATTCAAGACTGAAACTGCCGGTTGGATATTATACGACCTATGGAGGACAGTTTGAAAACCTTGTTGCGGCGCGGGAGCGGCTTGCCATCGCAGTACCTGTTGCCTTGATTCTTATATTCGTATTACTATTCTTTACTTTCCATTCCGTAAAACAATCCATACTGATCTTTACAGCTGTGCCAATGGCTGCAATCGGTGGCGTGGTGGCACTTTGGCTGAGAGATATGAACTTTTCCATTTCGGCAGGCGTTGGCTTTATTGCACTGTTCGGCGTGGCAGTGTTGAATGGTATCGTTCTGATCGCTGAATTCAATCGCCTGGAGAAAGATGGAGTCTCGGATATCACTGAAAGGGTATTGAAAGGATTAAAAACCCGACTGAGGCCTGTAATAATGACAGCCGCGGTGGCATCATTTGGATTTTTGCCGATGGCTTTGTCAACCTCAGCGGGAGCAGAAGTTCAAAAGCCCCTCGCAACCGTTGTTATTGGAGGACTTATCACTTCTACCCTTTTGACGCTGGTCGTGTTACCGGTTTTATATATCCTTTTTTCCAAAGGAAATTTCAAGCTCCGGATCAAACGGAAAAAAATAGGGACTGCTTCTTTACTGGTATTATTAACAATAGGATTGCTATACAATGGTAAATTAACAGGCCAGGACTCAAAACCGATTACGCTTCAGAATGCCATCAGGATGTCCATGGACAGTAATCTTGCCATAAAGTCCTCCGCCTTTTCGGTTGAAGCCCAAAAGACTCTGAAGAAGGCGGCATGGGATCTTCCTAAAACCAGCATTGATGCCCAGTACGGTCAGATTAACTCCTATATCAAAGACAACAGCTTTGCAGTTAACCAGTCATTTGCATTTCCTACAGTCTACGTAAACCAGCAAAATCTGGCAGGTGCAAATGTAAACATTACTGAATGGCAACTGAAAGCGACTCAACTTGAAATTGCAGGGCAAATAAAGCAATTATACTGGCAGCTGGCCTACCTGTATTCTAAACGCGATTTATTATCTTACCAGGATAGCCTTTTCAGTGGTTTCTTAAGGGCAGCTGAACTCCGGGCAAAGACCGGTGAAACAAACCGGTTGGAAATGATCACAGCCCGCTCTCAAAGTCTGGAAGTTAAAAACCAATTGCAACAAACCAATGCGGATATCAGCATTCTTAGCCGAAACTTTAACACTATTTTAGGTGTCGAATCCGGGTATTATCCCGCTGATTCGGTACTGCGACGTGCTGACTTTACTCCGTCGTTTGATACTGCCTCACTTAGTTTTAATCCGACGCTTGGTTATTTGCAACAGCAGGTAGAAGTAGCCCGGATGGAAAAGAAACTGGAAAGCAGCAGGATGCTGCCTGATCTAAATATTGGATTTTTTAGTCAGACTATGATCGGAATCCAGGAAGTTGACGGATCTCTGCAAACCTTCAGCAATGGAGACCGTTTTAACGGCCTGCAGGCAGGCATTACCGTTCCGCTTGTGTTTGGTCCCTATTCTTCAAAAATCAAGGCTGCAAAAATTCAGGAACAGGTAGCACAAACGAATTCAGAATATTATGCCAGGTCTTTAACCGGGAGTTACAATTCCCTGCTGGATGAATACCGCAAATTTCTGAGCAGCCTGGAATATTATGAGCAGCAAGCTGTACCGGAGGCTGACCTGATCATCGAACAGGCAACAAAGGGCTATCAGGCCGGTGCGATGGATTATCTGGATTATATCCTTACCCTCAGCAGGGCATTGGATATCAAGCAAAATTATCTTGAAGCACTTAATAATTACAATCAGACCACCATTTCAATAGAATCAATTACAGGTAAAATATTTTAAATATGAAAGCAATAAAATTTAGTTTCATCATTTTGATAATGATCAGTGTAGCGATACTTACAGGCTGCAAGAGTAATAAAACAGACGAACATGGCCATGCAGCAGACGCCCATGCTGAGATTGCGGAAACTGAAAGCCATGAAGGCCACAATCATGAAGTAGGCGAAGAAGAAGGCGAAGGCGAACATGAAGAGTTGCCTGAAGATATCGTCGAAATGGATGCCGACCAGATCAAAGTTGCCGGCATCAAATTAGGAAAAGTTGAGATGCGATTTGTCAGCGGTGTGATTAAAGCCAACGGATTGGTGACGACCGCACCACAAAACTCGGCTTCTGTCAGTGTTCCGCTCGGCGGGTTTATTAAATCCACCAATCTTCTACCAGGCAGTTTTGTCAGCAAAGGCCAGGAACTTGCAGTCATCGAAAATACTGATTTCGTGGATTTGCAGCAGGACTATTTTGATACAAAAAGTAAATTCGATTATGCGGAAGCAGAGTACAAACGTCACAATGAGTTATATAAAGATGATGTCTATTCGCAGAAGAATTTGCAGCAGGTCACCTCGGAATATCGTAGCCTGATGGCGCAACTCAAGGGGATGGAGCAAAAATTGATCATGCTGGGTTTAAATCCTGCCACCCTGACAGAAAATGATATATCAGCATCCATTTCACTTCGATCCCCAATAAGCGGTTATATCAAATCCACGAGTGTAAGTATCGGCAGGTATGCCGCTCCTGCCGATGTGCTGTTCGAGATCGTCAATCCTGACAATTTATTACTTGAATTGACATTGTTTGAAAAAGACGCCAACAGCATATCTGTCGGACAGTTTGTGCACTTCTCCATCAATAATGAAACGCATGAGCATACGGCTAAGATCTACCAGGCAGGTAAGTCAATCAATACGGATAAGACTTATAAGGTTTTTGCCAGCGTTCAGCAACCTTGTCCTAATGTGTTACCGGGCATGTATGTCCTGGCACATATTGAAGAAACCGACAAGCAGGTAGTATCAGTTCCTGCAGAAGCAGTGGTCGGCTTTGGAGACAAATACTACATCTTTATCTTTGAAAAAGACAAAGAGGAAAGTGGAAAGCCTTTTACGGAATATCGTTTTATTGAAGTTATCAAAGGCGAGACCAATGATGAATACACAGAAATTCAACTTCCTGAAGGATTTGACCTGGAAAATTCAAAAGTCGTCTTTAAAGGAGCATACAATCTGTTATCAGCAAAAAAGAATGCAGGTGAAATGACCTGCGGATAATCTTAAAAACATTTATTATGAAAGAAATAAAAGCATTTGTAAAGCCTTTTAAGGTAAACGACATTTTTAATGAACTGCTGCAGGCTGGATATCCGAATTTGACTGTCTCCTTAACAGAAGGTACAGGACAACTCAAAGGAGATGATCCAACCATATCAACTAATTTTTCAATCACAAACAGTGTGGTTGCAAAACTTGAAATAATATGCAGTGATGTGGAAAGTATGAAAATTATCGAGATTATCCGGAATAAAGCCAGAACAGGAAATCCTGGAGATGGGATTATTTATATCACTGATGTTGAAAAAGTTGTTCACATAAGAACCAGCGATGAATTTCAATAATCAATGATCAACTGTTGATAGAAGTTGGTTTAATTACAGGTCCTTCCGGTATTAAATCCGGAAGGACCTGTTAATCCTAAAAATATGAAAACAAATGAAATTAAAATTAAAACAGGTTATGAAAATCGAAATAGAATTATGCTAAAGCGGTTAGAAGAAATTGCAGAACAACATAATGGAAAATGTTTGACTTCTCATTACGAAAATATTCGTCAAAAGCTGGTTTGGGAGTGTCAGTTTGGCCACAGATGGTACTCTTCGGTCAATAGTGTTCTGTATTCTGGTTCCTGGTGTCCTAGATGTGCCGGAAACCAGAAATTGTCTTTAAAGGAGTTGCAACAACTTGCCGGAGAAAGAGGTGGCAAATGTCTGTCAACAGAATATTCAAATTCTAAGGATAAATTACTTTGGCAATGTAAAAACGGACACCAGTGGTATGCCACTGCTTTCAGCATAAAAACAAGGGAAAGTTGGTGCCCGGTTTGTTACAAACTTAATATTTGTTAAGCATGAAGAATTATTTTATTGTTTAAAATCTAAAAAATATAGAAGATGAGAGCCATAGTAATTAATACAATCATATTATCTGGCATTTTTCTTTTTTTTTATGGTAAATGCTATTCCCAAAACGATTATCGTACAACAAATGGTTATGTTTTAGCAACTGGTTTTTACATTGACTCAACCTTTATAGCAGAAAGCCATGAACTCGCAATCAAATATAATCCAAGTGATAAGACCATTTATGGTAATATTAACCTTCAATCCTTTACAAGCGGATTATACTTAATTGATAGCCTTCTTACAAGCAAAGCCATGTCATTGACTATGAAGGGATACATCCCGGTTGATTTTCTAACATGGAATCATAGTGAATACAATTTTGACATACCATTAGAAATAGAATTCAATCAAAGAAAGATCATTACGGTGGCAAAAATGAAATTTAGTCATATTGATAAATTATTGAATTATACCTGTGTAATGGAGGCATCGTTTAAACTCAAATTATCAGATTTTGATATTAATATTCCAGAACAGGTTGGTCAGGATATCAACGTTCAGTTCTTTCAATTAATTCTAAGGCGTGCGGGTAAATAAAGATGAAAACTATTAAGTCTTTAAAATTATACTAAATAGATGTGCTCATGAAAAAATATCTTTTAAAAAACATGGACTGTGCATCATGTGCTTCAAAAATTGAAGACCACCTGACAAAGCTGGATAAGGTAAAATTTGTAAATGTAAATTTTGCTCATTCAAGCCTTACTATTGATACTGATGATTTCGAAATGGTAAAAGCCCGAATAAAAGAGATAGAACCGGAAGTGGAAGTAGAAGAAAACAATAAAGAGAAAATATTGGTTTCAACAAACGAGCTTAAAGAAAATAAATGGACCATTATTAAAGCAGTTTCCGGGTTTCTGTTTTTACTTGCAGGTATAATATTCAGAGAAGAAATACACAATACACCCTATCATATTGCTGAATATTTAATATTTGGAACTGCTTACCTTATCGTAGGCTGGAAGGTTATTTCATCTGCCGTAAAAAATATAATCAGGGGGCAGTTGTTTAACGAACAGTTTTTAATGACCATAGCTACTCTTGGAGCATTTGCAATAGATGAAATGCCCGAAGCTGTTGCTGTAATGCTGTTTTATGTTGTCGGGGAGCTCTTCCAGGATATTGCGCTTAACCGTTCCCGAAAGTCAATTAAATCGCTGCTTGAAATAAAACCTGATTTTGCCAATTTATTGTTGGATGGAGAATTGACAAGGGTTTCACCTGAGAGTATTGAAATAGGTGATATAATTATGGTTAAGGCAGGAGAAAAAATTCCAGTCGATGGCGAAGTTATGGATGGTATTTCATTTGTCGATACTTCGGCTTTGACCGGTGAAAGTGTGCCACGAAAATTGGAAAAAAATGATATGGCTTTGTCCGGAACTATTAATCAAACCGGGGTGCTTACAATAAAGGTGACCAAATTATTCAGCGAATCGTCTGTGACAAAAATTTTGGAACTGGTTGAAAACGCCTCCTCTAAAAAAGCGGAAACCGAAAAGTTCATCACAACGTTTGCCAAATACTATACCCCGGTTGTGGTTGTTGGAGCTTTGCTGCTTGCAATATTGCCTCCCCTTTTGTTTAGCGGGCAAACTTTCAGTGATTGGATTTACCGTGCGCTGGTTGTATTGGTTATTTCCTGTCCCTGCGCATTGGTCATTAGTATTCCGCTGGGATATTTCGGCGGCATAGGCAGTGCTTCAAGAAAAGGAATCCTGGCGAAAGGCTCCAACTTTCTGGATGCTTTAACGAAGGTTAGGGCTGTGGTATTTGATAAAACAGGCACACTCACTAAGGGTGAATTTAAGGTTTCAGAGGTTGTTACCTCCAACGGTTTTTCTAAAGAAGAAATATTAGAATATGCTGCTTATGCTGAAACCAATTCAAACCACCCGGTGGCTAAGTCAATTACTGAGGCTTTCGGAAAAAATAAAGATATCACCCGAATTAATCAAGTTGAAGAAATTTCCGGGCATGGCATTAAGGCTGTAATTGATATGAAAACCGTGCTTGCCGGGAATGATAAATTCCTTCATAAGGAAAATATTACCCACCCGGTTTGTAACGTGGAAGGAACAGTGGTACATGTAGCTATTGATAGCACCTATGCCGGGTACATTATTATTTCGGACACATTGAAAGATGATGCCATTGAAGCAATAGAAAAGTTAAAAGCAAAGAATATTCAAACAATAATGCTTACCGGCGACAACAAATTTGCTGCAGCAACCTTTGCCAAAAAATTAAAGATAGACAGATACTTTTATGAACTGTTGCCCGATGATAAGGTCAAACATATAGAGGATTTAATTACAGAATTTAAGGGTGGAAAGGTGGCTTTTGTCGGAGATGGAATAAATGATGCACCGGTAATCGCTCGAGCCGATATTGGAATAGCCATGGGCGCTCTTGGATCAGATGCAGCTATTGAAACTGCTGATGTGGTGCTGATGACCGATTCACCTTCGAAAGTCGCCATAGCTATTGATGTTGCAAAAAGAACAAGAAACATTGTCTGGCAGAATATCTTTTTTGCATTGGGCGTAAAACTTGTTTTTATAATTCTTGGCGTTTTAGGAATTGCCACCATGTGGGAAGCAGTATTCGGCGATATAGGAGTAGCGTTAATCGCTGTATTTAATGCAATCAGGATACTAAGAGGTTAATTACAAAGTTATATACTTATATATATTGGAAATATTATCAAATTTTAACAACAAAATTTTACAACATGAAAACAAGAAAAATTTTAGTAATTTCTGTAATGATCATTTCAACCATGGTCGTTGTTTCCTGTAAAAAGGATAAAAATGAATCTGATCTTACAAACCAGGTTACAGGTACTTATAATGGTACGCTTACCCAGGGGGCATTAAAATCCGGTGCTGGTTCAGCAAAATGCGATGTCTCCAGATTCAATGACTATACTGTTGAAATACATTGTTATGGCATAGAGCTTGACACAACCTTCATGCTTGAACTGTATCAAAATGCAAATTATATGATGGCATGCTTTACAAGCGATGATTTTTATAATGAATATGGACATTATGAATCAGAAGATCATCATATGATGGGAAATAATGGGGATTGGACAAATTGGGATCAACACATGAGCAACGACCATGAATCAGGTGATCAACATTACGGAAGTTTCAATACTGATGATCACACCTTTGATTATACTCTGAAAATGCACAATAACCAGGGGGACTACACATTGCGGTTTATTGGAAGCAAGGAATAAGGAGTTAAAGTCGGCGTAATGCCAGGCTTGCAATCTGACGGGTAAATCCATCGGTACTGGATTTCGATCTCAGTCCGGTGGGTAAATCCGTCGGTTCATCCACAATATCTGCAATTATGGCTTTCCTGGATTGGCGGACATTTTTCACTGCCGTAAGAACAGAAAACACAACAGTCGCCGGTTTTCGGTTTTAGAATCAGTCCACAGTTTGTACATTTATAGAAGTATTGACAGGCATCGGTCGGCATTATCTCATCTTTCCTGAATCCGCACTGAGGGCAGGTTATTGTTGAGTTTAATATTATTTCCTGAATCATTTAATAATTCCTATTCTTAAGTAGAAATGCATGAAACTATAAAAGTACCTCTAAAAACCGAATTGTGATAATAAATAACAAATCATCTTATCTGTTAATATTCAGACTGTTTCAAAGTCATGGTGCCTAAATTAAAAAAATATTATCTTTTATAAAACAATTTACTGAAACATGCGTTTATTTAAATATATTGATTTAAAAAATGAAAAAGGCCGGAATGAGCATAATGGTTTTCCTCCTGTTGATCGCAACAGGTGGTTTATCTGTTACCAGGCATTATTGCGGCCGAACATTTGCATCCTTTGCTTTATTTTCAACCCCTGAACCTTGCTGTGGTCATGAATGTGAAAAATGCCACAACGTATTCAGTTTTAATAAAGTCACGGATAATTTTACGGTATCCTCGTCTGAGGAGGTTAATTCACCATTATCTGAAAATTTATTCTTCTTTAATGTATTTTTCGAATTGCCGGAAACTATTACAATAGCTTCATCCGGTGATCACATATTCCACAGAAAATTTCTTCCCCCAAAAACCGGTGATATTCCGGTTTCTTTTGGCAATTTCCGTTGCTGAAATCCTGCTTTCCGGGAACGAGTTCCGTGTGATGGCGGTGATTATATTATTCACCCATTATTGAGTTTGCTTTCTACGTGACTCGCAGCATTTAATGCAGGGTTCCCTCTATTCCCATTAATTTTTAAATAAATAGCCATCTGGTTTTTGCGGGTGGTATTTGAGTCAATCCATTCTTATTAATAATTACTTAAAAATGAAAAAAATGAAAAAGATCGCATTGTTTATGGCTATGATCATTACTTTATCAGCCATCACATTCAGTTGTTCAAAGGATGATAGTCAAGATAAACTCAAAGCCGAGTTGGACAGTACGGAAAGTTTGGTACTTAATACCTTCCGGGAAGCTAAGTCGAAAGATGATTCGCTTGCAAAATATGTTGATCCTTACGGCCAATCCTTAAATCCAACAGTTTTTATGATGGACAGCCTTTATCACATGAACGATTCTCTATGTATTGTATATTATCTGACCTATTGCGAAGAAATGCTGGATGGTGATAACATGATGGGCGGAAATATGATGGGCGGTGGAATGATGCATGGTAGCGACATGATGGAAACACATACCTTCATGGGTGATACCTCCTTGGTAAATCAATATTACCGTGAATTGAACATGATCAGGCAGGCACATCCGGCACATCACCCGGTAGAGCCATCAGAACATGAATTACATCATCGTTAAATAATCGTCTTAGCTTTTTAACTGTATAGTATTCAGTTAATTTATTAAATTTTAATTCTAATCTTATGAAAAATTCAATTATTATCATGTTGCTTGGGCTATCATTGGCCGCAACACTGCCCTCCTGCAGCAATCCGACCACAAAGAGTCCTGCTGTTGAATCAAAAGCAAAGGAACAAATAGTTTATACCTGCCCTATGCATCCTGAAATACAAAGCGATAAACCTGGCGATTGCCCAAAATGCGGCATGGAGCTTGTCAAAATGGAACCAGGCACCAACACCAGTATGCCACATGATACAGGCAAAATGCACAGGCATTAACATAATATGATTTCCTATGAATAATCCATTTAACCGGCTGGTTAAATATTTTCTCGAAAACCGGCTGATCACGTTCATATTTCTGATCTCTTTCGTGGTGCTGGGAATTGTTTATATGCCATTCAACCTGAAAACGGGTTTCTTTCCCCGTGATCCGGTACCGGTTGATGCAATCCCTGATATTGGCGAAAATCAGCAAATCGTGGCAACAGAGTGGATGGGACGGTCACCCAAAGACATCCAGGACCAGGTGACTTACCCTTTGACCACTGCATTACTGGGTATTCCCGGCGTACAGAATGTGCGTAGCACATCCATGTTCGGTATGTCGTTTATCTACATTATTTTCAAAGATAATATTGATTATTACTGGAGTCGTTCACGCATTCTTGAAAAACTCAATTCCTTGTCGCCTGGCATACTACCTGATGGAGTGCAACCAACTCTGGGCCCGGATGCGACAGCACTCGGACAAATATATTGGTACACTCTTGAAGGCCGGGACCCAAAGACCGGCCAACCCAACGGCGGATGGGATCCCGAGGAACTCAGAACCATCCAGAATTTTTATGTCAAATACGGATTAACCACTGCAGAAGGTGTTTCTGAGGTAGCTTCTGTCGGCGGCTTTATTAAGGAATACCAGATCGACTTAAATCCCGAAGCGCTTAAGGCATTTAATGTATCGGTTATGGATGTGATGAATGCTGTGCGAAAAAGCAACCTGGACATAGGTGCAGAAACCATGGAATTGAATAATGTTGAATATATTATCCGTGGTCTGGGTTATGTAAAGAATCTGGAAGATATCGAACTCTCTGTAGTTGCAGTCCGGAATAATGTTCCGGTGCGCATCAAAGATGTCGCCCGTGTTGGATTTGGCCCGGCTACCCGGCGTGGCGGCCTTGATAAGGCGGGTTCCGAAGCGGTAGGCGCTGTCGTTGTCGCGCGCTATGGGTCAAATCCTATGGAAGTCATCAACAACGTTAAAGATAAAATAAAAGAGATAGAAGCTGGATTACCGCAGAAAATCTTGCCTGACGGCTCAGTTTCCAAGGTAACGATTGTTCCTTTTTACGACCGTACCGGGCTCATAAAAGAAACAATCGGCACCCTCGAATATGCACTTTCGCATGAAATCCTGATCAGTATTATCGTGATTATCATCCTGGTAATGAACCTTAGAGCATCTCTTATCGTAGCGGGATTACTGCCCATCGGTGTATTGATGACTTTTATCCTTATGCGGTTGTTCGGCATAGATGCTAATATTGTTGCCTTGTCCGGCATAGCAATTGCCATCGGTGTGATGGTCGATATCGGAATTGTGGACGTGGAAAATATTCTCCGGCACCTGGAGATGCCGGAGAATCATGGTATTCGGGGGAGGAAACTGCTTGATGTTATTTACCAGGCAACGACCGAAGTTCGGGCAGCGGTTGTGACATCGATTGCTACTACAATCGTAAGTTTCCTGCCGGTTTTTGCCATGCAGGCTGCCGAAGGCAAATTATTTCATCCTTTGGCTTTCACCAAAACCTTTGCTCTGATCGCTGCATTTATCCTCGGAATTGTCGTTCTTCCAACTCTGGTGCATATATTTTTTAATATCCGCTTTGATACAAAGAAAATACGTAAGGTTTGGAATGGAGGCCTGATCCTTGCAGGACTGGCATTTATTATTATCTGGCAAACATGGCCTGCATTAGCTTTAATTGCTGTCGGTATAAATAATTTACTCGATTACCGTTGGCCTGAGCATCGTAAAGAATATCCCAACTATATTAATATTGCCATCACCGTGCTTATTGCAGCCTGGTTTCTTTCGGTTGAATGGTTGCCGCTCGGTGCTCATAATAGTAATTTTATCAATTTTCTCTTTGTGGCTGCAATTATAGCCGTAATTCTTGCTGCCCTGATGTCAATGGTACATTATTATGAAGAAATTATCCGTTGGGCGCTTGCGCACAAAACTAAGTTTCTGCTCATACCGGCCGTCACTTTATTTTTTGGTTTGCTGGCATGGCAGGGCTTTGATAAAATCTTCGGTTTTGTGGCATCTGGAGCTGAGGGCATTGGCTGGAAAAATTTCAGGCAAACAGTAGTCTGGCAAGGACCGGTAAAGGCATTTCCCGGAACAGGCAAGGAGTTCATGCCTTCTTTAAACGAAGGTTCTTTCCTGCTTATGCCTACCAGTATGCCACATTCCAGTATAGAAAAAAACCTGCAATATATCGAAACACTTGACAAACGGTTGTCCGCTATTCCTGAAGTCGAAATTGCCGTTGGAAAATGGGGCCGTGTTAATTCCGCTCTCGATCCTGCCCCGGTCCAGATGTTTGAAAATACAATCAACTATCGTTCTGAATATATTTTGGACGAAGATGGACATCGGATGCAGTTTAAAGTTGACCGTGATGGTAACTATGTTTTAAGAAACGGATCAACATATAATCCTGATAAGGACGAATTCAAAGTTATTCCTGCCGACAGTCTTGTTTCTGATAAAAAAGGAGAATATTTCCGCCAGTGGCGTCCTCAGATAAAAAAACCGCTTGATATCTGGAACGAAATTGTCAAAGTTACGGATATACCCGGGCTGACTTCTGCTCCAAAGTTACAACCCATTGAAACAAGGCTGGTGATGCTTTCCACGGGTATGCGTGCACCGATGGGCCTTAAAGTCTTCGGCCCCGATCTTAGTTCTATCGAACAAGCCGGGCTTGCTCTTGAGATGGCTCTGAAAGAGGTGCCTTCAATCAAAGCATCATCAGTGTTTTATGACAGAGCTGTAGGGGCACCATACCTCGAAATCAAGCTTAATCGTGAAGCGATGGCCAGATACGGGATGAGCATAAATGATGTGCAGGAGGTACTACAGGTAGCTGTCGGGGGTATGACACTGACCACATCTGTCGAGGGCCGGGAAAGGTTCCCGATCAGGGTCCGATATGCACGGGAATTACGAGATAATCCTGAAGCTCTCAAACGCATCTTGATACCTTCAATGAATGGTGTCCAGGTACCCCTGGGTGAAATCGCAAATATTGATTACACCCGTGGCGCACAAATGATACGAAGCGAAAACACTTTTCTTAACGGGTATGTTATTTTCGATAAAACAGAAGGCAAAGCAGAAGTGGATGTTGTGGAAGAAGCAGCAAAAATATTAAAACAGCAAATAGCATCAGGATCACTAATCCTGCCTGCCGGAGTATCTTATAAATTTGCAGGCAATTACGAACACCAGCTCAGGGCAACAAAAAGACTAGCAATCGTAATACCTATAAGCCTGCTCCTGATACTGTTGCTGCTATATTTTCAATTTCGTACGGTGACAGCGTCTTTTATTCATTTTTCCGGAGTTTTCGTAGCCTTTGCCGGCGGGTTTATTATGCTTTGGTTATATGGCCAGGGTTGGTTTTTGAATTTTTCTGTTGCAGGGATAAACCTTCGGGACATGTTCCAGATGCACACTATAAATCTGAGTGTGGCAGTCTGGGTTGGTTTTATTGCGCTGTTCGGTATAGCCACAAATGATGGAGTGATAATGGGGACTTATATTCACCAGGTATTTGAGGCGAAACATCCGGCAACAGTTCACGATGTGCGTGAGGCAGTCGTAGCGGCTGGAATGAAACGTGTACGGCCTGCGATGATGACAACGGCTGTGGCAGTCATAGCCCTGTTACCCGTTTTATCCTCCACCGGAAAAGGCTCTGACATCATGATCCCAATGGCAATACCCATGTTTGGGGGCATGGTCATCCAGGTTATGACTGTCTTCGTGGTGCCTTTGTTTCAAGCGATTTGGAGGGAAAGATCGGTAATCCATCAAAATAAAATAGCAGTCCAATCAATTAATAATGAATTTAATGATGAAAATTCGGGTATTTAGAAAATTACTGATGGTATCGTTTGTCCTTTGTTGCGGGTTAATTGGCAGTGGTCAGCAACAACCTGATTCTCTGTTCAATTACCTTGAGATTGCAGCGAAAAACAATCCGACCGTCCTTCAGCGCTATTATGAATATGAAGCTGCCCTGCAAAAGGTACCACAGGTTGGCAGTTTACCAGATCCGAGTTTGAGTATCGGCGTATTTCTAAGTCCTATGGAACTTATTTCCGGGAACCAGGTGGCGGATCTGAGGTTGATGCAGATGTTTCCCTGGTTTGGTGTCATTAAATATGCCAAAGATGAAATGAGCCTGATGGCAAAAGCAAAATACGAATCGTTCAGAGATGCCAAATTGCAGGTGTTTTATGATGTGCAGAAGAGCTGGTATGAATTGCATAAGCTCAAACAGAATATCCGGATCTCAGAGAAAAATATTGAGATCCTTAAGACTATTGAAAGTCTGGCCATTGTCAGGTTCAAAGCGGCTCCGACAGGGAATTCAGGTCTGGCAGATATCTATCGGATTCAGATTGAAATCGGCGATCTTCAGAATAATATTGCCCTGTTAAAAACTCAATGGAACACAGTATCCGCATTCTTTAACAGCTATTTGAACAGGCTCCCTGATTCACCGGTTTCACTTCCTGATACGTTAATAGCTACTGACTTTTCACTGTCTCTGACAGCTATATCAGATAGTACGCTGGTCAACAATCCGATGCTGGGGATGCTTCAATATGAGCAGCAGTCATTGGAAGCCCGTAAACAAATGGTAACACGAATGGGCTATCCTATGATCGGAGTGGGTTTAAATTATTCTATTATCGGTAAAAGCGAAATGTCAACATCATCAATGAACGGTCAAGATATGATCATGCCAATGGTCACTGCCACACTGCCTATCTACCGTAAAAAATATAAAGCATTGCAAGATGAAGCTGACTTATTAAAATCAGCTGCTTTGCAAAATTACAAAGCTACTTCAAATGAGCTTAAAACCGACTATTATCAAGCCATGCAGTTATACCTGGATGCTCAACGCAGGATAAAACTTTATGCTGAACAATTCGAATTGGCATCAAAAACGTTCGACATCATGCTTAAAAGTTTTGCTTCGTCCACTGTTGATCTCACTGATATATTGCGCGTTCGTCAACAAACACTTGATTATGAATACAAACAGATAGAGGCCATAGCAGATTTTAACAAATCTATCGCCTGGCTCAAACGATTAATGGCATCCTCAAACACAGAAAACTAGAAAGATTGAACATATGAAAAAGGTGTTTTTAAATAAATATATACGCTTTGGCCTCATTCTGATTGGAGGTATATTTCTTGGGTGGTTATTTTTCCATTCGCCGCATAAAAGTGAAGAAAAACTCGAATCTGTTGCCGAAGCAGGTAAAGAAGTTATATGGACTTGTGCTATGCACCCGCAAATTAGAATGCATGAACCGGGTAAATGCCCTATTTGCGGTATGGATTTAATTCCACTAAATCAAAACAATACATCTTTTGACGCGGCAACA
Source organism: uncultured Bacteroidales bacterium (assembly GCA_964447005.1). Lineage (GTDB taxonomy): Bacteria > Bacteroidota > Bacteroidia > Bacteroidales > JAGOPY01 > JAGOPY01. Next base: position 33,088 of record CAYUQP010000006.1, read on the forward strand.
ATACACCTGACCAAAGAAGCTGCCCAGTTGGCTAATGTCCTAACATCGATAGTATCAACACAGAAACCTGTAAAAGAAATACGTCTTTATGGTAAAGTACAAGCTGATGAAAGGTTGTTACAAAGTCAGGTTTCGTATCTGCCCGGCCGTATTGAAATGCTTTCTGTGAATTTTACAGGCGAAACAGTCAAAAAAGGGCAAATATTAGCTCTTATTTATTCACCGGATCTGGTCACGGCTCAGCAGGAACTGCTTGAAACGGCTAAAACGAAATCCTCGCAGCCGGTTCTTTATGAAGCAGCAAAAGAAAAACTTCGGCAGTGGAAACTAACCGATAAACAGATATCCGATATTGAAAGTTCGGGTGTTGCCAAATCTGATTTTGAAGTATATGCCAACACAACAGGTATTGTTACGGCAAGACGGGTCAATAATGGCGACTTTATTTCCCCCGGTACAGTATTATTTGATGTGGCGGACCTTTCAAATGTATGGTTATTATTCGATGCTTATGAAAGCGATCTTCCATTTCTAACAAAAGGCAATCCTATTAAGTTCTCTGTTCAGGCCCTGCCTGGCGCCAGTTTTTCCGGAAATGTTTCATTCATTGATCCGGTGCTGGATCCTGTCACCCGTGTCGCAAAAGTCCGTGTTGAGGTGAGCAATCAGGAAGGAAAATTAAAACCTGAGATGTTTGCAACCGGTATTATATCTGCAAACCTTGACGGATATAATGATAAATTGGTTATTCCTGGCACTGCAGTCCTCTGGACCGGTAAACGCTCAGTGGTATATGTGAAGCAAACCGGAACTGATGAACCGGAATTTAAGATGCGGGAAATAGAAATCGGCCCCATGCTGGGAGACAGCTATGTGGTGATGAGCGGATTAAACGAAGGAGAGGAAATTGTCACCCAAGGCGCATTCAGCGTCGATGCTGCTGCACAGCTTGAAGGTAAACCGAGCATGATGAATCCTGCAGGAGGATCTCAAGTATCATCCATGCCAGGAATGGAAATGCCCGGTGATGCTAAATCAGGCATTATTGCAAAGAAAGAAATCACCGAACAAAATATTCCTGAAAAGTCTGCGAAAATTGATAATACAATGGAAATTACTATGCAATTCAATACACTTTTCGATCAGTATATTATATTAAAGAATGCTTTGGTTAGAAGCGATCCTGATAAAGTAAAACTTGCCGCTCAAACAGTTCTTCATTCCATTGAAAAAGTCGATATAAAACTGTTTACAGATGATGCCCACAAGCAATGGATGGATATATCTGGAACCCTTCTCAATAATATAAAACTAATTGAATCATCCGTTACTTTAGAAGAGCAACGCCAAGCATTTGCTGGTTTTAGCGATCAGTTTTACATAGCAATAAAAACTTTCGCTTTAATGGGAAAAACAGTTTATTACCAGTTCTGTCCAATGGCTAACAATAATAAAGGTGCCTACTGGCTGAGCGAATCAAAAACAATCCAGAATCCATATTTCGGAGAAAAAATGATGACCTGCGGTGAAACGAAAGAAACGTTAAATTATTAAAAAACAAACGGAAATGCTGGATCATACTTCATCGGAAGGATACGTCGCATTTATGTTAAACTGGATGGAATTGCTAAAAGTGTAAGGGATGATATTATGCCCTTGTGTTCCTATAAATTGATGCACAAAAAGGCACAATTGAGCGTAACAGAAAAGGCAATATTATTTGATTGGGCAAGGCAATCAAAAGATAACCTTTCGGCAAAATAATAGCAGCCATCTAATAAACAAAGATTGATTTAGTTTGTTTATACAAATATTTAATTTGTATGAATAAAAAGACATTGAACTTCAAAATCAAAATAATTACTATAAAATAATAAAATGAAAGCACTTATATTTTCCCTGATGGCTTGTGTAATTCCATCAATTCTTTTAGCACAGATCCCAAACAACGGATTTGAAGATTGGATTGATAAAGGAAATTATAATAATCCTGATTTATGGTCTTCCTTAAATGATTTTACTGAACCGGCAGGTGTCTTCACCTGTACTAAAGGTTCACCGGGTAATCCAGGTACCAGTTATATTAAATTAACTTCAAAGAATGTGACGGAAATGGGACTTATGCCTGGAATTACTGTTAGTGGGGAACTTAATACCATTGATATGCAGGCTTTGTCAGGATTTTCCTTTACCGGACGACCAGAATCAATCAGCGGGAACTGGAAATATATGGCATATGGCAGTGACCAGGGGTATATAAGTGTTTTGCTTACATTGTGGAATCCTTCATCACAAAGCCGCGATACTATTGGCTATACATACCACCCTTTAGCGGGAATGGAAATGAGTTGGGCGGAATTTACGATAGCACTTGATTATCAAAGTAGTTTGTTTCCCGATTCTTGTATTGTTTTTCTTTCTTCCAGCAATGCAAACGGGGCTCCTACCGCGATTAACAGCTTTTTATACATTGATAACCTTAATTTCAACAACATAATAACTTCAATAAATGATCAAAAGATTGAATCAGGATTTCAATTGTATCCGAATCCGGCAAAATCTGAAATATTTATAGAATTTCCAGCTACAAATAAAACAGTGAGTATCAGAATTTTTGATATGAAAGGGCAAATGTTATTGCAGAAGGAGAATCAAAATATAATAGATAAATCCACAATGGATATTCGCAATTTACCTTATGGTATTTTTCTATTGCAGGTTTAATCAGAGAAAAGTGTTCAGTCAGAATTGTTCATCAGGAATTAGGTTGATTTTTATTGAATCATGGTTCCATTAATAAAGAAAAAAATGAAAATCATTAGTATAATAATTCTGCTATGCCTAAGCTTAGCAGGCAATGCACAAAATCAGATTTCTTTTCCTGAAGTGTTGACTGGTACAGATTTTTCTCTTACAATTCATTATGATAGTGTACAATTCTTGCCGGGAATAAAAACATTAACCAATGCTTTTAATAATAACACCTACCTGGGGCCAATCTTAATTCTGAACAAAGGGGATCTTGTTACAATGAATGTTGAAAATCAGTTAAATGATACTTCCACAGTTCATTGGCACGGATTGCATGTTCCAGCTGCCGATGATGGCGGCCCACATACTCCCATTATGGCGGGCGCCACCTGGTCACCTGATTTCGTCGTTATGAATAACGCTTCCATGTACTGGTATCACCCGCATTTGCATATGAAAACCGGGATGCAGGCTATGCGCGGAGCTGCCGGCTTAATAATTGTTCGTGATCCTGAGGAAGCTGAACTAAATCTGCCCAGGCATTATGGCGAAGATGATTTTCCGCTGGTAGTACAGACACAGGAGTTCAATACCAACAACCAGATTCTGTGGCGTGGTATGCACGACAGCATTATCATGGTAAATGGCATCATAAATCCTGCTCTCGATGTCCCGGCACAAGTTATACGGTTGCGCTTGCTTAATGCAGCACAGGAAAGGAATTTCAATTTCGGCTTATCGGGAAACCGGGACTTTTATGTAATAGGGAATGATGGAGGCTTGATACCACAACCCGTAAATGTAAACCGTATCAGGCTTTCACCGGGTGAAAGGGCAGAAATACTCGTTGATCTGGCAGGCATGAATGGCCAGGTTATTTATTTAATGAGTTACGCCTCTGAATTGCCTCCCGGAGTTCAGGGCGGGCCGCCAATGATGGGAATGGATACTTCGATGTACAGCCCTCTTAATGGGATTGATTTTAATATGCTACAACTTCAGGTAGTGAATCCCCTTGATAATCCTGTTACAACTATTCCTGCTTCACTCGTCGAAGTAAATCCATGGCTCCCAGAGATAGCGGATACTACACGATTAATCAATATCACGGCTGAAAATATGATGTCGATGGACGGCCCGTTTTTTTTCAATGATCAGTTGTTTGAAATGGAGCGGATTGATTAGCAAATCCCCCTTAATAACCTTGAAATATGGTCAATTTCAAATGAAACAATGGTGGCTCATCCCTTTCACATTCATGATGTCCAGTTTTTTGTTCTCGACAGGGATGGAATTACAGTCAATGCGGAGGAGGCCGGTTATAAAGACGTTGTGATGGTAGGCCCAAATGAAACGGTAAATCTGATTACAAAATTTGAGGATTTTGCCGATACAACCGTACCATATATGTATCATTGCCACATTCTCATGCATGAAGATGATGGAATGATGGGACAGTTTATTGTCGTACCGGGGACTTCGACTGGATTAGAGGATAGGGAAAAAGGCAAGAATGAATTAAAAGTTTTCCCCAATCCTGTTGATGATCAACTTCTGATTGAATTTCCAGATGGTTCTGCTCCGAAATTATTCAGCTATAGGATAGTGAACAATTTGGGAATGGCCTTTGAATACTCAACCAATTATAATCAAAAGATAATCAATGTATCCAAGCTTACACCCGGACTTTACCTACTACTGATTGAGTTTGAAAATAAGATCTATACAGGAAAATTGATCAAAAATTGACAAATCATTAGTTAGATTACCCTTGTTAACTTCCTTTAATTCAAAAAAAAAATTCGACTTTTTATATCTGGTAAAAGATTAATATGCACCGGATAAACAAAAAACCGGCTGACTGCTCAGCCGGTCCTTGCTTGTGGGATGACCTTCGTCAGAAAGGCAGGTCTTCACCAACGGTTTCAGGGACAAGAGCCTGGTTGGTTTCTGTTTTATCCGTTGCAGGTTCTTTGAAGTTGCGAACTGTTCTTTCGACCTGGGTATTATTGAAAACAAACAAGATCTGGAAGTAAGAATAGGTCTCGCCTGTTTCCTTATTCGTTGATTCCTGTTTCTTTCCCCATATCATCTGAGCAGTTTCGCCCTTGCGTACTGAGTAACCGGCAGCTTGCCAAAGTTCCAAAGTGAGCCACACCTGGTTCTTCTTTTTACCGTTGTAAGAATCCAGGAGGGCATCGTTCAAGTTTGTAGCTTTGATTTTACCGGCTTCCATAAGTTCTTTCACTGCTTTGGAGGTCTTCTTTAAGTTTTCTCTCCGTTCGGTCATTTTGTTTGTATTTTCCATCTTTTTTGCCCCTGCCCCGGGGTCTTGTGTTGGCATCTGGCTCGCCTGTTAATGAATTATGCACGAAAAAAAAGGTAGTGAGATGACCCGGCAAGGTTTCATGTCTCTTTTGTCTGCAAAAGTGAACGAACATAGCCTGACCTTGCAAGGTGAAATAGAACGAATATACCTTTGTGCATAATATTCATGACTGGAAAGAGCCAGAAATGCAAAAAACCACCCAGCAGGAAAGCCGGGAAATACGAAAATGAACGATGGAGTTAGAAAACTGAAGATCTTCAATCAATGAATGAACAGAAGCCTGGGTAAAAGGCTACAAACCAATGCCCGGAGGCCACAAGCAAAAAAGTCAGGTCGCTCATTCAGGAGCTTAAGCTGGACCGGACCAGCAAGGGCTAACAAGATACCTATGGGGAAGAAGGAATCGCAAGGAGGCAGGTCAGATACCATTATCCGGAGTCAAGTGTTTTCATCCAGGTCGTAGTTCTGGATTGAGCAGGAAACCAAATATGTGCATACCAGTTGCTTGTATGGCCAGTGGTGAGGCTGACAAGGTTCCTATCCGCTGACACAAACGCTAATAATGGGCAGAGTGCTTCAAATTCGCACAGACCCTGCCACTGGATATTCACGAAATTACGCGTACAGTATAACTAGTTTTTTAAGTAAAATCATCAAAGGTATCTCCGCCTGACCATTCCAAGCCTTGTGCAAGTTTAAAGTGTTTTTCCGCACCGTCTTGCTTGAAAAAACTTCCAAGACTATTATGAACAAAGAAATCATTTATATAAGTCACCTCTGCTAAAGAATAAGGTTTTACTGCATCCTCATCACTATTTCTGCCCATAATCCATAAAGTATTTTCGTCTTTGGAAATTGCAAAACCTTCAATAATAGTGTTTGAATACTGATTTCGTGAAAATATTTTTTCTGCTTTCAAGTTTGCAAAATAAGCAGTAATTGGATTATTACTCATGGATTGCGGACAACATGGAAATTCAGTTGGTGTTTTCCAATTCTTTTGTTTAACATTTGGCGTTAAGGAGAGGGTAAATTCTTGAATGTAAGCAACATTTGTTTTTGGTAAACTCCTATTGTATATCCATTCTCCTAAAGAACCCCCAGCCGGAAGTTTTTCACTTTCTGCCCAAGCCAATAGTCTTTTTTTACTTGCTTGTGCTTCTTGAATACTCACTGTACACATCCAGTCATAATTCGGCTCCTGAAACTTGCTACGGAATTTTGAAGGGTTGGAAAGAAATTCCTCAACGCTACAGCCACAAGCTATTTCAATTCGCTTTACTGTAATTGGATTAAGCAAGACATTTTCTAACCTCGTTACCCATCGAAGATTATCAGGTCTATTATTCTGTTTGTTGGTATCAATATGGTCAACAACATGTTCTTTGGTAGGTGGTTCTCCGTGAAATGCAGTAGCAACTATTCTGTGAATACGAACTGAAGCAATTTCTAAATAACCTGTCTTGCTGTTTGGTTTGCCAAAAGTCCATTTATTGTCTGTCGGTCGAGTTCGTTTATTGTTAGGAGCGTGTCTTAATACAGCACCATTATCCCGAACAGAGTAATGCTCATTTTTATAATGGCATTCTTGAATGCCATTATACGTTTCAAGTAAATTTTCCATAATGATTACATTTGATTGGGTACAATATCAATATGGTATCCTAAAACAAATGCTAACTTTGAAAGAATATCAAGTCCAACGGAATATTTACCTTGTTCAATTCTACTGAGATTTGCAGCGTCTATATTTGCTAACTTTGCTAAATCTTTTGCTTCTATTCCCTTTTCTTCTCGAATTTGGCGAATTTTTTTTCCTATTCGAGTTCTTTCTCCTTGTCTGTCTCCAGAACTCATTCCCATAAATGACACACCATTTAGCAATAAATCACGCCAAATATTGTGGGTCATTATTTCCTTGTCATCAGAGAAATTTTTGTCAAAAACATACTCTATCAAATGTAGTTGATAATGACGAGTTTCTTCATTGGTGTAAATCCCAATTTGAGCCAATATGGAAAAAACTTCTCCATCTTGAGCAATAACCTCGACCATTTTGTCATCAATAATTGCCGCTTTTGACTTAAATTCAGTCGCCAAAAATTTTTTAAGTTCTTTATTCATATCATTTTATACCGCATTTAAAGTGTTGTCGCCACTTTTAAAATTATGAAGCAAAGATAAAGAAAAATAATTTAATTGGCAAATATGCCAATTTAGAAATTTTACATATTCAAATTGTATGGTTAAGTGTTTTGTTCAGCGCAGGGAGGGGCGTTATATGCTGACCGTTAGGGATGAATCTTACAAAGAAAATAGAAATATAGATTTCCTCGCACCCACGCAAATAAAATTACGAAGTAAAAATTATCAGATGTGTAGTACATAACATTATAATTGCCATTCCGCGGATATAAAATTGCCTTTTTGTAAGGTTTCTCTTTCCTTCTTTATCTATGCTATTGGTAATCAAAGAGAAAGAAGTTTTTTAGGGCAATTACGCCCTATTTTTAATGAAAAAAAGGTCAACGACCTATAAAACACGAACATACGAACAAAAAAAGCATAGTTTTTTTTGTTCGTAAGTATCTGGCCGGCGTTCCACCCTGTCGGGTTTTGGCAATTGCCTGTTGCCAAAATGACCGATATATGAAATGAGATGTCCACAAAACGAGACGTTCCCCTGCCAATCTTGTAGTGAGGCAATTGCTCCCCTTTATAATTGATTGCCCATTTTAAACGGGCAATTGCCAAATTGCAAGGTTATCAATAGTCGAGTCAACTGAACCCGGTTCAAAGTTGATGACAAGCTGTTGATAACCTTATACATTGCTCACCTTCAACTTGATAATGAAAGGTTTATAAACTGCAATTTCTTTTGGTTCTTTAATTTATTGCAGATAGTCAAAAAAAAAAAAACCGGGCCACGTATGCAGAGTTTCTGATTGTAATGGTTAAAAAGTCAAAGGCTTACAAATCACGCAAATACCAGTTCAAAAAACATCTTTTTTTGAACTGGTATTTCGCTGCGCTGCGCTCCGCCCTATCGGAAATTACAATTGCAGGTGGGGCAATTTACCGATATATGAAATAAGGGTGTTGGTTTGCTGGCTGCTCCCCTTGCTCTATTGTTCGACTGTTCAATTGTTCCGGGTTCCATTCTCTATGCGCTTAGCTCTAAGCCCTATGCCTCCCGGTGCAGAGCGTTTTCTATTCATTTAACAGGGCTTTAAGTTGTTCAAATGAATCGCTGATATAGGGCACAGCATCAAAACGACCCTGTAAATAAGCCTTTTCAAGGTCCATGGTGTCTCGAAAGTCGCTGTAATCGTATAACGAATACACATCAGTCGAAGCGTCCTCTTTTTTATTGGCGAAGAATATCTGGTCTTTCCGGAACTTTTTCAAATCCAGGAACCGGGTGTTATGTGTTGTGCAGATCAACTGGGCCTTATCGCCTGCGCGGAAAATATTAAAAATGTATTCGATGATCTTCGGATGTAAGCTATCTTCAATTTCATCGATCAGGAGTACTTTATTATTTTTCACGACGTCAAGAAGAGTCAGCATGATGAAAAATAATTTAATCGTCCCCTGGGATTCTTCTGTCAGAAAATCAAATGCAACATCGGGCGAAGCCCTGTGATAGGTTTTAATCTGCAGGTGATCCTGCACCACATCCTCAACGGTAATTGTCAACTGATTAAGGTCTGCATTGAAGTTTTTGCCCTGTTGCTTTAGCACCTTAATTTTAACATCCACAATATCACTGTCTGCAATCTTAAGTGCCTCCATCAAATGGGCTTTATTCTCCTTCGTAAGGGTTTCGATTGCTTTTAATCCATAACTGGCATATTGCAAGATGAATGTTTGAAAGAAATAATTGAAAATCTCTTTTGCAACATCCCGATCCATCTGGCTTGCCCTCGAAATGTACAAAGCTTTGTCAGAAGTATTTTCAGCCACATCAAAGGGACGTTTGATCAAATCGCCAAAGGAATACTTGTCTTTTTTTGTCTTGCCCAGGCGTTCGTCCCTGGTAAATATTTTTGTAATCCTACCTTTAGGATAATAAAAAAGGCTTTCGGTCAGGATCTTCTGCCTGGTCAGAGAAAAGGAGTATTCGTATTCAATCCCCGATGTTACGAAACGAATGAAATAGGTGCTGGGTTTTTGCTCGTACCCGGAGAACTTAAAAGGCTGGAAATTGAAGATGACATTTTCATTATGAACATGTGAATTAATGACCATGGCATGACAAAACCGGATAGCGTTGATAATATTGCTTTTACCGGATGCATTGGCGCCATAAATGGCCATAGTCTTGATCACTTCCAGGTCATCAAACTTAAATACGTTATCGGAGAGCGCACGGGCATTTGCTGACTTTATACTGGCTGCCCTGAAATCCAGCGTAATTTCGTCTTTAATGGAGAAAAAATTACTTAATCGAATTTCTAATACCATTTTAATAAGCTTATTTGTAATTATATTACAAATATAAGCAATAAATGTGAAGATAATAAGGAGATAGTAAAAATTGTTCCAAGGTTCCAGGTTCCAGGTTCCAGCCCATCGCCATACGCTCTATGCCTTAAGCTTCATGCCTCCCTGCCTCCCTGCCTCCATGCCTCCATGCTTTCCTACTACCAGAGAAATCCGAACACGATCAGGGTGCGCTATTTGTTGAATCCTGCTATGGCGATTTCGATGAGTTTTTTGGGTTAGAGCATTGGTTTTTAAACCTAAATAGCTGCAATAAGATTTTCAATAACGTACTGACCTGCGGTCTGGGGATCATAGGCTTCACCCGGAAGCAACAGTGCCTTTGTATCACCGATAAACTCGGGATCATTTAGTTTTTCCAACAAATTTTTCTCAAATTCAATCCTGAAAGGGCCATGTTTCCCACTGTCCCTTAAAGAAAAATCAATATAGGTTCTATAACATGTCAAAATCTCTTCCAGATTTGGGCTGAATTCTCTTATAAACTTGAATAAATCATACAGGTCTCTTCCTTTACTTCGTTGGTAAAGTGCCCTCAATTTAGTGCCGAGCAACTCCTCCAACTTGTATGTTGTGATATCTGTCTTCCCCTTAAATAAAGGTGAATCCATAAGAAAGGGGATTGAATTCCATCCTAAAACAGCAAAGTGTTCTCTCGAATTAACTTCAACCTTAATCCGCATTTTTTGGACAGGTTCAATTTCCGAATCATAGTGATAAATCAATTTAAAACTACTCTCAGCCCTTTTTACAGTAGCCTTTCCAAATCCCTCAAATACAGTTTGTAATCTCCGGATTATTTCTTTGACAGGACCCGATTCTATTTGTACCAGGTCAATATCTTCTGAATATCTTGACGCCTGGCCCATGAATAGTTTGGATAAAGCTGTACCGCCTCTGAAAGCCAATCGAGAAGCGAGAAATTCATCCTGATAAATTTTTACCAGGGCCCGACTGATGATCAGGTCCTGCTCCACCTGTTCGGAGAATTGCCAGGGAGCGTGTTGTTGCCATTCGGTGATATAAGCCCTTGGTATCATAGATCACTCTCCGGAATGGTGTTTTCAAGAATCTTCCACTTATTGTTAATAGTATATCCTGCCGACGGTTTACCAGTTTTTAAGGGTGTGTTACGGAAGCTGGATTCTTTAAGGGCATCAAATATTACTGCTGATAATTTTCCATCCGGATGAATAAGGTCTAACAGATATCCCAACCTTTGCAGGACAGGGATTGGTACATTTTCAGCAATTACCTTCTTTAGCACAGAAGGTTTCATGGCTTCATGCAATTCATTCAGGATAGTAAAACAGCGGTTAATCCCACCAATCCTTTTTTCATAAAGAAGCAGATCAATTGCAGTCAGTTCCGGGCCAGATACTTTTATATAACCAGCTTCAGTCTTTCTGCTTTCCAAAAATTCTTCAGCAATATTTGTCTTTATTATAAAATTGACCGTAAGGTTTCCTTTCTTAATTGGCCGGAGCGGAGGTTTTTCCGTAATAACAAAAAATTCCTGCGGAGCCTGATGGGAAGCGCCAAAAAATGAAGCCGCGTTCAATAATCCAACATAATATTTCTTTTCAAGATAACGCATCATCTGGTCCATAAACATAATAGGAGGTAATGTTTTTTGAACAGAATATTCAGGAGGTACAATTAAGTAAAATCCCTTTCTTAAAGGAGTTATTTTTCCTTTGTTGGTCATCCTGTTTAAAGCCTTCTTAATGGCTTCTTCAGTAGTCTTGAATTCAGTCCTGATTTCTTCAAGAGAAAAAGTATACCTTCCTTTTATCCTGAGCTTATCAGTAAAATCCTCTAAATAGTTATATGACATAGTAGTAATCATAGATCATGATGTATTTTCATTTGCGAAAGGTACTACAATCTGTCCACATTCGCAAACAATATGTCAGAAAAAATCAAATGGACTGGCGATCGTCTCATCCTCCCCGTCTCTCCCGATCCGCTTTGCTTCCCCTTACTACCAGTCTGTCAATTTCTTTGCAATCTCTTTCTTCTGTTCGTCTTCAAAGCTGTCCAGGTAGTTTTCAGTGGTCTTGATATCGGTATGACCTAATGCATCGCTGATAAAGGTTACATTGACGCCTGACCGTTTCAGGACGGTTGCAAAGGAATGCCTGGCGGTGTATGTGGTAACCCTGTGTTCGATGCCGACTTTAGCTGCAACTTTGTTAATGTATACATTGATCATCTGGACCGCCTGTGCTACTATGGCATGTTTCTTTTCAGGAGACTGCTCATTGGTCAGGAAAGGAAAGATGAAGCTATCGGGATGAACTGGTTTATTCCCCCAGCGATCAATGATTTGCTGCACTTTATCGGTCAGGATGATATCAATAGGCCTTGAATTGCGGTTTGTATTGATCGTTTTTGCCCTTCTGAAATAAATATGATCACCTTGTATATTAGAATACTTTAACCAGCAAACGTCCTTTATATTCATGCCATTGCAGAGGTAGGAGAAAATCCAGAGATCCCGGTAAAAATACTCCGGATCGTCACTCTCCGGCTGGTATTTAAAGATCTTCTCAATCTCAGCAATTTTCAGAGCTTTCTTAATGTTCTGTGGTTGTGGGATCTCATATCTGCCCTTACCGAAGGGATAGTCTTCCTGTTTGACAATTCCCTCTTTAATGGCCTCGTTAAAAAGATAACGCAGACTACGGAGATAGATTGAGACCGTGGTTTGTGAGGTGCCTTTTAAGATCATATGAGATTCATATTTTTTTAAGAATTGCGGGGTAATGCTTTTAAAGGACAATCTTTTTTCTCCAGCAAATGCTTTTATTGAATTCCTGGAATAGGTGTAATTATTTGCACTGCCGAACTGTTGATTTCCTTTTAATACTTTAATGTAATCATCATAGGCACCATATACATCATCCTTGATCCTATCCGGATCGAGGAAGCGTTTTTCAAATTTTTCAAAAGAAAAGGATTCCATGTCATAGATTATTTCCAATGCCCTCCGGAGATTTTCGTGGAAAATGATCTTCTTTTCTTTAAGGTCCCCTCTGGTCTTCGGTCCAATTGTCTTTAACCAATCCTCAGGCAGCATCTGAACTTTTGTAGAATAGAATTTCGAGAATCGTTTGTGTATGATCTGTAATCTGACTGTCGAGGTCCCATCTTTCCTGAGTCTGACAGTATCTAAGATTACAGAAACTGATACCCTCTTTTGCTTTAGAAGGGCAAAATTCTGTTCCGGATGCGTTATTGTCGGTAATTTTTCCTTTTTCTTCCGCGTCTTTTTTTCCTCCGGATTGACATTTTTGACATTTTTTTCAAATTGGGCATCTTTCTTTGCCTCAATTTTATTAGCTTTACCAGATGGTGCCATCGTGTATCTATTTATTGATAAATGTTTCAGAATAATTCACAAACAAATTCACAAACAAATGTAATTAAATTACCGATAACTACACGGCATAAATTGTAAACAAATATTTTATATAACTGATTATCAGCTACATTAAAATAGAAAGAAGAGATAACAATTAAGGGAAAAAACAGACTGGGGGTCAAGAGGTCGTGAGTTCAAATCTCACCACTCCGACAGGTCAGTTGGACAATAAGCAGTTGGACAGTCCCGCCAAGGCGGGATCACCGCTTCCAGTCCTTTAAACCGGCCATTTCGGCAAGGCTGCCGATCAGTTCGTTCTGTTCCTCGAGCGACAGCTCATCCAGGACGGGTATGCTGGTGAAATAATTGAGTATCTTGTTGCTGACCTGCACCATTTTCCTGCGCTGCCAGGCTTTCTGCCCTTTGGTCCGCCTGCGGCTCTGGTCGTGCATGAAATCCTCCCGGAAGATCGACCGGATGCCGTCACACAGGCGGTCAATATTGATCTCTTCTTTGATCTTCAGGGTCTTGCCCGGTTTGTTCCGCTCATATTCGCCGTGAAAGCTCACCGAAGTGATCCGGTGATGCATCAGGTATTGTTTCAGGTTGTCAAGTTCCAGCCACATGTGATACAGCTTGCCCGACGGATTGTCCACATGGTCGTCAGCCTGGATCTGATCTTCAATCCACAGCAGGATGAAGCAAAAATCCCTGACGATCCGCTCGTCCGACTGACCATAATCTTCCAGCAGCCTTTCAATCCCATCATAGCTCTGCCTGTCCATGTAAAAATCATGCCTGATCCCTGTCCCGGTATCGAAAGGAAAATATCGCTCCAGCCGGTGAAGGTCGACGGCAAGCTTTACTTTGGCGGTAGATGGCATTTTTTTAGCTGTTACGCAAAGTTAAACAAAGGAAACGCAAAGGTACTCAAAGGTTTCTTAAACGGGACAGGCACAAAGGAATTCCTTTGAGGAAATGTGTTACTTTTGCCCAGAATTCTTAAATCCGATAATAAAAGCAATTATATTAACCACGTAATTATAAAAACTATGAAACGTAAAGCAACAGCCATTTGGCAGGGAAACGGGATGGAAGGCAAAGGATCGCTCAATTCCACCAGCGGGGTATTCAAAGGCACACCCTATTCATTTGTAACCAGGTTTAAGAACGAAGACGGCGTCGAAGGCACCAACCCCGAGGAGCTGATCGCGGCCGCGCATGCCGGGTGCTATGCCATGGCCTTGAGCTTCAGTCTGACCGGGGCCGGTTTCGTGCCCTCCGAACTAAAAGTCGACGCAGCAGTTTCACTGGAACATATTACCGATCATTTTGAGATCACCGGCATTCACCTGGAGCTTACCGGAAAAGTACCGGGAATTACATCTGAAAAATTCCAGGAACTGGCCGAAGGAGCCAAAGTCAACTGCCCGGTTTCCAGGGCGTTGAAAGCAGTACCGATCACGCTCGCAGCAAAACTTTCCTGACAAAAAACCTGTCAGCGTCCGCCGGATGGCGGACCTGACAGCGTTTGTGATTTATATGAAACCCTCCCTGCAAGCCTGGCATAAATGCGCTTCCTTCAGGTCGATGTCTTCCACGTAAGTGCTTGATCGCATAACACAGTCCTGGGTTTGGCAATGGATCAGGCCAAATGTATGGCCCAGTTCGTGGATCACTTCTTTTTGAAAACGAAGAATCAGAAGGTCCTTGTCCGGAGGCATGCCATACCGCTCATTATGAAGCCTGTAAAGCGAGGCAATACCGGTGTTGCCGCCCAGAACTGCCTGGCCATAAATAAAGGTCAGGATGGGTATGTACAGGTCGACGTTGAATAAACCAATCGTTTTGTAAGAATCCGGCAAGATTCTGGAATCCATTTCATTTAACAGCTTGTTCGCGTTATACTGCCTCCGGCCGGCATCGTAATATTCACTCAGGTCAATATGACCTTCCCTCACCCTGACCGAAAAACGAAATTCCTGGCGCACCGCTTCGGCAACTTTTTCAAGAATATCCTTCTCGAAATAACCAAAAGATATCAGTGTAATGTGCCGTTGATCCATTGGAGTTGATTCCTGCGGTTATTCGGTTTTATTCACAGTGGATTGTTCCGTTACCCCTGCCTGGTTTATTCAGGGGACTTCAGGTTGAATTTTTTGATCTTGTTGTACAGGGTTACCCGGTCAACTTTCAGCGCTTTGGCCGTCCGGGATATATTCCAGTCGTATTTGTTCAGGATCTGAAGGATGAATGCTTTCTCGAATTCATCCAGGCTTTCGACGGATGAACTGACCTCATGAGCGGCAATCGGCAGGTCTTTAAGCTGGATCCGTTTTCCGTTGCCAATGACCAGCGCCCGCTCGATCATATTCTCCAGCTCCCTTATATTGCCGGGAAACGGGTATTCTTCCAGCCTCTTCAAAGCCTGTGTATCAATGGCTACCGACGGCTTGTTCATCGAAGTGCAATACTTGCGGATGAAATAATCGACCAGCAGCGGAGTATCCTCCGTCCTTTCCCTCAACGGCGGAATGTGAATGTTCACCACGTTCAGCCGGTAATAAAGATCTTCCCGGAACTCGCCTTTCTCAACCATGGTTTTCAGGTCCCTGTTGGTTGCGCAGATGAGCCTGAAATCCGAAGTGATCTCCTTGTTCCCTCCCACCCGGGTAAATGTCTTGGTTTCAAGCACCCGCAACAGCTCCACCTGCATTTTCGGCGAGATGGTACCAATTTCGTCGAGAAAGATCGTACCGCTGTCGGCCATTTCAAAACGTCCCTTCCGGTTGTAAAGAGCCCCGGTGAAGGCACCTTTTTCATGGCCAAACAACTCGCTTTCGAGCAGGCTTTCTGTCAGGGCGCCGCAGTGCACACTGACCAGCGGGTAGAACTTCCGGGGCGAGTTAAAATGGATCGCCCTGGCTATCAGCTCCTTGCCTGTACCACTCTCTCCCGTGATGATCACTGACGAACTGGACTGCGCCACGCTTTCCACCTCCTCCAGCACTTTTTTCATGGCCTCGCTGTTCCCGATGATGTCGCCCACATGCTCCAGGGAAACGACTTTTCTTTTGAGATTCTCATTCTCCTCTGCCAGGACGATCTGTTTGGAAGCATTCCGGATCAGGTGCGAAAGGTCGTCCGGATCGAAAGGCTTGGTGACATAATCATACGCGCCGTCTTTCAGAGCCTTCACCGCGGTGTCAACCGTCGCAAAAGCCGTCATGACAATGACGATGGCATCTTTTCTCAGGGTTTTGATCCGCCGCAGCATTTCCAGCCCGTCCATCCCCGGCATCTTCAGATCCGCGAGAATAATATCATAATCCTCCGATTCAAGGATCTGCAATGCCCGTTTCGCATGTTCGGCACATTTAACATGATATCCGTCATCGGTGAACCAGTCACGCAACGAATCTCTGACGGATTGCTCATCATCGACAATTAAAATGGAGATTTTCCTGGCCATGTTTTATCTGCTTATGTGTTGATCAAAGGCAGAACGATTGAAATAGTCGTCCCTTGCCCCAGTTCTGATTTAACCTGTATTCTTCCTTTATGATTCTGGACAATGCCATGAACAATGGAAAGGCCCAGGCCAATGCCGCTCACGTCCCGCTTGGTGGTAAAGAAGGGTTCAAAAATGTGTGGGATATCCTCTTCCGATATCCCGGTCCCGTTGTCAATAATGTCGATTCTAATCGTGTCCTCATCAGGATTGGAAGTCCGCATCCGGATCTCCCCGTTTTCCCTGATAGCTTCCGTTGCATTGACAATCATTGCCATACATGCCTGTTTGATCTGGTTAGGGCTGCAATAGGTCAAATCAGCTTTTGCCGTGAAATCGGACAGGAAACTGATGTTCGCCATTTTAACCGCGTGGGTCATCAGGTCGTAAGTATCCTGCATCACTTCATGAATATGAAACGGTTCAAAATCCCCCTGCTCCTTTTTCGAAAAATCAAGCAGCCCCTTGACAATATCACCGCATCGTTTGGTTTCACTCTCAATCATTTTCAAATGCTGCAGCATGGATTCCTTCTTTGCGTCACTTAATTCAGGATTGCTTAATTGCTTATGGATCAGTTTTGTATAAACAAGAATACCGGAGAGGGGATTATTGATCTCATGGGCTACTGAAGAAGACAGCTTTCCGAGCGAAGCCAGTCGTTCCACATGGATGATCTCATTCTGGACGGCGCCCAATTCCTCCGACTTTTTCTGGACCTTATATTCCAGTTGCTGCGACCAGTTTTTCAGCTCCTCATTGGCGGCCTGCAATTTATCCAGCATGTCGTTGAATGCCTGGGAAACCAGCCTCATATCTTCCGGCTGTTTGTAATCCGTGGCAACGCGCGAATTCACATCGCCATCGATAACGGCTTTACTCACTTCCACCAGCGAATTCAGAGGTTGTTTCACGGCTTTTCCTGTAAATAAGATCAAAATGCTAATGATCAGTACCGTAGCAATTATTCCGAAAAGAAAGAAATTAAGTGAAGTCTTTTCCACTGCCTTATCAATGTTTTCAAGAGGTATAGTGATCAGCAGGGAACCCAGCACCCTTTCATCCTGGCTATGGGCATGGCAGGCGCTTTCATAACAGGAACGTTCATTGAAAATCGGCGACCTGATGATAAGATGCCGCTGGTCCCTGACATTTTCACTCATCTGGCACTCACTGCCCACGTCAACAATGCGATAGGATTTCTCTGACAATGGGAACATGGCATGAAAATCGTCGTGGCATGCCCTGCAGTTGGGGTTGAAATGCCCTTCGGCATCATGAGAAAAAGAAGAGTAGACCAGGCTGTCGTTCTGATCGTAAAGATTTACATCTTCAATATCCGGAAGCACGTTGATGATATCCAGCGTATTCCGGAGCGTTGTTTTGTCATTTTCCATCATCGACTGGTACAGTGCCCCTTTGATCAGCGATCCGACATTATTTCCGTTTTGTCGGATGATGTTGTTCATGTTCTGCTCATGAACTGATTTGAAGATGATCCCGTAGGCAGCATAAAGGATCAGCGAAAGGGTGGCTATGATCAGCACGACCTGACCATAGATCGATGAGTGAAATTTTACTCTTTTCTCACTGCTGTTATTGCCAGGGTCTTTTTTCCTGAATATCTTAAAAATAGGCCACATAGCTCAATTATTATAATTTACGCAAGATACGAAAAATTAATCATTAAAAAACCGGTGGAAGAACCCACCGGCCTTGAATTCACAATATTTAAAGAACCGCTGTTACCTTGGTTCCAGGAATTCTTTCTGGAAATCCAGCCACATTTCCTCAGGCATTTCTGCCAGCAGGCTCTCGCTCAGCTCACCACCGTCCTGCAACACCACGTGTGACTGTTCCGGGGCATATTTTGCCAGTTTTACCGCCAGGAAATCCCTCAGGCGCTCCATTTCTTTCGAAAGCCAGCTCCTGGCCTCATCGGCCATAAAATAATCCTGCGTCTCCGATTTCCAGTCGGAGGGTTTGATGGCATATAACCAGCCTCTTTCATAAGGGTCCTGCTGCACTATACCGGGATCCTCGGTCAGCAGGTCATTAGCCTTCAATATTTTGCCTGAGATCGGCGAAAATATACCAAGGCGTTTACCCTGGTGGTCAACTTCCGCGACCAGTTCCCCTTTTCTAATTTCATCTTCAGGCTGTCTTAGGTAGTTCACCCTGACTTCCCCGGTGACATGTACCAGGAGATTATCGACACCCATTGTCGCAGCCCCGGAGCGTTCCATGAACGTCCAGGTATGCTGGCCGGTATAGTATAATCCCTGCGGGCTGCTTTTTATTTTTGCAGACAGGAAAACAAGCGCTTTGCGCAATTCCGTAGCAATTTCCTTCTTCTTGTTCAGGATGATCCAGAAAGGGATCAGGAGCAACAGAAAGATGATGATCACAATATACTCGATACCCTTGGTGTCGAATATGTTCACGTATGAGAAACCGTCCATAACTATAAGAGTTTTAAGTTTTTATTTTTTAGTTTTGAGTTTGAGTTATTTAGTTGTTGAGTTAATTTGAATTTTATATTTTTAATTTGAATTTTGTTTGGGATTTGGAATTTGGAATTTGGAATTTTCTTTCGCCCAGGAAGGTGCATCTCTGAGTACAGGCATCCGGTTGATCACCCATCTGAAGATCCATATCTCCACAAAAATTACGGTCAGGGTGACGACCAGTTCCATCCATGTGGGTATATATCTCACCGGCATGTCCCATTTGAAACCGATAACAGTTACGTTCAGCCTGTTAAGGATAATTCCGAGCATGGTCAGAATGGAGGCGACCCTGATCATTAATATATTATTGTTACGATAACTCTGGTAAAAGATCACCATCGGCACCAGAACGAAGCCGATCATTTCAAGCAGGTACCAGTATCCCATTCCCGTATTGAGGTATTGCCAGTTCTTCTGGTGGATAAATACCAGGATATTAAGGAAAAAGTAAGCAAACATGGCACCCGCGCAAATTCTGGACAATCCGATGACTATGTTTTTCTGCGCGTGATGGTTTTTTTCACTGATCTGGTTAAAAAACACCTTATGGCTGATTGATCCCTCGAAGATCACCATGGAAAGTCCGGCGAAGATGCTGGAAACAAAGAACATGACCGGGATGAATTCAGAATACCAAAGTGGGTGGATCTTTTCTTTCGCCATCAGGTAAAGTGCGCCCAGTCCTGACTGATGCAACATCGAAAGCGTGATCCCGAAGATGACTGCGCCAATGGTCATTCCTGCCAGAATTTTCCTGGCACGGCGCGCTCCGAGCCATTCAGCGATGGCAGGCGAAAATTCGATCAACTGGGCGATCATATAAAGCAGGAAATGCCATGCCACCAGGAAGAGGACCGAGTTGGTCCCGAAATTGTTCCCAATGATCGGGTTCACCACGTTCCATGGCCTTCCCAGGTCTAAAAGCAAAGCCCCGGCATAAAATACATAAGCCAGGAACCCGTTAAGCACAGTGACCCTAACTATGGATTTGTATTTCTTCATGTTCAGGATGTACACCATGAACGTGATGACGTAGGCTCCCCCTGCAAATGCCACGCCGGTTACCACGTCAAATCCGATCCATAATCCCCAGGGGACATCCTGTGTCAGGTTGGTAACTGAGCCAAGCCCTTTCCAAAAGCGGATCACAATGATGATCAGCCCGGCAATGATCACCGGAACGGAAATGATGTTAAACGGAGTGAATATCTTTCCTTTTGGTTTGAGTTCACTCAATAAAAATTTCCAGGTAGTCTGATTCTCCTGTTTAATTGCTATTGGAGTATTATTTTTCATTTTCTTCTTCGTTTGAGTCATCTTTTTTAGTTCCCTGGTAAACCCCTGCCAGCAATGCCGGGACTAACACAAATATAGCCGGCACGCTGTAGAGGAATGTTTTGGTCATCGCCGGGTATGATTCCCTGCTGATGTTCGTTCTCATTCCCAATTCTTCAAAAGGAACCGGGGAAAGATGCAGCCAGGAGGTTCCTCCGGCCTCATGTTCACCAAAAATATGATCGTTGTATACGTCCGGCAGTTCCGCGATCCTGCGGCGCGCTTCCCGGATCAGTTCCCGCCGGGTGCCGTACATCAATGCTTCGGCAGGACAACCTGCCACACAAGCGGGGATTTCGCCCTGGGATATTTTATTTTCATAGCACATTGTGCATTTCTCAATCTTGGGATTCGGGCTGAAATACTCGAATTTCGGAACATCAAACGGGCAGGAGACCATACAATAACGGCATCCCATGCATTTGTCCGCCCGCCAGATCACCGCCCCGTCTTTGGTTTTATACATCGCCTGGGTCAGGCAGGCCGCCACACAGGCCGGCTCATTGCAATGCATGCACTGGACCTTGGAATAAAAAACCCCTTTTGACGTGTTGTACTCATTGACCACCGTTCGGTGTTTGTCATCTGTTTTGCGATCCGGCAGGATGTCATCAGGAGGTTCCGGAAGGCCGTTTGCCGCTGCGCACTCGTATTCGCAGTTACGGCAGCCGACACAACGGTAGGAGTCGTACAGGACCCCGTAGAACTCCTTCTCCGTTTTGGTTTTCGGACTGGCGTTCAGTTGCGACCCTGTTGCCAGGGCTGCTCCTGTTACGCCCAGTACTTTAAAGAATCCTCTTCTGTTGATACTCATCGCTTATTCGTTTAAAGTTATTGATCACTGGTTTTTTTCAGCATGTCTATTTATTGGCATCAATGAACTTGCTCTGAAAGTCTTCCCATACTTCCGGGCCGAAATCCTCGAGCAGGTTGTTTTTCATTTCGCCTCCGTCCTGGAGCACAACCTGGGCATAGTCCAGTTTATGCGACTGCAGTGATGAGGCCAGGAAATCCTTAAGGCGGGTAAATTCACCGTTGAGCCACCTGGTATATTTGCCTGCCATGCTCAGCAGCGGGATCTCCTGCAGCCAGGATGCCGGTTCCAGGCGGTAGATCCAACCTTCGCCGTAAGGCGACTCATTCAGCAATGTCGTATTCCCACCCGTCAGAGACTTGTTCGTTTCAAGGATTGTACCCGACACCGGTGCATACAGCACGAGCTTCTTCCCTTTCTGGATCAGGGTAAGGAAGGCCTCGCCCTTTTTCACCGTGTCACCCGGTTTTCTCATTTCTACCCGGGTGATCGGACCGGTGATATGCTGCAGGAAATCATCTATCCCGACCTTCACATAACCGTCTTTTTCCATGAATGCCCAGGTATGGCTCATATCGTAGAATAATCCCGCGGGAGCAGCAACTGTGCGTTCTCCAAATGTTTCGTCGGCCAATTCGGGCCCTTCGGCCATCGTGATGCCTTTCCTTCTGCCAAATCCAAAGAGGGCGGTAGCGAGGACGACGAGCATCAGTACCACAGCGCCGATGAACAGGATAAGCCTGGGTATCGAAACCGCCTGGCTGGCAGCCGGGGCTGTTTCTTCAATGCCGGAAAACTGTTCAAGCTTGCTCTGAACCTCACTGTATACCAAGGTATTGAATCCGTTATTTACCAGTGAGCCCTGGCCTGATGTCAGAATCCAGGTGATGAACCCTATTTGTGAGCGGTCAACAGGCCTTGTTGGTGAAACAGCATATATGTCACTGGTCAGTTCCCCCGGGTATTTGCCAATCCAGACGCCCCTTTCAAATGACTGGAGATCGCTGTAGATATTTTCCATATGATCCAGTGTGCCGTTGTTATTACGGTCGATCGGCAGGATCATGGCCGGGGAAACGAATGTTTTTGCTCCCGGTTCCATAATACCGCTCAAGCTACAGATGGCTATAGCATAGCGATCATTTTCAATTAAACCCATAAGGTGATCATAACCTTCAACCAGGGTTATTGACGCGGGCAGGTCGCCGGTCTGCAGGAATTCTTTTACTATTCCGATAACCGCCGGATCATTGATCAGGTAAACCGGCACGGGCTTGATGTTGCTGGTGCCCAGGATCGCGCCCCAGGATGTTCCGGGCTTTCCTGCCAGGATCATTTTCAGGTTATCCTGGGTGATGCCGCGGGTTTTCATTTCACCGGCAAACGGGTTAGCGGCGTTGGTCACCGGCACCACCACTTCCCGTCCGACAGCCATTTTCCAGGTCGGCACACCTTTTATGTCCTTCTCTGGCATAAAAGCAAGGTAATTTTCAGACCCACTCAAAGCCGAAGGCTCTTCGATAAGGTTCACCCCAATTTTCGCATCCGGATACTGGTTCATATACCCATTGGCCCATTCATTGGTCAGTTCAAGAAGGTCGGCGGTGCATCCGATCCCGATCGCCTGTGGGGCATTTTCATTCTTAATTTCTCTATTATTCCCGCTCAGGGCTATGTTGCAGGAGAGAAGCGCAACACTGATCATCAAAAAAATCCTGGTTTTCATATCTGTTAAATTTTAATGTCTGTTTCTGTTAAGACAATTTGAGTGCCAGGAATTTTTCACGCTCTTATCTCACTGATTTACTTTGTATTATAATTTGTTTTGTGTATTTATTAAACACATGCTTTGTTGATTTATTCAACACTTATTATACAAACAACAAGCAAAGCGCTGACTCGCAGCATCTTCATCCAACTGATGAATTATTATACAGGTGTTGAATATTTAAGCATTATTGATTAAACAGCTTATTTCTCTGATGGTCTTCATGCTCCTTTTTATTCTTCCGGTTCACAATTTTTAAAATATCAGAGAATTTTCATGCAATATTCTTATCTTTATATCCACTCAAAAACTAACATTATGCGTTGGCAAGGAAGAAGAACAAGCGGAAACGTGGAAGACCGCCGCGGGATGAGCGGTGGTAAGATTGCCGTCGGGGGCGGAATCGGAACTATTGTGATTGCTTTGCTGATCTATCTGCTCGGTGGAAATCCGGGCGAGATCATCAACCAGTTGCAGGTGGGCGGTCAGGAGCAGACCACGATGACGACCGCCGAAGAAGATCAACTGGCGGAATTCGTATCGGTGGTATTAGCTGATTGTGAGGATGTCTGGACCAAAATCTTCAGCGAATCCGGGCAATCGTACAGGAAACCAAAACTGGTGATCTATACAGCACAGGTAAGTTCTGCCTGTGGTATGGCAGGATCGGCATCCGGGCCATTTTATTGCCCGCTGGACGAAAAAATTTACATCGACCTGAGTTTCATGGAAGAAATGGAACAGCGGCTCAATGCTCCGGGCGATTTCGCCATGGCTTACGTGGTCGCCCATGAAGTGGGGCACCATGTCCAGAAATTACTGGGAATCCTTGGACAGGTCCAGGAACTCAGGGAACAGGTCAGCGAGCAGGAATACAACGAATATTCCATCAGGCTGGAACTGCAGGCTGATTTCCTGGCCGGTGTATGGGCTTACCACGCGGAGGAGATGTTTGGTATCCTCGAAGCAGGAGACATCCAGGAAGCATTAGGTGCTGCCAACGCTGTAGGCGATGACCGGATCCAGATGCAGTCGCAGGGTTATGTGGTGCCTGATTCTTTTACTCATGGAACTTCAGCCCAGCGTATGAACTGGTTCAACCGGGGATTTAAAACCGGGGATCTCAGCCAGGGCGACACCTTCGCTGTCGAGAACATATAAAAAAATGATGTTATTCCGCCACCTCCACGATATCAGCGGCAGGTGCGTTTTTCTTAACGGATTCAATCCCGTTGTCGCAACCGCTTTCCGATTTATAGATCTGGCTGGTCCCTATAACTTGTTTATTGGCAGCTTTCAGTACAAATCTGAAATCTCCGCCTGGTGTGGTGGATTTTTCAAATCTCGATGCATCCGTTGCATTCTTTCTCACTGATTCGATGCCGTTCATACAGCCGGCCTTTGCACTGTAGCCTTCGCTGCTGAGGATGATCTGGCCGTTGTCGGCCTTTAACCGGAAACGAAATTCTTCCTTTTTTCCGCTTTGATAAACTTCAAACTTTGCCATAACGAGTAGTTTTAGATTAGTAATGAGTGGTTTAAAAAAATTTGCCAAGGATTTTCCCGACCTTTCCTCCAAGACCACCTCCACCACCGAAGATTTCATTCAGCGGCGAGGGATCGTTATCGGGGGTCTGGCTGTTCTTTTTAGTGATCAGGTTCATCAGGGCAGGGATCACGATCCCGGCAATGGTGTTGGCAACACCCTGCGACAAGCCTAACTTGCTGACGATCCCTGACACAACGCTATTCGTTATAGACGACTGCAACTGGTTGGCAGCGCCTGAATTGGCCTGGTTGGAGAACAGGTTCAGTACCGTGGATAATCCACCCCCGCTCATCTCACCCATTACCTTTTCACCGGCGACTTTTCCAACTATTGAAAACACGTCGTCTAATTTGTCAGAAGGGAGATTGGTTTTGGAAAGAATTTCTCCGCCAACCTCGGATTTCAACGAATTAATAATTTGATCCAACATAGTTTTAATCTTTTAAGGTTAATAAATATCAACAGCTCAAAATCCCTCACGCATCATTCATAATTCAACATTCAACATCCAACATTCAACATTATTCTACAAACGGTCTTTCCCCTTCCCTTTCGACCCCTGTAATAAAATATTTGGTCTCCCCTCTCCATGGAAATCGCACATACCTTTTTACATAATGAAGGTTAACCCGTTCGCCGGACAGAGCAACAGCCTCAAGCTCCTTTATAATTTCAGGATTACTCTTTTCCACCGAAAAATCAAAGGTTTCCACAAAAGGAGAATTGTTTTTCAACGCCCCGAAGGACTGCAGGTTGAGTTGCCCCTCGTATGTTTTAAACATAACTCCTTTTTTACTGATCCTCACAACGTTACCTGCCCTGACCCCATCATCGTAGATGCCGAAATAAGCAAATACGAAAAAACCGATCACCAGGATCAGGACCAGAATAAAAAGATTTCTCAGGATATGACGCCTTTTTCTTACAGGGACCTGCTCTTCCATAACTTTTATTATTTGTACCTAACAAAGATAAGCTATTTAACATAAAAGATCAATTAGATTTTCTCTTCAATGAACAGGCATTTTTTACCACCAAATGAATTGCCTATTTTTGCCGCGTATTTTATACCATAATTATGACCCAGCAATTGGAACCAACAAAATATCATCTTCATTCACTGGTCAGCGGTAAGGATTTTCCGGATTCGGGATGGATCCTGGAAGTTCCGGAGGATGAAAAGCCGTCGCTTCTTCAGAGTGTTTACGATAAACAGCAACTTGAATTAAAAGATGATTCATTCGGGCTATATAAGTTCGCCGACTGGCTTCCCGTGAAACGGATGCTGATCGGTTCCTCAGCGCCGGTTACCTATAAAAGCAGAAAACTGGCTTCAAAGCTGGGCCTGAGCAATTTATACATCACTTTCAGCGGCTGGTGGCCTGAAAGAGGCGCTGAAATGCAGACCTGCAGCTTTAAAGAGACGGAAGCTTATTCAGTATGCGCCAGGCTTGACCATAACAATAAAAAGATACTTGTGGTTGCTTCCGCGGGCAACACCGCCCGCTCCTTCGCGCGGGTCTGCTCCGATAATGATATTCCATTATTGTTGTGCATCCCGGAAGACAACCTGGATGCGCTCTGGTTTGACGTAGAGATCAAGCCCTGTGTTAAGGTGGTGGCAACCCGCAGGGGCAGCGATTACTTTGACGCCATCCACCTTTCGAACCTGGCCTGCAAGCTGGAACAGTTCATGCCGGAAGGCGGCGCTAAAAATGTGGCGCGCAGGGATGGAATGGCAACGACAGTATTGTCCGCAGTGACGACTATCGGTCGCATCCCGGATTATTATTTCCAGGCCGTAGGCAGCGGGACAGGGGCGATTGCGGCATGGGAAGCCAATAAACGCTTCATCGGCGACGGCAGGTACGGGCGCCATAAAATGAAGCTCATGGTTTCCCAGAATGCTCCGTTCCTGCCCATGCATGACGCATGGAAGAGCGGGTCGAGGGAAATGCTGCCGCTGGATGACAACCTGGCCCGCAAACAGGTCGAAGAAATAGACGCCAAGGTGCTTTCCAACCGGAAACCGCCCTATCCCATAACAGGTGGGCTTTTTGACGCATTGAAAGACACTTGCGGGGATGTTCTGCCTGTCACCAACGAGCAGGCTGCCAAGGCTGGTAAGCTGTTCCTAGAAATTGAAGGCATAGACCTTCACCCGGCCGCCGCTGTGGCAACTGCTTCGCTGATCAACTATTGCAATGAAAATCAGATGGATAAAGATGCGCTAATCATGCTGAATATTACCGGTGGCGGGGAAGATTTATATAAGAAGGGAAGAAAATTGTACTATTTAAAACCTTCTGTCATCTTTGACATAAATCCCACCCTGGACGAGGTTGCAGCTAAGCTCACGAAACTGTTTTAGCCGCAAGCCGCAAGCTGCAAGCCGCAAGCCGCAAGCCGCAAGCTGCAAGCTCTATGCCCTTAGCTCTATGCTCTAAGCCCTTAGCTCTAAGCCCTTAGCTTAATACTCCTCCTCCGACTTCAGCTTAAACCTGAACCCAATGTTTGCGTAAAGTGACTGCATTTTGGCCTCAATCGGGTCGTCGATATATTGCGGCGTGAGTCCCCAGCCGTAGCTAACATCGAGAAACAGGAACCAGATATTCAGTCCGGCACCGGCAAAAATATCGAATTGTGGACTCGTAACATTATCTTTTTCAACAGGATAATCATTTTCTTTTATACTCAGCGGAAACATTAAAGAAGGGCCGAGGAAAATTCGGAGACCTGCGAGGCTGTTAGGAGAACCGATAAACTGGAAACCGAAATTGACTGGAATTCTCATATAACCAGCGCTGTATGTAAAATCTTCCTTATCAGCGATCGTTGGTTGCATATCCTGGGCCAGGCGGGTATAAAAAATCCCCGGCTCTGCAAATAATTTTCTCCCGATAGCAAGACTGGCGCCAAACTGGTACCCGACTTTTCCATTGGTCACCAGGCTGTCGTTGTTCAGTTCAAAAACCGGGTCGCTGTCGAATTTGGCAACCGTCATACCGATTGCCGGTTTGAGCTCTAGCTGTGCCGTTGCGATATGAGCAAGAAGTATGAGTGCAGTAGTGAAGAAGAAGTTCTTTTTCATTGTTGAGGGATTGATTTTTTTTTGCAAAGATGAAAATAATTTCCTCCGTGATGGTTTCTTTTTTTAACCGCAGAGAAAACAGAGTATACGCAGAGGATTCTCGGTGGTTAACTCAGAATGGCCTGAAATTTGATATATTTACCAGGCAACTATTTTATTTTCATGTGTTTTACACATATTATATGAAAATTAAAAAATGAAAATTGAAGAAATCATGAAAACCTCCCTTCTCCTCCTCGCCTTGTCTCCCTTTCTCCTTTTCTCTTCCTGCAGAAAGGATAATACACCTACCGGTAAAGAACCGGTGACCATCGATCTGACTGAAAAAGGCCATGAGGTGATCGCAGCCACCAACGATTTCGGAGTCGATCTTTTCCGCGTAACCGCCCTGGAAGAAACCGGCAACCTGATGCTTTCCCCGCTGAGTGCCTCCACTGCCCTGACCATGCTGCTCAATGGTTGCAATACTGAAACGTATAACCAGATCAGGAACATGCTGGGCTTTGAAGGCCTGACTATGGAAGAAATCAATGCAGTCTATCAAAGTCTTGTCAGCCAGCTTCTTGAAGCGGATCCGGAAGTTAAATTTTCTTTAGCCAACGCGGTTTTCTACCGGAACGAATTCGAGGTGAAACCACCTTACCTGGAAGCCATGAATCAATCGTTTGACGCAGAGATCGCAGCACTGGATTTCAGCGCCCCGTCTGCGCTTGAGACAATCAACGGCTGGGCATCGAATCATACGAACGGGAAAATCCCGAAGGTACTGGAAGAGATTGACCCGATGGCCGTGATGTTCCTCATGAACGCGCTCTATTTCAAAGGGGCCTGGACCGTGCAATTCAACCCGGAAAACACGCATGCCGGATCATTTACAATGGAGGACGGATCCGTGATCGACGCGGATATGATGAGTGAACACCTTCCGGTCAGAATATTTTCTGATGCAACAATGTCGGCGGTGGAGTTATCTTACGGCCAGGGAAATTTCACAATGATCATTCTTGTTCCCCAGGGCAGCCTCACGGATTTTCTGCTGAATTTCAGCCCGGAGCAATGGACTTCCATCACCTCGGGGATAGATGCAATCAGCGAAACAGTGGAAATGGATATTTACCTTCCAAAGTTTAAATTCGAATACGAAAAATACCTGAACGACCAGCTGATCG
The DNA here is from genome assembly GCA_964447005.1 of uncultured Bacteroidales bacterium. Classification (GTDB taxonomy): domain Bacteria; phylum Bacteroidota; class Bacteroidia; order Bacteroidales; family JAGOPY01; genus JAGOPY01. The sequence goes on from CAYUQP010000006.1 coordinate 61,788, forward strand.
CCCTGGGGATGACGGATGCCTTTAATCCGGCCCTGGCCGATCTTTCGGGAATTTCAGATGCGTCTATTTATGTTGACTTTGTAAAACAGAACACTTTTATAGAAGTGAATGAAGAAGGCACCGAGGCAGCGGCGGTGACGACCATTGGCATCAATTACACCAGCTTCGAAGGATTTATAGCAGACAAGCCCTTCCTGTTTGCCATCCGGGAAAAAACGACCAACACGCTGTTGTTTATCGGCAAGGTGGAAGAACCGACTTTTTGAAAATAATGTTGAATTTTGAATGTTGAAGGTTGAATTATAAAAAGGTAAAAAGTTATGATAAGGATGTTAAAAATTATCGTATTGGTTGGGTTTGTTTCTTTGGCAGCAGCCTGCAGCAAGGATCCCGACGGACCGAAGCAGCCCAAACCGATCACGCTGACCACCAAAGGCCATGAGGTGATCGCTGCCAGCAACGGCTTCGGGATTGACCTTTTCCGTGAGACCGGGATCAGTGAACCCGGTAACCTGATGCTTTCCCCGCTGAGTGCCTCCACTGCCCTGACCATGCTTCTCAACGGCTGTAATTCGGCAACTTATGAACAGATCCGGGAAATGCTGGGATATGAAGGACTTACGACCGGTGAGATCAACGAAGCGTATAACAGCCTGATCGGCCAGTTACTTACCATCGATCCTGAGATACAGTTATCGCTGGCGAATTCCGTCTGGTACCGGGAGGGCTTCATGGTGAAGGACGGGTTTCTGAACACGATGAACAGCTCGTTCGATGCTGAGATCGGCGCACTGGATTTCAGCCTGCCTTCTTCCATGGAAACGATCAATAACTGGGCAAAAGATAATACCAACGGCAAAATTCCGAAAGTCCTCGATGAAATTGAGCCCGATATGGTGATGTTCCTTATGAACGCACTGTATTTCAAGGGCAACTGGACTTATCAGTTTGAAGAAAACCAGACGTCAGACCAGCCATTCTATTTAAAAGATGGCAACACGGTCAATGTCAAGATGATGAGAAACACCATCCCGGTAAAAACCTATACCGGGAATGGAGCAACATCCGTCGAACTGCCCTACGGCCGGCAAAATTTTGCGATGGTAGTGGTACTTCCTGATAACACACTGGATGAATTCCTTGTTGATTTTAATGCAATAGGGTGGGCAAGCATCACAGCCGGCCTTGATTCTTTCGCTGATCCGGACGAAATGGAGATCATTCTTCCAAAATTCAAATTTGAATACGAAAAGTATCTCAATGACCAGCTACAGGCCCTGGGAATGGTTGATGCCTTTGACCCTTTCCTGGCCGACCTTTCAGGTATTTCCGATGCGGATATTTATGTCGACTTTGTAAAGCAAAACACGTTTGTCGATGTCAATGAGGAAGGCACTGAAGCGGCCGCAGTCACCACGATCGGGATCAAGGAAGTCAGCATGCCCCCGTCACTGATCATCGACCGCCCGTTCATTTTCGTGATCAGGGAAAGGCTTACGAATACCCTCCTTTTCATCGGGAAAGTTGAACAACCAGCCTACTGAGCCCCCTAATTTATATTGAATATAAAGAATATTTTATATTATCTTTGGTACGGAATTTGAATTTTAATTTAACAAACTAAACGCTAACAAAAATAAGAAAGGAAAAGTCTATGAAAATCACAAAAATTTTGACGGTTGCCACACTGGTCGTCTTCATGGCCGGAATGCTCTCCGCCCAGGATTTCAACTATATCGGGGCCGGAAAATGCAAGATGTGCCACAACTCTGAAAAAGCCGGATACGCTTACAATATCTGGAAAGAGTCGCTGCACGCAAAAGCGCTGGTATCACTCGGGAACGAAAAATCGCTTGCCTATGCAAAAGCCAACGGCATTGCCGATCCGACGAAGGACCCAAAATGCCTGAACTGCCATTCCACGTATCACATGGTGCCCAAGGACAATATCGAGACCCTTCTGCCGACGGAAGGCGTGTCGTGCGAGAGCTGCCATGGCCCGGGAAGCGCTTACAAGACCAACACGATCATGAAAAGTCGCGAACTCTCAATGAAGAATGGTCTGATCCTTCCGACCAAGGAAGTTTGTGAAACCTGCCACAACAAGCAGAACCCGTTCTACAAACCCTTCAATTACGAGGAAGCGGTGAAGAAGATCGCGCATCCGACACCGAAAGTGTAATACGGTTTACCTCACCCCCTTTACCCCCCGCCCCCTGTTCCCCCTCTCCAAATTGGAGAGGGGGCCAGGGGGTGAGGTTTTCAGGTGAGCTTGTGGATGATATCCCAAAGCACAATCCCGGCGCTGATCGCAACATTGAAAGAGTGCTTGGTGCCAAATTGCGGGATCTCGATACATCCATCGCAAATTTCGAGGAGTTCGTTTTTCACGCCAAAAACTTCATGCCCGAAAACCAGGGCGATCTTTGCATTTACATCTGGTATAAAATCTTTCAGGTTGATGCTTTCATCCGCCTGCTCCACAGCGTACAATTTGCAGCCTGCGTCTTTCACTTCCTTAGCCGCCTGCATGACATCAGGAAAGTATTGCCAGTCGACCGATTCTGTGGCCCCCAGGGCAGTTTTTGATATGTCTTTGTGAGGTGGCCTTGCAGAAATGCCGCAAAGATATATTCCTTCAATCCTGAAGGCATCGGCCGTCCTGAAGATGGACCCGACATTGTACGCGCTGCGGACATCATCCAGGATAATCACCAACGGCTTCTTTTCCGAATTCTTAAACTCTTTAGCAGATATCCTCTGCAGTTCATCCATCGATCTCTTTTTCATTTTCTGCCTCACGCTCAGCATCCATTGGGGTGAGGTAGCGCTAAATTAACTATTTTTGTCCATAATCAATATTCATTCTTTGAGCAAAGAGCCGGACATTATCGACACCCCCCTGATGCGTCAGTATGCTTCCATTAAAGCAAAGTATCCTGATGCCTTATTATTGTTCAGGGTCGGGGACTTTTACGAGACCTTCGGGGAAGACGCGGTCAAAACCTCGAAGATCCTCGGGATCGTACTGACCCGACGGGCCAATGGGTCCGCGTCGTACGTCGAGCTGGCGGGCTTCCCTTACCACGCGCTCGACACCTACCTGCCGAAACTGGTCAGGGCAGGGCAACGGGTAGCCATATGTGATCAGCTCGAAGATCCCAAGCTGGCTAAAAAGATTGTGAAACGGGGTGTGACCGAACTGGTGACGCCCGGTGTATCGTATAATGATAAAGTCCTGGACCACAAGGAGAACAATTTCCTTTGCAGCTTACATCTCGGGGAAAAGACTTCCGGCATTGCGTTCCTTGACATCTCCACCGGCGAATTCTACGCCGCCGAGGGTTTGAATGAATATATCGACAAGCTGCTCCAGGGATTCAAGCCCAGCGAGGTCGTAGTGCAAAAATCAAAACGGGAACTTTTTCAGCAGCTCTTCGGAAGCAAGTTTTACACTTACACTTTTGATGACTGGGTATTCACACGTGAATTTGCCAGCGATATCCTGACAGCGCATTTCGGTACCACTTCACTGAAAGGGTTCGGCGTCGATGAAATGCACCATGCCATTATCGCGGCCGGCGGCGCTTTCCATTACCTGGCGGAGACCCACCACGACAAGATCGGGCATATCGTCAAGATTTCCAGGATCGAAGAGGAGAAGTACGTATGGTTGGACCGCTTTACGATCCGTAACCTGGAACTGGTCAATTCGATCAACGAAAGAGGGAAAACCCTGCTGGATGTTCTCGACCGCACCCTGACCCCGATGGGATCGCGCATGATGCGACGTTGGATCGTACTCCCGCTAAAAGAGCGAAAACCCATCGGGGAGCGGCTTGACATCGTGGAATACCTGATGCGGCAAGGTGAGCAGGCCGAACAGCTCTCAAAGCAGTTCAAGCTTACCGGTGACCTGGAACGGCTCATTTCCAAGGTGTCCGTTGGACGCATCACACCCCGCGAAGTGGTCCAGTTCAAGAGGGCCCTGCATGCCACAGAGGCCATTAAAGATATTTGTGAAAAAACCGGCCATGACGCCCTGAAGAAGATCAGCGAGCAGCTTAATCCCTGCAGGATCATCCGCGACCGGATCGGGCAGGAAGTCCAGGACGAGCCTCCGAATGCTGTAAGCAAGGGCGGGGTGATCAAAAAAGGAGTTTCCCCGGAACTGGACGAACTAAGGGAACTCTTATATTCCGGAAAGGATTACCTGCAAAAGTTGCAGCAGCGTGAAATTGCCCGCACCGGAATCAGCTCGCTGAAAGTAGGCTATAACAATATCTTCGGATACTACCTTGAGGTAACCAACGCCCATAAAGATAAAGTACCTGAAGATTGGAACCGCAAGCAGACCCTGGTCGGTTCCGAGCGGTATATTACGGAAGAGCTGAAAGAGTATGAACAGAAGATACTCGGGGCCGAAGAAAAGATACTGGACCTGGAGAGCCGCCTGTTCGACGAACTGGTGCAGGGCCTGAGCGACTACATCCGCCCGGTCCAGCTCAATGCCAACTGGATAGCCCATCTCGACTGCCTTAACTCCTTCGCGGTCATCGCAAGAGAGCATAACTACAAGCGCCCGGAGATCAATGAAGGATTTGAGATCATGATCAGGGAGGGCAGGCACCCGGTGATCGAACTGGAACTGCCGCTGGGGGAGAAATATATCACCAACGATGTAGAACTGGATCATGAAAAGCAGCAGATCATCATCATCACCGGGCCGAACATGTCAGGGAAATCGGCGCTGCTGAGGCAGGTCGCCCTGATCGTGCTTATGGCCCAGATGGGGTCGTTTGTACCGGCCGAAGAGGCGAAGATCGGGATGGTCGACAAGATATTCACCCGGGTTGGCGCCTCTGATAATATATCTTCCGGTGAATCGACGTTCATGGTGGAAATGAACGAAACGGCAAGCATCCTGAACAACATCAGCACCAGAAGCCTGATCCTGCTCGATGAGATCGGCCGCGGCACGAGCACTTACGACGGGATATCGATTGCCTGGGCGATTACAGAGTTCCTTCACGAGCACCCGGCCTATCGTCCTAAAGTGCTGTTTGCCACTCATTATCATGAGCTGAATGAAATGGCCGCCACCCATAAGCGGATCAAAAATTTTCACATTTCAGTAAAAGAGATCGGTAACCAGGTGATCTTCCTGCGCAAGCTGAGAAAAGGCGGAAGTGAGCACAGTTTCGGTATCCATGTGGCAAAAATGGCAGGTATGCCGCCAAAAGTCATTGAAAGGGCCCAGGAGTTGCTAAAACTGTTGGAAAGATCTCACAGTAACGACGAACTGGCCAAGGTGGCCAAAGAGATTGCCAATCCCGGGAAAGACCAGTTCCAGCTTTCTTTTATTCAACTTGATGATCCTCTTCTTGAACAGATAAAGCAGGATATCCTTCATACGGATATCGACAACCTGACCCCCGTTGAAGCGCTGATGAAGCTGCATACGATCAGGAAGAGGCTCAGCGGGCAATAAAAATAAGAAGGTTCAGAACTCCAACGATTAAAGCCGTTGGTTCCAGGTGAGTAACAATAGAAAACCGACGGCTTTAGTCGTCGGTTTTCTATCTTATGAGACAGCCTCCTGAATTATCAGTTGATATCAAATAATCTGCTTATTCCATTACAGGCTGTTCCTCCTGTGGTGACGAAGGAGGAGATATTGGGGCCGTACCGGAGCAAGGGCCAAGAATGGCCTTGAATTTGTTGCCCTGCCTTGCGTGAAACCCTTCGATCAGCCTGACCCTGTTACCAGCTTTGTAAGTCACATCTGTTCCGATACCACCGGTAATGATCCTGTCAGCCCGGATACTGTCACTGGCTTCATAATGCTGAAATCCAGTGTAATTCGGATTGCTTGGATCATTGTACTGATAGTTAAAATATGCCACCGGGCAATCGGAGTAAAGCGCCGAACGCCAGAATCCCCTGCCGTAAGTACCGGCTGTTATTACATTGGCTGCTTCATTAATTTCCAGGTCAAATACCATCACGCTGGGCAAGCCGTTCATAAACGGCACCCAGTCGCCAATGTCATTATCCCTGTAATAGATACCGACATCCGTACCGATATACAAAGCATCATCGGGAGCACCATTATTATCTTCATAGGCGATACAGTTCACCGGGAGATTGGGAAGGCTGCCGGAAATGTTTGTCCATGTATCGCCTCCGTTACTCGACCTGTAAACTTTCTGACCTGAAGAATAACCTCCGAATGTAATGAAAACATCCAGTGAATTATCCGGGTTCACCGCGATAAAGGTAATGGATCCGCCAGGCAGGCCGGAAGAAACGGTAGTAAATGTCGACCCGCCATCATCAGACCTGTATATGGTATTGGTCCCTCCGATAGAAGCATAAACCCTGTTGGTATTACTAGTACCGATGGCCATTGCGCCGGTTCCGCTGTAGCCTATATTTGTCCATGAACTGCCGCCATTCGTACTTTTATAAATATCAGAATACCCTGCATAAATGATGGATGAATTGGATGGGTTCATGATGAGGGGTGTCACCCATGGGCCGGAATCGACAAGCGGGGCAATAAAAGAATAAGAAGCACCGCCATTGGTCGACTTGTAAATATTACCGAACTGGATACAGTTGTACAGTACGTTGGAATTACCGTGATCAATCATGCAATCCATACCGTCGGCGCCCAGCACGTGCAGCATGGTCGTGCCCCCGGTCCACTTATTGGAGCCATTGTCCTGAGTGCCATTGGTTATAAGGTCCACATTGGGCTCATAGCCTGCGATCCGGTACGACTGGGTGATGGCCAGGCCATTGGAAAGGTCTGTCCAGTCGGCACCAAAGTTAGTGGACCGGAAAAAACCACCGTCGCTTCCACAATAGACATAGTTATTGAGCGGATTGATTTCCAGTGCATGGATGTCTGCATGGGTATAATCCGAACCAGGAGGATTATTCCACATTGAACTCAGCGACCAGTTTGCCCCCCAATTGGAGGAACTCCAGCAATTGATCCCCCCGGTAATAACATCAGCCACATCAGTTCTGGATACAACCAGTGCGTGGTCATAGGTAGTCTGATCATCGTCATCAGCCCCGGTGGAACTGTATCCGAGAATATTCGGTGTGGTCGACCTGGTGGAAAATGTCGAGCCGCTGCTGGTGGAAAGGTACATCCCAACAAAAGTCCCGTCACTGTATGATGGACCAGCGAACAGATACACATAGGCGGAATTATTCGGAGATACACCAATTGCCATCCGGGTGGCACTGGTTGGCACACCAGATGTGATTTCCGTCCAGTTATCCCCGGAATCCGTAGATCTGAAGAACTCTGTGCCCGCGCATGCATACATGATTGTCGGATCACCGGGTTTGAACTCAATATCGTGGTAATTTCCACCGGCACTGTGAACAATCGTCCAGGAAGAACCTGAATTGGTCGTTTTATGAATTCCATCTACGGAAACGACAAACAGCGTCGAAGACACGGTCGGGTGCATAATGATCTTGTAGGCCCTTTTGTTCTGGGTTGCATCCCAGGTAAGACCGGTTGGATACCAAGTCACCCCGCCATCCGTCGTTTTCATGACACCGATCGAAGGGACATCACCCCCATCTCCATCGCCTGTGAGCAAGTACATGATATTGGTATTGTTATAGTTCACGGCCAGGCCGGATACACCAATCCGGGGCATACCGTCAGTGAGTGGAGTCCATGACGTACCTCCGCTGGTGGTTTTCCATAAGCCACCAGCAGGTGTTCCAACCCAGATTATACTTGCATTGCTAGGATGGAAAGTAATGCAGTTAACTCTGCCAATACCACCATTCCATCCGTTACCATCCACAAAGTACTCAGGCCCTTCCGACTGCCAGTATCCGTAAGTTGTCATAATGTCACGGGATCCATAGTTGCCCATATAAGCGGAGTGCTCTTCAAAATTCTTTGCAGCATAGTTTATGATCTTTCCATCAGGAGACAAACGGTTCATTTGCAGGTATTCCCATCGTTTATATTGTTTGTATCCTGACCCGCGCTTGAATTTGTCGATCGTGGAAAAATAGTCTTCAGCATTTTGCTGGATTGTGGCAAAGTCATCGGTTTCCGGATTCATCCAGATATCCCATGGATTTTGTTCCTGTCCAATGAGAGATCCACAAATAAGAATGCCGAAAACGAACGCTATGATGAATTTTAACTTTTTCATAATCGTAGTTTAAACATTAATTACCTGTCAGGATTATCTCCGGAAGGTTGCGCACCTGAGCCTTGAATTTCCCTGTAATTCGGGATATTGCCTGCAACTTCTCCCTCGGGTTGTGCTGTTTCACCCTGCATATTCCGGTAGTCCGGAATTTTATGACCCATTTCACCGGCGGGCTGATTAAATGCTGCGTCAGAGTGAGATGCAACCTGGGGAGCGGGAGCCGATTTAGAATACACCTTTCCGGTTTCAAGCCTGGGATCATCTGCATGATCTTCAGCAGGTTTTGCATTGGAATCGCCAAAATCCTTTTCGGTTGGCAGTTCTTTTGGGTCCATCTTAGTATCAACCATTGAAGCTTCATCAATCTTTGCAGGATTATCCTCCCCGGCAGTTAAAAGGAATGCTCTTTCTTCCGGGCTGAGTTTGGGATCATCCAACGGTACGTTCTCAGCTGTCTTTTGCCCTGTTGATGATTTTGTCGCTTGTGAATAGGCGCTAAAGGATCCCACCAGCAAAAGAAGTATAATGTATATGTTAAGTCTTTTCATTTTCATTAATTTTTATTCTTTTTGAGCTTAGCCGTTTCCTTTTCAAGCTTTTCAATTTTGCATACAAGTTCATCTATCAGATCACCCTGGTTATCGATGATTTTATTTTGTTCGATCGCGTAAAGGGTGAGTTCCTCAACTTTTTCCAGCAGTTTCTTTTGCATATCGCCGAGCAACAGTCCATTTTCTTCAATATGAGCGGCGGAAGGAACTCCGGGCAGGTGTTTATTCGCCTGGATGCTTTTTTCCACTTCTTCAAGGCTCATGAGTTTGTAATCATCGGCAAATACATAATCCGGCCAGTTAGTAAGGTCTTCAACGAGAACTTCTTCGCAGGCTACCTTTCCATTGACAGACAAAGAATAACCCGTTGCCTGGGTTGTGGTTCCGATTCTGAGATCACTGCTTACATAAGCGTCACCTAAAAAATACCCGGCCCAGTTTGTCGTTCCGCCGGAAGCACTTCCATACACCCCGATGCGGGTACCGGCGCTTCCGGAAGCTATACCCTGGACACCGTAAACGGTTCCGGAATAGGCACCGCCCTGCCCGCTGCCGATCACACCTCTGTAACCACCGGTAGCCTGTAAACCGATGCCGTAACCGTCTGCAGGAACTGAAGAGGCCAACATGGCATAAGTATCGCTATTAACTGTATGGTTGACCTGAGCCTTGAAAAGAACCGCGGTGTAATCCGGAGCTTCGGTTGAACTGGGATGGCCATTTACTTCAACACGTCCATCAAATTTTCCTGCAAAATTTTGATTGGCAAACTTTGCCACACCATATACACCATAGTTTGTGTATCCTGAAGTGGTTGCAGCGCCGTCGGCAACAAAAACCCCGCCGTAGTTAGCACTATTTCCTGCATCGGTATTCCATCCGAAAACACCAGCGCCATTACCTCCGCTGGTAGCGGTCCTTAGCCCGATGACCCCGACATTCCAGGTATAGACCGGCAGGCCGAAATCAGGTCCGTTAAGCAAGCCCAGAAATCCGGCAGAATATAAGCTGGAGCCTAATCTGTTCATCCCCTGCACTGCTGCTTTCCCGGCAGTGTAATTGATCACATTCAACCCGTGACCGTCCGGTACATTGTGCCGCATAGCGATCTTGCCGTCTGCGTCAACATACATTATATTGGCCAGACTGTTTTTCTCAATGTAGATCACATCCAATGCGCTGGCCTGGTCGCGGATTTTGAACGCACCAGTAGTAGTTGATTTGAATTTCCAGTCGGCAGCACTAAGATCGTCAACCATCTGAAAAGTTGCCCCGCCACCAGCTCCCTGGTTATGGATTTTAATCGTGGGTTCCCCCATGAATTTCCCTACATGCAGCAATGTGTTGGGTGTCATGTTTCCAATACCCACGTAATCAGGGTTAGAGTTGTATATGTGAGTGCCGTTTGGTAACCATTGGCTCTTCACATCATTCACGCTAAAAAAAGCGAGCAAAATAAAAATGCCCAAAGTAAATTTTACTGTTTTCATAATGATTTGTTTAGTTTATTATTTATTGATTTTTTAAGTAAAATAATTTCATAAGTTGTGAATTATCGAATTGAAATACTACCTGGCAATTGAAACAGATGATAAAATTATACATACACATAGGTGAATGCAATTATTTAACATTTATTTAAGAATTTTCCTGAGAACATGCTAAATCTATCAGAGGGAATGTCAATCAATATAATATTGAATATCAACGGTTAACCATTGAGAATTTCAAACCTGGTTCGAGGGTGAAACCGTATAGGACTTATTAAGCCGACATATGTGAAAAAAGCTGGAAAAGCTGTGGGGGTTAAATAAGAAGCTGTCTCAAAAGACGGAATTCCTTTATGATAACCATTCAATAGATTCGAACTCCAACGACTAAAGCCGTTGGTTCCGAGTTAGTGGCAAAATATCAACCGACGGCTTTAGTCGTCGGCGATGTAAAAAAAAGAGGCTGCCCGGACTTTTGAGACAGCCTCTTCAATATAATAAGTGCACAACCTTTTATTCGGTACTCATCTTACCCATATAAATTCCGGTTACCGGTCTGAACTCGCCAAGGGCATTTTCGACCGGTGCGGCGCTAGTACATGGACCAAGGATGGCTTTGAATTTATTGCCGGCCCTTGCATGGAAACCATCCAACAGTGTAATGCTTCCACCAGATTGATAGGTCACATCTGTTCCTAAACCACCTGTGATGATTCGGGTGGAAGTGATGGAAGTGCTGGCTTCCCAATATTGAAATCCTGTATAATTCGGATTGCCGGGATCATTCGCCGGTGTAAGTGTCCAACCCCAGGGGCAGGCTGAATACAGCAACGAACGCCAGTATCCCCTGCCATAAGTTGCGGCGGTTATATACCCGGAGGTTTCGTTAATCTCCAGGTCGAAGACCATCACGTTAGGCATGCCGTTCATAAAGGGCACCCAGTCACCGATTGTATTATCACGGTAATAGACACCGACATCGGTACCAATATAAAGCGCATCATCCGGTGAACCTCCTGTATCCTGGTAAGCGATACAGTTCACCGGGATATTTGGTAACGAACCGGTAATATTGGTCCATGTTGTGCCGGCAGAGGATGAGCTGAATACTTTATTTGCAGCGTTATATCCCGAATAGGTGACAAATACCTCAAATGAATTATTCGGATTCACCGCGATAAAAGTAATCGTACCGGATGGCAGGTCACCTGTTACATTGCTGAATGTTGCGCCACCATCGTCAGACATGTAAATGGTCCGTGTTCCTTCCACAGAGGCATATAACCGGTCCGGATTGCTGCTGCCTCCAAGGGCCATGGCCCCTGAACCATCATAACCGAGATTGGTCCAGGAACTGCCCCCATTGGTGCTTTTATAAATATCGTAGCCTCCCCAGTAAAGATAGTTGGTATTATTGACCTGCATAAGGCAGGTTGTGATCCATGGGCCGGCATCTGTAAGTGGTGCAATAAACGAGTAGGAAGCGCCTGCGTTAGTAGATTTATGCAAATTCCCGAACTGAATATTGTTATAAAAAATATTCTGGTTATTATAGTCGATCATGCAATCCATCCCATCGGCTCCCAGTGTGTGGGTCATTGTAGATCCGCCAGCCCAGTAATTCGATCCGTTATCCTGCGTTCCGTTGATAAAACGGTTGACATTCGGCTCATAGCCGGCTGTTCGGTATATCTGGGTAATAGCCAGGCCGTCTGAATAGTCATACCAGTTTTCAGCTAAATCGGTACTTCTGAAGAAGCCCCCGTCACTGCCGCAATACAGATAGTTATTCAACGGATTGATTTCCAGGGCATGGATATCGGCGTGGGTATAATTAACACCCGGCGTATTATCCCACATGGAAGTTAAGTACCAGCTCGTCCCTCCATTAATTGACTTCCAGGTATTAATGCCGCCGATAACAATATCTTCAGCATCTGTCCTGGAAACGGCGATAGCATGGTCATAACCGTTCTGGTCGGCTTGATCGCCTCCAACACTGCTGTATCCAAGGATATTTGGAGTGGTTGAGCGCGTGGAAAAGCTGGCACCGCTATTCGTGGAGCGATAGGTACCCACATAGGTCCCGTCGGTATAAGATGGACCAGCGAACAAATAGACATAGGATGAGTTCGCAGGTGTGACCCCGATGGCCATTCTGCCCCCGGTTGTTGGCACCCCGGAAGTGATCTCGGTCCAGGTGTCGCCGGTATTGGTAGAGCGGAAAAACTCCGTGCCGGCGCATGCGTACATTATAGTTGGATCACCCGGCTTGAATTCAATGTCATGATACAGTCCTCCTGCGGAATGCACTGTTGTCCAGTCACCGCCGGAATTGGTCGTCTTATGTATCCCGAGGTTGCTCACTACGAACAAGATAGCAGGATTAGTAGGATGCATCAGTATCTTGAAGCCTCTTTCAAAATCTGTTTCTGCCCAGCTAAGGCCTGTACTGTACCAGGTTACGCCTCCATCGGTGGTTTTAAGTACTCCAATGGACCAGACATCCGCTCCATCACCATCACCGGTAAGCAAGTACATGATATTGGTATTATTATAGTTGACAGCCAGGCCTGATACGCCTATCCGGGGCATGCCGTCGGTCAGCGGAGTCCATGATGTACCTCCGGTAGTAGTCTTCCAAAGCCCGCCGGATGGGCACCCCGCCCAGATTATATTTGAATTTGAAGGATGGAAAGTGATGCAGTTCACCCTTCCTATTCCTCCGTTCCAGCCATTGCCGTCAACGAAATAATCCGGTCCGAGACCGGTCCAGTAACCGTTCACGGTCAGAATATCCCTGCCACCGCTCGCGGCGATGTAATCGTTATAAACCTGGAAGTTTTTTGCTGAATAGTTCTGTACCTTGCCATCAGCCGTGAGGCGGTGCCGCTGGATATATTCATAGCGTTTCCATTGTTTATAGCCGGAACCGCGGGCAAATTTATCCTTATCAGCAAAGTAGTTCTCAACATTCTGTTGTATAGCAGAAAAATCATCGGTTTCAGGATTCATCCAAAGATCGAATGGGTTTTCCTGTCCCATGAGATACCCACAAGCAAGAATGCCGAAAACAAACGTTATTATAGACTTTATCTTTTTCATAATCATTGTTTTAGCATTAGTTACTTGTTGGGTATGTCACCAGGGGGTTGAGTGTCCGGGCCTTGTATTTCCCTGTAATTCGGAGTATTTTCCGGAATTTCTCCCGGGGGCTGTGTTCCTCCTTCGGAGGGCAGATTCCGGTAATCATGCAGTACGCCTGCCTGTTCACCGGGTGGCTGGTTATTACCTCCTGCATCACGAACGACAGGTTCACTTGCGGGTTGAACCTTTTTCCCGGATCCCTCTTCCAGAAGTTTCGGATCAGGTTCCACCTCAACCGCTTTGGCATTGGCTTCACCATAATCATCCTCAGTAGGTAATTTTTCAGGATCCATCCTTGGATCAACAGGGAGTTGTGCATCAATCTTAGCAGGATTATCTTCTCCTGCAGTCAGTCGCAGGGCATTTTCCTCCGGACTGAGTTTGGGGTCTTCCGGCAGTGTGGCTTTGGGATTATCTTCAGTCTTAGCACGCTGAAGATCCTGGGAATAAGCAAAATTAAGGCCAAACAGCAAAAGAAGAACAATGTATAATATATATTTTTTCATCATTCAGTAATTTTCTGGTTATAACTATTACCTGCTGTGTTTCCTGAGCTTTGCATTCTCTTTTTCAAGCCTCTCCATTTTATCCTGGAGTTCTTTGATCATTTTATCTTGCTTGATTGTATAAAGGGTAAGTTCTTCAACTTTTTCCATTATTCTTTTTTGCATGTCACCGAGCATCAGGCCGTTTTCTTCGACTTCTGCTGCAGAAGGCAAGCCGGGAAGATGCTTGTTTTTCTGAATGCTTTTTTCCAGTTCTTCCAGGCTCATCAGGTCATAATCTTCGGCAAAAACATAATCAGGCCAGCTGGCGAGATCTTCAACGAGCACTTCTTCACAAGCAACCTTACCATTGACCGATAAAGCGTACCCGGTGGCCTGGGTTGTGGTGGCAATCCTCAGGTCGCTGCTCACATAGCAATCACCCGAGAAATAGCCAGCCCAGTTATTGGTGGCGCTGGAGGCCGTTCCATAAACACCGATAGCATTCGTTCCACCCGGATTGTATCCATATCCATAGACTCCGTAACGGGTACCTGCGGTTCCCTCACAATATCCATAAACACCAATAACTGTTCCTGTATAATCCGTTCCATTCCCATAACCGTAAACACCCCTGTATCCTCCTGTTCCATAAACGCCGTATCCATAACCCGGCGTGGGTACTGAGACTCCTTCAACAGCCCTGGTATCAGTACTAGTCGAATGATTAACGGTTGATTTAAACACTGTAGCCGTGTAATCCGTAGCATCGGTTGAAGTGGCGTGGCCGTCCACTTCTACTCTTCCAATAAATTTACCTGCAAAATTGAGATTGGCAGACTTTGCCTGGCTATAAACTCCATAGTTGGTATAACCTGAGGTAGTTGCGGCACCGTCAGAAATAAACAAACCTCCGTAATTATTGAGATTATCGTCGTAATTCCATCCGTAAACACTAGCTCCGTTTGCACCTGCATTGGGTTTTAATCCCAGGACGCCGATATTGGTCACGGATAAAGGCAAACCCATAGCTCCTGCGGGCAGGACACCAAGCATACCGATGGAGTAAGTACCGCTGATATTCTGGTTCAGTCCCTGCACAGCCGCTTTCCCTGTGGTGTAATTAAGAACATTCAGGCCATGGCCATCAGGAAAATTATGCCTCATGGCAATTTGGCCAAAGGCATCCACATACATTACGTTAGCGAGGCTGTTCTTTTCAATGTAAATAACATCCAGTGAACTTGCCTGATCTCGGATCTTAAAAGCGCCGGTAGTGGTTGACTTGAATTTCCAGTCGGCCGCGCTGAGATCATCGACCATCTGAAAAGTCGCTCCACCGCCTGCTCCCTGGTTATGAATCTTTATAGTTGGTTCACCCATGAATTTACCAACATGGAGTAAGGTGGTAGGAGCCATGTTTCCAATTCCGACATAGTCGGGATTAGTGTTGTAAATGTGAGTGCCATTGGGTGCCCATTGAGCCAGGGCATCATTCAGGCTGAAAAAGGCACAAAATAGCATTGTGCACATTGCAATTTTAAATGTTTTCATAATGCTTTTATTAAGTTAAGGATTAAGGTTGTTTGATTAAATATTTATGAATGATTGAGAAAAATTTCGGATATTAAGTTAATAATAGAATATGATTCCAAATTTAGCTATTTTATCCGTTAATGTCAAGTATTTCCCAGACAATAATTGATTTTTATGAGAATTTATGAGAAAAAAGTCCCGCTCTGACCGGTAAGATTACAAGCATTGACAATATTTATGAGACTCCTGAGCCCTCATATTTCTGTAAAAATTCCTCAAGCAGCTCATTGATTGTATTTCTCCGGCTGATGTGCCCGATTTCTTTTTCCATGCCTTCAGCCCGAAGGATATCACGAACCCGTCCCAGAGCATCGACAATACGAAATACTATACCTTTTTTTTCCAGATCTTCCTCCATCTGAACCAGAAACCTGGCGCCGGAGATATCGACATAATTGGCAGAAGACAGGTCGAGGATCAGAAGCTTGAGACTACCGGGAAAATGATTTACTTGTTCAAAGATCTTGTCGCGGATATGATTGATATTAAAATACAGGATCGATGATTCGGGACGAAGGATTAGCACTCCTTCGACGGGTTCGTTATCGGGATGTCTAAACATATCGGAAAAGAGCGAAGTCCCGGGAATCTTTCCAAGCACTGCCATGTACGGCGTGGCGCTACGCTTTAAAAGGATGAGAATAGAAAACAGGGCGGCAATGATGATCCCTTTCAGTACACCGACATAAATAACCGCAAGGATCGTCAGCATGGTTATCCAGAATTCAGAACGGCTTACTTTATACAGGTGTTTCATTTCCCGGACGTTTATCAGTCCAATAACGGCATCGACCACGATAACGGCAAGAATGACCTGGGGGAGGTTCTGCAGCAAACCTGTCATAAAGTAGAGGCTGAATCCCAATACAATGGAAGTTATGATCATGGCGACAAGGCTCCTTGCGCCGGATTTCACATTGATGGTAGTCTGGGAAAGCCCGCCTGCCACCGCATAGCCTCCACCAATTGCTGAACCCAGGTTCGCTGCCCCTAGGGCAAGCAGTTCCTGGCGGGAATCAACCTCATAGCCCTTTTCCCGGGCTATGGTACGGGCCGACGAGACGGTCTCGATATAAGAAAGAAAAAAGCAGGCCAGGGCAAGAAAGAGAATATCAGACATCTCCTGCCCGGTTGAAATGGGCCAGGTTAGCGCAGGCAGGCCTCTCGGAATTTCTCCGATTACATCGATTCCCTTGTTTCCCAGACCGGTAAATGACACCATCAGAATGGCAAGGATCACAACGATTAGTGCCACGGGTTTTCCCTTCAGGTATTTATTTCCGGATAACAGGATCAACAGTGCCGTGATTCCAAAAACCAGTACGACATAATTGGTTTCATCAAGATGAGTAAAAAGGTGGAGTATTTTTCCGGTAAAGCCTTCTCCCCCATCTTTTATCCCGAAGAATTTTGAAAGCTGGGTCGACGCTATGACCAGGGCAGTGCCTGCCTTAAAGCCGAGCAATATCGTGTCGCTTATAAAGTTAGTCAAAGAACTTAGCCGGATAATATAAGCCAGGAGGAATATCCCGGCCATAGTCAAAGCCGTTGCCGAAGCGAGGATAACTGCCTTCGCCGGATCGCCGCCTGCCATAGCACCGATTGAGGTTGCGATTAGAATGGACATGGCAGAGGTAGGGCCAATGGCCAGGTGGCGAGAGGTACCGAATAAGAAATAGAGCAGCCCGGCGAAGAGACTGGAGTAAATACCCGTTTCGGGAGGCAACCCGGCAAGCGTCGCATAGGCCATTGAGGTCGGGATCACCAGGAAAGCCAGGGTTGTGCCTGCGATGAGATCCCACTTTAAATAAGATTTTTCGTAGCGGGACAACCAGCTTATAACCGGGAGCAATTGCAGGTGCTGCAGGTTCACAGGTTCTATACTTTAACAATCAAATATAACGAAAAACGAATAATGAATACGAATAATGAAAAAGGGCGTTTTTTGGACGCCCTTTTCTCATTATTAATCACAGTGGGTTAAAATTTACCAAATTTCAGCCCCACCATGGCGTTGAAGTTATTGAAGATATCTTCGGAGGTATTGAGCAACTGCACACCGTCGGTATAGCGATAACTGACGCCGGCGTTCAGTTTCATGAACCGGAGGAGGTTGATTTCAGCGCGTATGCCTGGTTCGACGACAAAAAATACATCGTAATCCAGCACATCATAGTCAGTATCCCACTCGTCCTCATCCCATTCAAGGTGCCCTGTGTCGGATATATAAGATACGCCACCACCGCCTATCAGTACCGGGAATGTTAAATGGACCGGGGATGTTGGAAAAAGAGTGTATTCAAGGAGCAATCCGCCATAGCCTCCTTCGAGATAGGCCCCTTCGGTTTCTGTGACATTGGCAAAGTGCAGCCGGTCGTGGTTGCACCATCCGTAACCTGCCAGTCCGAGACTCAACCGGTGATCCACGATCATCCCGAAATTGAGTCCGCCCTGCCAGACATCATGATCACTAATCTTAGTGTACCCCTGGTCAAGACCAATAAACCAGCCGACTTTCGGTTGTCCCGATTTCCCGAAGATCGTTTGGATATCTTCAGATGGTTTCTGAGCATCATTTTGTGCGTTCAGGCTGAGAGCCAGGACAAAGCTTGCGAGCAAAACAGTAAAGCGTTTCATGGTAATTAAGTTTTAATTGTGATTAATAATTTTAATGAATAAAGATCATGAAACAAAAGTAGATTGGTGGCATCGGATACGAAACCGATTTCCCGTGAACTGCAGGATTTCAGGGGTGGAATGAAGAATAAAGGGAATGAATAATGAATAGTGAATAACTAATAACTCAACAACTCAAACTCAAAACTAAAAACTCAACACTTAAAACTCAAAAAACTTCGCAATGCGAAGTTTTTTGCCGTACCCGGAACCGGAATCGAACCGGTACTTCCATCACTGGAAATTGGATTTTAAGTCCAACGCGTCTACCTATTCCGCCACCCGGGCTAATCAGAAATTTTAAATTTTAAATTATAAATGTTGAATTCAGGCATGTTAATTCAATTATTAAAATTAATTAATAAACATGATCATCCCGAATTTAAAACTCAAAATTTAAAATTTATAATCAAAAAAGTCCCTTCACGGGACTTTATTTTCTGGAGCGGAAAACGGGATTCGAACCCGCGACCCCGACCTTGGCAAGGTCGTGCTCTACCAGCTGAGCTACTTCCGCAATACGTCAAAAAAGGAGTGCAAAAATAAATATTTTTTTCAAAACTCCAACGACTCTATAAATTTTCTTCCTGGCATATCAATTCACGCTGCGACATTCTTTCTTTTGAGATTTTTCCGGGTTCAGGAACTGAATCAGCACCTTTGATTTTCCTGACGACCAGTTCGCTGATGTCCAGTACCTCAACCGGGGCATCCTTCTGCAATGTTTTTTTACATAAGGGGCAGGCTGTGACGATGGCATCCGGGTGATTGACCATAAGTGTATCGAGTGCCATAAACGAAACCTCATCCCTCCGGTAACAATCCAGGCCGGTGCTACCCAGGCTCCCTCCGCAGCAGATCGACATCTCTTTCTCGTTTCCGGCTTTGACCAGGGTTGCAGCCTTATTAATCAGTTTCCTGGGCTCTTCATAGATACCCGATCCCCTCCCCAGCTCACAGGGATCATGGAAGGCCACCCTTGCATTGCCGGTATCCAGCTTTAGTCTCCCCTCCTCTTCCAGGCGAAGGATATATTGGGAATGATGCAGTATCTCGATGCCTTCCAGTTCGTATTCTTCCCTGAAAATCTTAAGGCATATCGGGCAGGAAAGTACCAGTGTCCTGCAATTGGAAGCCAGAATGAGCTTTTTATTGTGTTCCATCAACTCCCTGGCCTGGTTTTCTTTTCCAGCCATCCATAAGGGCCTGCCGCAGCAGACGCTTCCATCCCTGTCAATAAATGAATAATCTATGCCGGCCGATTCAAATATCCGTTCCATCGCAATTTTGATGGTCGGGGTCAGGTGGGTCATGCAACCGGCAAAATAGGCCACCTCAGCTTTTCCACCCTGATGCGCACGCAGGTATTTGAACGATCCCTGGAGTTTTCCGGCAAATTCCATCCGCTGTGAAACGCGCAGCGTATTGATATGTATCCCTACCGGGCAGTAAGCTTCACAGCGACCGCAGAGCAGGCAGTCGTATGTCGCGTTCATTTGCGGCTGATTGTCACGCAACGTTCTCAGGAAATAAGCGGGCGGAATGCCATCGGTGGAAGAATTCACATGGACCGGGCAGGCATCGATGCAAACCCCGCATTTGGGGCAGGATTGGATCTCAAAATTCGAATATTGATTAAAGTGCACTGAAGGTTTTATGCCGTAATGCCTGAAAAAGATCAGCATGATCTCAGTGGGGATATGCATGAAGCGGGAAAAAGGCAGGCTGATAAAAAAAGTGCCCAGGGCAAGGGAATACGCCCACCAGGAAGGGTAAGCCAGCTTATCCGCGGGCAGGAAAGTATTTAGAAAATCCCCGAAATTATTGGTCAGGAAACTGCCTCCCCTGTATTCGGCTGCCGTAAAGCTTTCCGCGAGCAATCTCAGCGGAAAGATCAGCCAGAGGGAAGTGATGGCGATCCGGTCGAAACGGGTATGTTTGCTTGTTTTCTTCATCCCGAACCAGTTGGAAGAAGCTCTCTTGAACAACGCCAGTACCAGGCCTGTCAGGACGAAAAGCAGCAGGATATCCATCGAAAGCCTGAAGAATCCCGGGATCGACATCAGTTCATGGGCGAGCACCCGGTGGTCATGCACGAAGAACTTCAGGAAGATCGGGTAATAAGGAGGATTGAGATGGACTTTGCTGTAAATCCTGGATTCCAGGTTTCCGAACACGATGAGCAGGAACCATCCAAGGGCAAAGCTCATGTGCATGTATCCAAGCAATGCATTACGGCTGAACATTTTCCGGTGCAGCAGGCTTTCCATAAAGACTTCGCCGGCAGCTTTGATGCTTTTGTTCGTGAAGATGCCTTTTCTGATCAACGCTTTGTCACCCGGCTCAAACTCCCTGATCCAGCGGTAATACTTCACCACCAGGATCACCAGCATGATGTTCAGGCCCAGGAAAAAAGGCAGGACAAAAAAGTCGAACGTCATAGTTTATGCTCTTGAATTGCGCGTTGAATGCACAGGATAATATTTCTCGTATTGACGCCCCTCGGGCAGGCAAGCTGGCATTTTCCGCAAAGCATGCACTTTTCCACCTCCGCTTTCACCTTCTTCACCTCTCCCCTTTTAATGTTCCCGATCATATCCCTCAGGCTGAAGTCAGTGAATACCCCCGCGCTGCAGGTGGCCGTGCAGGTTCCGCAGGCGAAGCAGACCCTGAACGACGGCTCGTGATCGAACACGTATTTTGAGACACGGTGGTCATTCCGGTCGTAATCGATCTGGCGGTCAGCGTTTATGGTATAACCGAAGCTGGGCATTGGTCTTTGGTCTTTGGTCTTAAGTCTTTGGTCTTTGGCCTTAAGTCTAAGGTCATGACTAAAGACCTAAGACTAAAGACTTAAGACCTATTTCAAGTACTCCATTATTTTCAAACTCGCGGCCCGGGCATCGGCGAGGGTTTCGTCGATGCTTTTGGGCGAGGTGCATGTGCCGGCCAGGAAGAGCCCGGGAATGCCGGATTCGTTGGCCTGAAGCTGCCGGTCCGCCGGCTTGAGGAAGCGGTTTTCATCGGTTCCCAGGCCCAGCAGGTCAATCAATTTCTTTGTACCGGAAGATGTGACCATCCCCGACATCAGCACCAGTAAATCCACTTTCATTTTCAGCGGGCGGCCGGCCAGTGTGTCTTCCACTTTGACGAGCACAGAACCGTCCTGGTTTTCAAAGGCTTCGGAAAGCCTGCCCCGAATAAAATGCACGCCCCATTTTTCCTGGGCTTCCTTGTACAGCGCCTCGAAATCCAGCCCGAACATCCTCAGGTCCATGTAGAAGCAAAACACCTCGCAGGACGGAACATTCTCCCGCACTTCAATGGCCTGCTTCACAGCAGTAACACAACAAACCCGCGAACAGTAAAGATTGTTGACCTTTTCATCCCTGGATCCGACGCAATGCACAAATCCGACTCTTTCCGGAATTTTCCCGTGGTTATTCCTGATCACACCTCCTTCCGCGAATTTCTTTTCCAGGTCGGCCGAGGTAATCACGTTGTCGTAAATCCCGTAACCGTATTCTTCCTTTTTCCGGGCCTCAAAAAGATCAAACCCGGTAGCCACGAGCAGTGCATCGCCCACCAGCGTTTTCTCACCCGGCAGTATCACACGCCAGGCTTCACCGGCATGTTCTATCTTTTGAATATCGACCCCGGTATGGACTGTGACCTTTTCATCAAGTTGACCTGTCAGATGATCAATGATTTCGGAGGCATGGCGGCGGGATGGAAAAAGCCGGTCCCACTGCCCGACATGGCCGCCCAGTTTTTCTTCCTTTTCCATCAGGTCAACGGAAAAGCCGAAAGAAGCCAGGCTAGATGCAGCTTCAATTCCTGCGACGCCTCCACCGATGATGATGACCCGTTTACCCATTTGGATCAGTGACAGAATTTAAGATGTTGCGGATCTGACGGCTTACCTAAGTATTCACCGTTTATTCCAAGAAATTTCTTCGCCGGGTCGTAGGGGATCCCGATTTTATCGAGCAGTGGCTCGACGGGCACCTGGTGCGTCTGGAACCCCAGGTCCCAGGGATCATAGCCGAGCACGATCCCGGCCAGTTCTTCATAGGTCAGGACCGGGATACCCTCCCCGTTTTCCCCGTAGGTTTTCCCTTCCATTTCGCTGATGGCGTACTGCCAGCGGTCGAAAAAGAACGGGCATCCCGGGCAATTGGTCAGGATGGCTTCCGGCCGGTAAGGCTCCATCGATTCGAATTTCTTCTTGGAACAGGCAATGGAATAACCCCGGTTCGCTTTGACAACATATTGCCTGAAACCAAAACCGCAGCAGTGGCGGCGTTCAGGGTAATCTACCACTTCCCCGCCCCATTCTTCGATCATCCCGACCAGCACATGGGGGTATTCCGCTCCGCCCACTCCTTTGCTCGGGAACATTTTTGAATAATGACAACCGATATGCTCAACGATCCGGATAGGTTCGCCTGTATGGCGGTTTATCAGCCTGAACTTACCTTTTTCAGCAATTTCCTTCCTGAATTTATAAATGATATCGCTGGAGTGTACCAGGTTCTTCGGCTTCTCAAATTCCTTGCCTGTCGCTTCCTTCAGCATCCGGCGGACCTTCTTCTCGACTTCCGGGAAATGGTGCCAGGTTTCCAGCACTTCATTGTACATGCCGAAAGAAGTAATGCAGGAGGGGACGTAGTTATGATATCCCGACTCCGTCATGAGTGCGAACTGCCGGGCGATGACGGTCATCGTGGTTTCAAAGGGGACCACGTCTGAATGGTAAGCTATGCCGGTGCAGGTCGTGTGAAACGGATGCTCCTTGATGTTTCTGCCCAGCTCTTCGCGTAGGATTTTCAGGAACGTGGTTTCCGAGCCCGGGAAAAAGCTTTGCCTGACACAGCTTCTCGCGTAGAAATAATCGTTATCGGCGATCTCCTTCTGGTACTCATTCCAGATGACTTTTTTCCCTTCAATGTTCATCCTTCCCGTGCTTATTATTGTTGGCGTTGTAGACGTGAAGATAATACTCGCTTTTCTGGCCCGGTGAAAACTCCAGCCCCATCTCTTCCGCTTTTTTTCTTGATAATTCTTCCAGTTTTTCGAACCTGGCCGTCCCGCCGGTCACGTCAAATATCCGTTGAAGTTCATCCAGCGAATCCTGGGGGATTTTTCGCAGGATACCGGGGCCTTCTTTTTGGTAGTCCGCGCCGAAACGGGCATAGACTTCTTTGAGGCTGCCGGTGATCCATTCCCATACGGGCCCCTGCTCGGGGTGCGCTTCCGGCTCGATGCCCTGCGGGAAAAGGCAATAGCCATGGTAGAGTATCCATTCGCCGATGGTACGCTTAACGGCAAGCTGCTGGCGCCCTTTTTCAGATTCAATGAAATAGCCCAGATCCTGTGAAAACGACCGGCACACCGAGATCAGCGTTCCCGGTACATTTCCCCTGGGGCAGCGTGTTTTGCACGACATGCACTCCCCGCAGTACCAGATGAAGTCGCTTTTCAGCATGGCTTCGATCTGTTCGTCATCACGGCTTTGAAGAGTGGTGACCAGGATACGCGGGTCGTAATTGTAGAATTCGGCGGCGGGGCAAATTGCCGTGCAGGTGCCGCAATTGATGCAGGCTTTCAGTCCTTCCTCGAACCGCACATCTTTGCTCATCAGGTCATATAACCACCCCATGCAGGATCTGAAATTTGATTGTTAAAAGATTAACAAAAGTAGTTAATTACTGTTTTCGATGGCATAAATATATAAATTTCATCATTTAAAATGATTATAAATTTGAACTCTAATAGGAGAAGAATTCCCCCGAGTCTCATTTTTTCGCATTGCCGACGACTAAAGCCGTTTCCCAACCTCACCCCCTGTCCCCCTCTCCGCTCTACCTCACCCCCTTTACTCCCTGCCCCCTATTCCCCCTATCCCCTCTACCTCACCCCCTTTACCCCCTGCCCCCTATTCCCCCTCTCCTTAAGGAGAGGGGGTTAGGGGGTGAGGTGAGATAAGAAAGGGGGTTAGGGGGTGAGGTGAGAAAAGAGAGGGAGTAAAGGGGGTGAGGGTGGGAAAATAATAAAAAAATCGCGAAAAACAGATCGCAAATTGTTAATTTCGAAGCGTCATGAGATTTCAGCCTTTTCAACTGTTCCTGATCCTGTTAAGCGGCGTGGTGCTGCTGTTCATTGTCGGCCCGCTGGTCGGAATGTTTGTGGCCACATCGCCCGAGCAGATCTTTGAAACGTCGAAAGAGCCCGAGGTGCAGCGCAGCATTGGCCTCACGCTGTGGGTATCCATGGCCGCGACGCTGGTATTCGCCCTTGGAGGCATTCCGCTGGCTTACCTGCTGGCACGGCATGACTTCGCGCTGAAGAAGCTGGTTTTGGGCATCATTGACCTCCCCATTGTGATCCCCCACTCTGCCGCGGGTATCGCGGTGCTGGGTTTCATTTCGAGGGATACGTTCATCGGGAAGATCGGCTCCTCCGTCGGGCTGGACTTTGTGGGGGCGCCGGCCGGGATCGCTATCGCCATGGCTTTTGTGAGCATCCCTTTCCTGATCAACGCGGCCCGGGACGGGTTTGCCGCGGTGCCGGTAAGGCTTGAGCAGGCGGCGCTGAACCTGGGCGCTTCTCCGGTCAGGGTCTTTTTCACGATCTCGCTGCCGCTGGCCTGGCGTAACATCGTCTCCGGCCTGATCCTGATGTTTGCCCGGGGGATGAGCGAATTCGGGGCGGTGGTCATCGTAGCGTACCACCCGATGGTCACGCCGGTGCTGATCTGGGAAAAGTTCACCTCCTTCGGACTGAGCTATGCAAGGCCCGTGGCGGTGCTCTTCATCGTGGTGAGCCTGGCCTTCTTTATCGCGCTGCGTTTTTTATCAAGATCAAAGAAAGATGCTTGAGCTGAAAAATATTATTAAATCCTACCCGGATTTCAAACTGGATGATATTTCGTTCCAGGTAGAGGAAGGGGAATACTTCATCATACTGGGCCCTTCTGGTGCAGGAAAAACCCAGATCCTGGAGATCATGGCCGGGCTGGTGGATCCGGATGAAGGCAGCATCATTGATAATGGAAAAGACATTACCGATCACAAGATCCAATCCCGCCCGTTCGGCATGGTTTTCCAGGACCATGCGATTTTCCCGCACCTGAACGTCAGCGAGAATATCGGTTACGCGATCAAACATAAAGGAATGGGCCGCAAGGAGATCCACTCCAGGGTGGCTGAACAGGCAGAAGCGATGGAGATCGGGCATTTGCTGGACCGCCGCCCCGCGACCTTATCCGGTGGTGAACTCCAGCGGGTTGCCCTGGCACGGACACTGATCCGCAAGCCAAAATATCTGCTCCTCGACGAGCCGCTGGCTTCGCTGGATGTATCGCTGCGGCAGGGGTTACGCAGCCTGCTGAAAAAGATCAACAGGGAAGGCCAGACGGTCATCCATGTGACGCATGACTACGAAGAGGCGTTGGTACTGGCCAACAAGGTGGCGGTGATCCACAAGGGAAAGATCATCCAGTCTGGCCCTGCTGCCGACGTGTTTCACCGTCCCGGTTCCGAATTCGTGGCGCGGTTCACCGGCATCAAGAATTACTTCCCGGCCCGTCTTTACCGCGAACAGGAGCGGCAATACGGTGAGCTGGAGAACGGGACGATCCTGCGCCTGAGCACGGAAGAGCCTGAAGGCAACGGCTTTGTTTTGTTAAAAAGCGAAGATATTTTTCTTTCCCTAAACGATCTCCCCACCAGCGCCACCAACCGGTTCAAAGGCATCATCAAAGAAATAACCCCGGCCATCAGCGGGTTTGACATCCTCGTCGACACCGGGATCTTGTTTTACGCCAAGATCACCCGTGAATCGGTTCAGAACCTGGGGCTGCACGAAGGCAAAGAGGTGTGGATCAGCTTTAAGGCGAGTAATGTGAGGTTTGTTAGAGTTTAGCTCCGATCGTCAGTACCACGCTATGGTTCCTTATGCTGTTATCCACCGGATTTGCAGTGTAGCCGGAAGCATTGTAGAAATAATAATCGCTCTTCCTATCGGCGTAAGTGTAGGCCAGGTCCATGAAGAACCATTTCTCCCTTAGGCCGATGCCGCCTGAGAATCCCAGCTTGCTGCCGTCGTTGATATTGTTCTGGTAAGGAGAGGTGAAATACTTTCCGCCGGCCCTGAAGCTGTATATGTTGTAGCGCCATTCGGTACCGATACGGATGATATGCGAGCCCTTGTAGCTGTTTTCTATTGAGAAATTCGCTTCGTCCAGATCATTGTAAAAATCATCATAGCGGGCGACAGAGTAATCTGCGAACTCGTAATCGGCGCTGATCACACCCACGTTGCCGATGATGAACCCCAGGTTTCCCTGTAAGCGCCAGGGGGTGGTCAACTCATACTCAAAGCTTCCCGAAGGTGAATTTCTCGTGAAATAAGTCTGTGCTGAATCGGGAGAGTTGTAATAATCAGCGGTCATGGTCACCCGGTAGTAGTCCCGCATACTATACCATGACGGCGAATGGAATGCGGCGCCAAACCGCAGCCAGTCACTGGCACGGTAAACAAAGCCCAGCTTCAGGTTAAAGCCGGTCCCGTGGGTTTCAAGGTTCTCCAGGCGATTGAAATATTTCAGGTTACTAAAATCCTCATTGTTAATACTCTCCGTGTATCGTGACGATTCGAAATAGCGGATCATCGGGATTCCCAGCGTCATGCCCAGGTAAAGACGGTCATTGTAGTTACCCGCGAAGCTGAAAACATACTCGTTCATCGATCCCCAGGATTCGATGGTCTTGCTTTGCACCTTGCCTGTGCCCGGTGAGATCGGCGAGACATACTCATTCGTCACAAACGGGTTTTTCAGGTCAAGGAGCCAGTCGTACCATGCCAGGCTGAGATCAAATGCGCCGACGGGATTATCGGCTTCAAATTCCGTGTAATTCGTGCCGTTTGCATCATGTACATAGATATCCAGCAGGGAGTTGACATTATTGTCGTTGCGCATATCGTAGCGGTAATTGAAGTCGTTCAGCCGGTTCAGGCCGGTTGCAAAGGAGGTGTACCTCCAACCGGGTTTGTTCGGGTTTGATTTCGTTTTGGAGGTGACCACCAGGCCGACATTCCCAAGGTAGAAATTGGAGCGGTTATCGGTCAGGGAGCTGCCGTTATAAGGTGAAGCCACATTTCCGATATGCACCGCCGGGGAAATAGTGAGCTCGGAGGATTTATACAGGCCGAGACCGCCCGGGTTGGTGCTGGACAGGGTAAAATCTGCTCCCAGTGCCCCGAAGGCGCCGCCAAGGCCCATGTATCTTGCCGTTCCGCCGATATCGATCTGCGAATAACGCAAGGCTTCCGCCGAAGTTTGGGACAGCGCTGTAGAAGCGGCTGTCAGAACGAGCGCCGTAATGATCGCTAACTTTTTCATGATGTAAAAGATTTTGTATTACTATCTGCCACCTCTTGAGCTGCCGCCACCTGAGCTGTGAGATCCACCGCCGCTGCTGCCGCCACTGCTGCTGCCACTGCTGCTGCCGCCACCTGACCTGGAGGCTCCGCCGCCGCTGAAGCTGCCTCCGCCACCGCCGGACGACCGGGATGAGCTGCTGCTGCCTGAGCGCAGGGTCGGAGCGCTGCCGCTGCTTCCGCTATTCGACCTGGAAGGCGCGGAGTAGCTCTTGCTACCTGAAGAGGACGGTGAGGTGTAGGTGCTCCTTGTACTCGAACCGGACCTGACCGGTGTGGAGTAGTTCTGCGAGGGCTGCTCGGTGTTGATACTCCTTCTTTCGGGGGTGGTCGAGTAGACCTTGCGTGTTGCTTCACCTGTGCTCTGCTGGCTGGGCTGGGTGCGCACCTCGCGGGTGCTCGGGCTGCTGTATTCCTGCTTCGAGGGGGCCGTTCTTGCGCTGGGGGCCGTGTATTCCTTCGGCTTTTCATATTTCATCTCGGGCTGCACCCTCCTGCTGGGCGACATGGTGGTCGGTTCGGTGGTCCTGGTGTTGGTCCCTCCTACGGCAGGGCCTTCGGTCCTGACCTGTCCGGCAGGTTTGCTGTACTCAGGCTGTTTTGTTGTCCTTGTGGCTTCACCGCCGGTCACAGGGGCAGGAGCCTTTTCAGCCGCCGGGCGGTATGAACCCGCGTCTCTTGTAGCTGTACCGCTGGTGGTCTGGTTCACTGCAGGAGATGCACCGCCGGTGCCGCCGCTGCGGGTGAGTGTTCCGGCGGCCGGGATACCTTCCGATTTCAGGTTGTTGCCGTCCTGTGTATTGGCCATTGTACCTCCGCGCGGCTCAGTGCCTGCATAGTTGGAGCCATCGGATGAACCGGAGCGGCCGCTGCGCGGTCCGTAATAGCTGCCCTGGCCGTAGCCCGGGTAAGGATCGGGATAAGGATAATATCCTCCGCCGTAATATCCATCATAATATCCATTCCAGTAACCGTCATAGTAACCGTTCCAGTACGAGCCGTAACCATAATACGGGTATCCGTATCCCCATCCGTAGTAAGGCCAGGAATAATAGGGGTTGTAATATCCCATGAACGGGCTGTAATAAGGATAACCATAGTATCCGTAACCCCATCCCCAACCCAGGCCGAAGCTGAGCGATACCGACGGGCTGCAGAAACCGCATCCGCTGTAGATATCATATCCCATGCTGTAAGGATCACCGGAATAGTAGTAGTTATCGGTATAGTAGTTGTTATAATAGTCGAATCCGGGGTTATCGTTATGGAACCGCTTGATCCTGGAGGAATATTCATAGTCGTAGTATTCATCAGAGTCGAACTCCCCTTCCGGGTATTCGGGCGAATAATAATCGCCTTCCACCATGGTGGTGGACTGAACGGGTTCCGACTCAACCGTGGTGGTGGTCGTAGTGGTCACTGTGGTTGTTTTAACCGATTGTCCTGGTGTGGCATACACTTCATCGTACGGGGCCGAAGCATCGTAGGTCGATGAGCAGGAAAACAGGAACGCACTGATGATGATTGTTAAGATAGCCAGGGTTTTCATGACTTTTTCCTCCATTGATTTAATTAGTGCCGGGTAAGTTATGTAGCTCATATTTCTTATTTTTGCGACGAAATTCTATTGAAAAAAAACAAATACTATACCAAAAATTAAAATGGCTAAAGATTTTTCATCAAGGGAAGAAAATTACGCGCAATGGTACAACGATTTGGTGATCAAAGCCGACCTTGCCGAGAACTCGGCGGTGCGCGGCTGCATGGTCATCAAGCCTTACGGGTACGCGATCTGGGAGATGATGCAGGCATCGCTCGACAAGATGTTTAAAGACACCGGGCACGTCAATGCCTACTTCCCGCTTTTCATCCCGAAATCTTTTTTTAGCAAAGAAGCTTCTCACGTGGAAGGATTCGCGAAAGAATGCGCGGTAGTGACCCATTACCGGTTAAAAAACTCCCCTGACGGCAAAGGAGTGGTGGTAGATCCGGACGCAAAACTTGAAGAAGAGCTGATCATCAGGCCGACCTCGGAAACGATCATCTGGGATGCTTACCGGAACTGGATCCAGTCGTACCGCGACCTGCCGATCCTGGTGAACCAGTGGGCCAACGTAGTACGCTGGGAGATGCGCACCCGCCTGTTCCTCCGCACCGCCGAGTTTCTCTGGCAGGAAGGCCACACCGCGCACGCCACGGAAGCTGAAGCCGTGGAAGAAGCGCTGAAGATCCTGGAAGTGTATACCCGTTTCGCGGAAGACTTCCTGGCCATGCCGGTGCTAAGGGGAGTGAAGTCGCCGAATGAACGCTTTGCGGGGGCTGTCGAGACCTACTGTATCGAAGGTTTGATGCAGGATGGAAAAGCATTGCAGGCCGGTACGAGCCATTTCCTTGGCCAGAATTTCGCCAAAGCGTTCGATGTGAAATTCTTAAGCAACGAAAACAAGCTCGAATACGTGTGGGCCACCTCCTGGGGTGTTTCTACCCGCCTGCTCGGCGCCCTGATCATGACCCACTCCGACGACCACGGGCTGGTGCTGCCGCCGAAACTGGCCCCGCACCAGGTGGTGATCGTACCTATTTATAAGACTGCAGAACAATTGGCCCAGATCACCGAAAAGGCGCTCAGTATCAAGCAGGAGCTGGAAGCCAGAGGGATACGCGTGAAATACGACGGCCGCGACACCCAGAAACCGGGTTGGAAGTTCAATGAATACGAATTCAAGGGCGTCCCGGTAAGGATCGCTATCGGTCCGAGAGATTTGGAAAACAATACGGTAGAGATTGCCCGCCGCGACACGCTGGAGAAAGAAAACCTCACTGCCGACAACCTGGGTGTTAAGATCGAGCACCTGTTGCAGCAGATCCAGAAGAAGCTTTACCAGAAAGCATTGAACTTCAGGGAAGTGAATACACACCAGGTGGATTCCTGGGACGAGTTCCAGGAAAAGATCGAAGAAGGAGGCTTTTTGCTCGCCCACTGGGACGGCACCTCCGAAACCGAAGAGAAGATCAAGGAACTGACCAAGGCTACCATAAGGACTATCCCACTGGATGCACCTCACGAAAAGGGGAAATGCGTTTACAGCGGCAGGCCTTCGGAAAGAAGGGTTGTGTTTGCGAGGGCTTACTAGTCATTAGTCATTGGTCATTGGTCATTAGCTCGCTTCACTCGCGTCATAAGGTGGTCACAAGGTAGTCCCGCAGGGACGTGATAGAGTAGCCCAGGGCGCCAGCCCTGGGAAAAAAGGCGCAAATTCCGATAAAAGTGCCGGCGGCACGATAGAACAACCCTCATCTCAATCATGTAACTTTCTGAATATAAGCTGGGAAGTTATGAACATCACTTGATTTCCCGGGATCTTTTCAGTATATTCGTAATTTCCATTTCATAAACCAGCAGACTGACCGATCCAATTAATCACCAATGAAATGGCACATGAAAACCCTCGTTCGCGTAAGAGAGAGAGAGAGAGAGAGAGAGAGAGAGTTACATTCTGATTCTCTTTCTCCCTGAAAAAACTTTCCCTCCATAAATATTGATTAATTATCTATGCCAAGTCGTAATTAATCGAATAATTCATTTTAATTTTATAAAGCCATGAAAACAAAAATCTTCAAGATCACTTTCTTAATCTTTATTTTTATTTACATTGTTAACGGGCACAGCCAGATTTCTGATAGTATTTGGAGTGATGTAATTGTATATATGGAACCAGATACTTGTTACCCAGGCATAATGAATGGCATTCCTTCCCGTGACCTGGAACCTGAAACCATCTGGTTATCGACAGGATGGCCAGCATCAGGAGGAATCCCATATGATATTGTATATGTGGAAGATGAAATAGATCCATACATGGATTCGCGCATTTTTATTTATACAGAGAGGAAATTATTATCAATAAATATGTTTGACTTTGACAATAGGTATACGTGGGGTAATACGATAGAACTTACAGAGTTTGGTTCGCAAACACTTTATAAACTAACACAACCTATACTTCCAAGGTCCAGGGAAAAGCATCTTGCGTACAATCCGGACAAACATGAGTTATATTGTTTAACACAAGACTTGAAAATTTTTGTAATTGATCCTTATTCTGTAGAAAAAATTGGTGAGATAATTCCAAGCACTGATATCAGTTTGTTAGACTGGGCGATTCTTAAATACGATCCTTTTTCTAAATTATTATTTCTAGGTCTATCCCAGATTCATAGCTATACTCCTGAGGCAGAGTTGATAGCTTTTAACACGACGGATTATTCAATGGAATATTCCATCAATGATTTGGAATACCTTGATGATTATGCATTCAATCCGGTATACCCTATAACATACTTATCCTCTTCAACTGAGATCCAAGTAAGAAATACATTAAGTGGATCTATAATTAATACTTATACAATGGATTGTGATATGGGAGTAATATTTAATGCGTTCAATGCAAGTCCGGCATTGAATAAGACTTACTGTTTGCCAGAATCTGAATCTATTTCGCAGTGCCAAGCACTAATTTTTAATGGGAATGATACTTCTCCACAAACGATGCCACTTGAAAAGGGTAACTTTGGATGTGGAACTTATAATGCAGCATCCAATAAGGTTTATATTGGTTATACTTACGCAAACCAGTTATATCCCTCTGGATTCATGTCGTTTAACCCTGACGGTACACTCTTGCAAGATAATCCCTTAGCTGATTATGATATTATTATGGACATGGTAAATCTTGAAGAAAGGGTATTTATTACCACCAAGGACCATATCTATTGTTGTAAAAATGGCACTTATTATTCATCTTATACATTGAATTCCCCGGACAGTTATTTTTACAGGATTGCAGCAACCATTTATAACAACATACCTCGAATCTGGGCTACTAGTATGATGGATCAATCACTGCAAGTTGCTTATGTACCTTCTCAATTCAGCAATATAGAATGGTATGAGCCGGAGTTAATAAGTGGTGCTGCCCTGCAAGGTTTTTTTAATCATTCGGATCAAAAGCTTTATTGCTATTATGGAATGCCTGACGGAGACCACAAGTTTATGTACATCTATGATCCAACGACAGAAGACATTGCATCTGCAAAAATCGATCATGATCCGACCGGAGTGGTTATAGACGAGGAAACAAATACCATTTATTTTTCAACCTATCAAAACAATTTCATAAAAAGATATGAAGCATCCAGTAATTCCTGGCTGGAACCTATAATTTTGCCTGAGGGATATTCATCCTGTTATGAGATGTATTTATCAAACAGATTGTTATATTGTACGGCAAAATATAACCAAGAATATGGAGGTTTGCCCCGTGTACTGGTTTATGATACAGAAGAGCCGCTGACGGATCCGGAAATAATTTACATTCCGGGCTTCATTGCCGATCCACATCGAATTGTAGCACATTACACGGTTGATGAAGCTGGAAGGGTATATGTTTCTGTTCGATTTGCCGGGTCAGATAAAGGAAGAGTTTTCAGGATCAATGATGATTTTAGTATTATTGATTGTGGGATCAATTTTGAGCATCCTGATGAAATACTTTTTGATCATTTACATGATAAAATCTTGCTCAAGTACCTCGATTCAGCCATAATCACAATATTGAATTTTGAAGCTTACCCGCCATCCTTTCAAAATTTCTATCCTCGTGAAGGATATAAGATTATCGATATGGAAATCGATCCCCTTTCAAACTTGATCTATTTTGATTATAATGACCCTGGTCAAAATGGGTATATTGACATATATACTACTGACGGCACGTTCATGAAAACCGTTCAGGTTGGATACCGGGCAATGGCGTTGAAATATAATCCTTTAAATGGTTTAATGTATGTTCATGTTCCAGTGAACTTTACCGCGAACAGAAAGGAGCAGATATGGAGCATAGCTCCTGCTTCATTTGATGTCTATTCCATGGATCTTGAACAAAATGAGGGTCATTGGAGAAATGGATACTACTTAACAGATTTGATCCACGATGATGAAAATAACAAGATTTATACCGTCAGCGCTCATGGAAATATTAAAGTCATCACTTGTTCAAAAGATCAAATTACATTAGACCCTGGAAAATGGAACTGGATCTCTTTCCCCCGCCTTGAAAGGGAAGGTGATGACCCTGTGCCTGCTCAGCCTATTCTGGAAGGAATAAATCCGTTTCCCGATTCTCTGACTATGCTCAACCGCGCTTTGCAAAATACAGAACCGCCCACTAAATTTATATTGTACAAATACCCAAACTGGTCGGGTGACTTATTGAATGTTCAAAGCACATACGGCTATAAGCTCATAGCTTATAATGAAGATATTTCCTATCTTCCCATGACCGGCAGCATCCTCGATCCTGAAACGGAAATTACGATCTATGACGGGCATGAAAATTGGGTAGGATATTTCCTTCCTGAAACCCAGAGCCCGTTTGATGCCATACCCGAAGAGGTGCTGTCTCACCTTAAATATATCAGGGCACAGTACTGGTCTTGCTTGAATTATTCATTCATCGCGCCTCCTCCCAAGTCTACAGAAAGTTCAATCGGTAATTGGAGATGCGAGTGTAACCAGGGCAGAATTGAAATGCAATACAACGATATGGTCATCCTGATGCTGGGAAATACAGAAGAACAAACATTCTCGTGGAACCGGGCAGGTAGCGGGGGAGCAAATAACAACAAAGTTGCCGCGGAGTATTTCGTGTATAAAGAAAAGGAAGATTATGAAGCCCTCTTTATCGATCTCGATTCCATTGATCTGCCGGATGAGATCGGGGCTTTTGCCGGAGATTCATGCATCGGCGCAACCAAAGTATTGCCAGGCGATACTTCCGCGATGATCTGTGCCTATACCCAGGGCTTTGAAGGCGAGGAGATCAGTTTTGAATTGATCTATCCTACAAAAGCGACCCGGCCAATGGTGGATGATTATCTTGTTTTTAACGACCAAACCCGCATAAATGAGAACAGAAAGATAAGGATCGGAGAAAAGAAACAATTTTACCTGGTCTCATTTAGTAAAAAATTTGACAATACCGGGCTAATGAACGCTACCTGGATTCATTGCCTGCCCAATCCGGCCAGGGACGAGGCTACCATTGTCTATTTCGTACCGGATGAAACCAGTGTGCGAATCAGCCTCGCCAATATCCTGGGGAAAGAAATCCGGAATTGGGATCAGGAACAGCAAACCGCAGGAGAATACAATCTCAAATTTAAAACTTCAACGATACCGGCAGGATATTATCTTGTGAGTTTAACTGCAGGGAATCAAACCTGTGCTGAGAAACTACTTATTATTCATTAGATGAAACTTTTGGAAAAGAAGCTCCATAATGGTTATTTACTAATTCTTAGCCTTTTTCTGATGGCAGGAAATCTGGCAGTCATGCCTGCTCAGGCCCAGGTCATTACAGTAAAACAGGATGGGACGGGCGATTTCACGATCATTCAGGACGCAGTCAACGCTTCCCAGGATGGCGATACGGTTATGGTATATCCGGGTACTTATTTCGAAAACATTAATCTGACCGGCAAGGGCATTGTCCTTGCCGGTACCTGGATCATCTCTCACCATGATTCACTGGTCAACCAGACTGTCATTGACGGAAATCAGTCGGGTAGTTGTATCAGGTCTTTGTCAGGCAATTTGTGGACAGAGATCATTGGTTTTACCTTGACCCATGGAAATGGCAACAATACGATCATGCCCATTCAATTCGGCAGCGGAGGAGGAATATTTTTAAAAGAATCAAGATTTATAATCAGAAAATGTAAGATAACCGATAATTTTGGAAATCATGGAGGCGGTATTTTTTCGATGAGATCAAAACTTAAATTATATGAAAATTTAATAACCAATAATTGGGCCACAAGTGGTGGTGGTGGCATGTTGACTTCAGGCTCGAATGTAGTTTTCGACAGCATACTTTTGAATAATATTTATCTGAATTATGCTTCTTATGCTTCGGATCTGGCTGTTTATTTCAGTGATTCGATTTCCAAGATTTACCTGGACACTTGTACCGTATTATATCCTGATCAGTATTATATCGGCAAATTTACCGACTGGGCAATCCACATGGAAAGGCCTCCGATATCCGTTTTGCATGGAAAGATAGAACAGGTCAACCAGGATTTATTTGTAAGTTCCTATGGAAACGATACCAACTCCGGCCTTACCCTGGAAGACCCGTTGAGAACCATTTCTTTCGCTCTGTTGAAGATCGCTTCGGATAGCATTGACATGAAAACAGTTCATGTGGCCAACGGTATATATTCTAATACCTTAACCGGTGAACATACTCCGCTTCAATTAAAAAACTGGGTGCATTTAAAAGGAGAAAGCAGGGATAATACCATCCTTGATTGTGAAAAGATGTTCGAAGGAGCCCGGTTTGCATTCGGCCAGGATTATACCTTTTTAAAGAATTTCACATTTCTTGATGGGAACGGATTCCCGATCGAAACCGATGGAGGTTTGTCTACCGGATATTCAAAAAAACTTGTTCTGGACAGTATAAAATTTTTGGGAACAACAGGGTGGTCGGAAGCTGCCATTTATTCTGATTCCGATGATTCCCTGATTGTGAAAAATTGCGTGTTTAAAGATTGCAGTTCGCATTACGCAATAAACTGCCATGTAAAATACTATGATTCACCCCGGTATAATGAATTCGTTTCCTGTGAATTTTCCGGTAATCATGTCGATACAGCAATTGATGTTGGATGGGAGGGCTGGCATGCAACGATCGGATTATCCGGTTCATATTGGGATTACGGTTGGAACAAAACGATGATTATAAATTGCCTGTTCAACGACAATATCAATACATGGGTTTGGAATGGCAGTGGCGGTCCTGTTGCAATTTCAACATGGGAGGGATGTCAATTAGACATCTTCAATTCTACGTTTGCAAACAATCTTACGTTGAATAATCCTTCTGGCGGAGCGATTGGAGCAAGTGACAATTCCAGGGTGAACATTTACAATTCGATTTTATATGGTAATTACGCGTACCAGGCATACATTGATAATAGTGAAGAAGATAGACCGGATACCATGGTCGTGTATCATTCATTAGTACAAGACAGTCTGGCCGGAATTAAGAACTATGGAACGTATAACTATTTCATATGGGGTGAAGGAAATCTTGGCGGCAATCCTTTATTTCTTAGTTCAGATGATTATCCTTACGCCATTGGCATTGGCTCCCCCTGTATCGACGCCGGAACCCTCGATCTGCCTCCCGGCATTGAACTCCCTGAATTCGATCTCGCCGGCAATCCCCGCGTGTGGGGCGCTTCGGTTGACATGGGGGCATATGAGTACGGGCCATGGGTCGGTGTGCCTCCGGCACCAAATTCCAAATTCCAAATTCCAAATTCCAAAATATTGAATATTACTCCGAATCCGTTTACCAATGGGACGTATATCAGCTATGAACTTCAATCGTCCGGCAAGCTGAATATCAACGTTTACAGCATCTCGGGAATGAAAGTCAGAACGCTGGAAAACCACCAGGCTTCCAAAGGCGATTCGGGGAAATTCTATTGGGACGGTACTGACGATCAGGGAAATGACCTCCCCGCCGGCGTTTACCTGATCCGCATGACCATAGATGGGAAGGAAGCGGAAACAGTGAAGGTGGTTAGGGAGTAGTCAGCAGTCAGCAGTCAGCAGTCAGCAGTTGACAGAGAATCATCGATCGGTGGTTAGCGGGAACGTGATTGAAAACTTCACCGCAACATTATCCTTGAACATCGGGAAAGAATACGGTCCCCAGCGGTAGGCGGCGCCCAGGCCCAGGGAATAGATCCTCAAATTCAGCAGGTTATTGACAAGGAAGCCGCTTTCGTAAAAACCTTTATCCATCGTTTTGTAATTGATCCCAAGATGGTTTTCATCGTATTTGAGCCATCCGAACGCGGCGTTGGTCGTGATGACAAACTCCGGCTGGAATTTCTCCCATCTTTTTAAAAGCTTGCCGAAATCATGGGTGAAATACAGCGCTGCGTAGCGGTCTGATAAGAATTCGTTCATCCGCATGGTCCCGAAACTGGAAGGCGCGTAGATCGTGAAGAACCGGTAGCTGCCATTACCGTTGAAAAGCTCGGTGGCCGGGATGGCGCGGTCAACATAGCCGCCTTTCAGCGCGAGGCTGGTGCGGCCCAGGTACTTTGTAAAGAAAGATTTCTCAATTTTCGCATCGATCCGGTTGTAATCGTATTGCCCGTCAAGCCAGCCTTCAATGCCTTTTGTATATTGAAGCCACAGGATCGGGTATTTCGTTCCCATGGAAATCCTTGTCCGTTTGGTCACGATGAACTCTTCCCGGAAGGCAAAGCGGAACCCGGCGCCCAGCGTGGTAAACCTGAATTCATCCTCCCCTACTGCCGTGCCGTCGCCGGACGCTATCTGGTAGGTATATCCATCCGTTGCCTCTTTGTTGAGAACCCTGAAGTCAAGCCCGAACTTGAAATCGCGCAGCAGGCGGAAGCCAAGACTGGCAGCCAGGTCGCGGGTGGGGTTCATCCTTGAGACCAGGAAGCTGCGCCAGTTGTCGCCGGTAAGGATGTTGTCCCGGTCGTCGAAAAACCTCACGCCGGCAAACTCCTGCAGGTCATAGGAATACCTGGCACCGACGGTCACCTCATGGCGCCGGTTGATCACAAAGCTGGCATCCCCGCCGTATTTCGCCGACTTGTCTTTAAAGCTATAGCCCCAGTAACCTCCGACCTTGAAGCGCCGGGACAGTTTATCGTTGGTATGGGCGCCCAGACCAAGATAAAGTCCCTGGTAATCATTGTACTTGATGAACTTATCCAGGTCCAGGTCGATGAATTTGATGGGGATCTTTCCATTCAGCAGGGTTTCGAACGTGTTGGCGATCCGGTCGAGGTTGGCTTCTTTGCCCAGGCTGTCGAGAAACTCGTAGGTCCGTTGGTCGCGGCCGGAAAGGGTATCGATCCGGTAGGCGTTCCAGAAAGTTTCCGGCTTTTCGTGCGAATCGGGGTCCACATCCACTCCGAGGGTGGCAAACTGCCGGCGGACGAGCTCCGGATTCAATACGATATCGCGAATGTAGCTCTTGCCGATGCCCACCATGTTAGCCCTGGTGGATCCCGCCGCAACCATCACGCGGGCGAAGGTTACATCGGTATTCAACTGCACCGGGAACCACTGCTCGTCGTCGATCAGCTCATACATCTGCTGTATCTTGATACTGATGCCTTCCAGCCTGGCCGGCCTGGCGATGGCGCTCTGGATGGCCCACTTGTAAGAATTGATGTAAAGCACGCCCTGCAGCCCTTCAAAATTGGTGTTCGGCCTGGGGCGGTAAGAAATGATGAAAACGGTGTCCAGGCGCTCGGTGTAAAGCGTGTCTTCGATGATGAAGATGTATTTGTTCTTGCTCCCGTTGCTGATGGGATTGATATAGTTCTTATCAATAATTTTAAAGAATTCCCTGTAAAAAGAAGTTGATTGGATCTGTGACAGCAGGAAAACGAAGATCGGGTCCTGGAAACCCGACACCCGGTTGGCTTTGACGTTTTCGTAGTTCCGGTCGGGGGCCATGAACTTTCGTTCCACCACCGATTCCATGATCGCCAGGTCCTGTTTGCTGAAGAATTCCTTCATCTCAGCAAGTGAGGTGTCGGAAGAAACCGTATCCGTGATCATCATGCCGGCCGAGTCCGGCTCCATGAATTCGGTGTCGGATTGCCATTTACCCGCTGAATCCTGCTCTGAACGCAGCAACGTATCAAGGTTGACTGTAAAGATTGTCTTCTCATAAGAAGTATAAGCGAACGATTTCAGCTTCTCCGGATCATTCTGATAGCGGTTGGCCAGCACGCTGTCGATGATCCGGTGCGCCGGATTGACCGTCGGCAGGATCACTACCTCATTAAGATCCACAATCTTCCGTTGCAATTTGATAACAATCCCTTCCACTTCCCCGTAGGGGATCGAGTATTGTAACGGGAAGTAACCCACGTAGGTCAGTTGTATCGCATGGACCGGCTGGTCGGAGCGGAGGGTGAACTTCCCGTCGATGTCGGTGGAAACCCCGCAGCGGGTCCCGGAGATGACAATATTCACAAAAGCCAGCGGTTCTCGGGTATCGGCGTCGATGACGCGGCCAGAGAGATGGTATTGGGGCTGGGCGGCAAACTGCAAGCTGCAGGCGGCAAGCCACAAGCCGCAAGCTGCAAGCCTCAGGCTGCAAGCCTTAAGCCGCAAGCCGCAAGCTGCAAGCCGCAAGCTAAAAGGAGTTAATAGTTTAAAAGGTGTGAATTTCGTAAGGCTATTGTTCATCTTACAAAAATAAAGAAATGCCTATACGGAGAAGTAGGATTGCAGTTCTTTGAGGGTGTTTTCGTTGGTTTTCAGGTCTTTCACAATGATCCCTTTCTCGAGGATGGCAATGCGGCTGCAGACTTCGGTCACGTGGCTCAGGTCGTGGCTCGAGACCAGGATGGTAGTATCTTTATTATTATCAAGATTCTGCAGCATTTTGATAAGCCTGATCTGGGTGGATGGATCGAGGCCGTTGAACGGTTCGTCGAGGACTATGACCTGGGGGTCGGCCATCAGAGCGGCAGCCACACCGATCTTTTGCTGGTTGCCTTTCGACAGGTCGCGGATGTATTTCTTCTTACCTAAAATCTCATCGTTAAAGAATTCTTTCATGGATTCCAGGAAAGCGATCAGATCTTCCTCCGGCATGCCATGGATCCGGCTGTTGAACTCGAAATACTCTTCCGGTGTAAGGAAATCGATAAGAAAATTCCGGTCGAGATAGGAACCGGTGTATTGCTTCCAGCTTTCCGAAGCGGAAACATCGCTGTCATTCGACAACACAAAGCCCGTCTGCGGCCGGATCAGGTCGAGGATCAGGCGGAACAGCGTTGTTTTCCCCGCCCCGTTATTACCGACAAGGCCGAAGGATTCTCCTTTTTCGATCTTAAGCTCCGGGATGTCAAGCACGGTGACACCGGAGTATACTTTTGTAAGGTTGCTGATTGTTATCATATGTAAAATGTTCAATGTTCAATGTTCAACCTCTCCCCCTTACCCCCCGGCCCCCTTTCCCCCTCTCCATATTGGAGAGGGGGCAGGGGGTGAGGTAAGGCTGCAAAGTTAGGCAGGGGGTTAAGGTGGTGAGGTTATTCCCGGAACCCCTCCGCCATTTCATATTTCCTCGTATAAAAACCCTTTTCAATCATCCTGACCCAGAATTTCCTGGTAATCAATCCGATCAATCCAATTCCTCCAATGGCTGCAAGCCCGGCATATTTATACCCCATCATCCCGAACGGGGAATAGATGATGATTGGCAACAGGAAAGCCGGGATCAGCACCAGCCAGTTCATCAATCCCACTCCCTGGTAATTGAAGCTGGAGCCCTTTGTAAGGTCCATCCTTTTCTTGTTGAAAGTTGCCATGAACAACAACAGGTAAGATAGAAATCCCATGTTAAAGAGATAAGCCACGGTATTGATCAACAGAATTTCATAACTGAACAGGAAATAAGGTATGGTAATGATATAACAGACCGTATTGATCAGCATTCCGATGGATAATTTGGCCCGGATATAAATATCCATGTCGATACGGCGTGTCAGGATTCCATCGAAATAATTGCTTTCATAACCAAAAGCATAATTAAGATAATTCATGGTCATCCCACCGGTCATAAATACTCCGACAAACAGCAACCAACTGATCTGTTCGCGGTAGATCGGGTTTGGGTAAAAGAAGAATCCGTACAGTACAAAGATCGGGAACATATAGAGGATGGTCCTGGTACGCTTATGGCGCCACCAGAGCTTGATGTCGAGCATCACCAGGTCGCCGGTAAGGCCAAGCGAAGTAAGGTATTTGATCCTCGGGATTTCCTGCACCTGGACGGATTTACGCCGGATGACCTCATCGGGGTACATTTTGTTCTTAAGAAAGAAAAAATTAAGACTGTAGGACGATAAGACAAATAAGACGGGAAGAATTATAAGAAATGGATTCTCAAGGATGATTTTAATAAATGAAGATGAAACCGATGACAGCTTGATCACATTAAAACTATCGAGGAAGGCAAGTCCGATCAGGGATAATGCTGCGGCCAGGGTGATCAGAGGTTTCGAGACGAGTTGCCGTTTGAAATACGTTGCAAGGAAATTATTGTTTAAAATCAGCATCAGGATTGTGATAACCCATAAAAGAGCGGCTGTACCTCCATATGCAGGCAAAATTGTAGTCAGGCCGAAGGGAACAAAGATCAGTAAACCAAACAGGTTCAGAAAGTGAAAGATGGATTTGGAGATCACGAAGTGGATCATCGTCCTTTTCCGGATGGGAAGATGCAGGTAGGATTCGATGGTGAAGGTCGGCAAGGCCTGCATCAGGTAGCGGACGAGGAGATCAAAACCGAGGTAGTATATGATCGCTCCGCTGAAGATCAATACAGGATCGTCGTCAGGGTATAGTTCCCGCAGGATCGGATCAATGAAAAGGCCGAGCATGATGAGGTAGCCGATCATCAGGAAACCGAAGAAACCGACGAAGAAATTGGCGATCTTATTCCGCTGCCAGACATTGGAGCGGACGGTTTCTTTCCACTGGTGCTGTAAGAATATTCTGAAAAGCATTACAGGAGGATTAATTAATACAAAGAAAATGAATTAACCTGATCATTTAATTAAAACGATAAAGTTTTTGCTATAGTTAGACATATTAACCACAAAGGCGCACGAAGGAAATGGACATCCTTTGTGTGACTTTGTGAGATTCCTTTGTGTGACTTTGTGGTAAAATAAAAAAAATATACCTTTAACTTATGAAAGACAACCAGATAAAAATGATCGCCAAGACCTTCGAGGGATTCGAAGAAGTGCTGGCCAAAGAGCTGAGGGACCTTGGCGCGGAGGACATCGACCTGATCAAGAGAGGCATCACGTTCACCGGCGACAGGCGCCTGCTATACCTGGTCAATTACACCTGCCGCACCGCGCTCCGGGTTTTGGTCCCGGTGGCGAGTTTCAGGGCATCCACCGAGACCATGCTTTATGACGGCGTTCGCCAGGTGCCGTGGGAAAAATGGCTGGATTTCAGGGGCAAATTTGCCGTCGACAGCGTGATCAGCTATTCGCAGTTCAAACATTCGGGGTTTGTTTCCCTGAAAGCCAAAGACGCCATTGTTGACCGTTTCCGGGACAAGTTCGGCAAGCGGCCCGATGTGAGCAACTATGATCCCGACCTGCGCGTGAATGTGCACCTGTTCAAAGATGAGTGTACCGTTTCCATCGACAGTTCCGGGGCTTCACTGCATTTGCGGGGTTACCGCAAGGCCCAGACCGAGGCCCCGATGAACGAGGTGCTGGCCGCCGGGCTGATCCTGCTGAGCGGATGGGACCGTAAAACTCCCTTCATCGATCCGATGTGCGGTTCAGGGACCATCCTGATCGAGGCAGCCTTGCTCGCGGGCAACGTCCCATCGGGTTATTACCGTCCGCTTTACGGATTTGAGCGGTGGAAAGATTTCGACCGGAGACTCTGGGAGCAGGTGAAACGTGAATGCGAAGAAAAGATAGTCGAACCGGCAGCGCCGATCCGCGGTTACGACCGCGATGAAAAAGCCATCAGTGCCAGCCTGGAAAACATTGAGGAAGCCGGCGTGGAAGACTTTGTGAAAGTGGAACAGGCGGATTTTCTCGATGCTCCTCCCCCATTCCCGCGAGGTTTCCTTCTCACCAACCCGCCTTACGGGGAACGGATCAAAGTCGAGGATCTGAAGCAGTTTTACAAAGAGCTGGGTGACGTCCTGAAGCAAAAATACACCGGTTACACAGCCTGGCTCCTCGGCTCCGACGAAGAATCACTGAAGTTCGTAGGGCTTCGTCCCAGCCGTCGGATCAGGGTGATGAACGGCCCACTGGAGTGCAGGTTTGTAAGGTTCGAGATGTATGAAGGGAAGAAGGGAGGCTAGGGGATTTGGAGACTTGGAGACTTGGAGACTTGGAGACTTGGAGACTTGGAGACTTGGAGA
>CAYUQP010000006.1:105529-131163 GCA_964447005.1 uncultured Bacteroidales bacterium
TTGGAGACTTGGAGACTTGGAGACTTGGAGACTTGGAGACTTGGAGACTTGGAGATGGGAGGATTTTTTTCGCCGTAGGCGATCTGGTCTTGTAGATTAATTTCCCCGGGCAACATTTATACCTCGTTGAGGTTAAACAATTCAGCGTGAAATGATTAGTTTCTTCGTATCGTAATAATTTTTACCACTAAAAACTCCAATAAAATACAAACCATCAGCAAAGTCAGATACATCAATTTTTAGGTCCTGGCTAGGGTTATCAATTGCAAGAACACATCTTCCAAAAGTATCATTCAAAATGATCTTACTACAAGACCGGACATCCTGTTTATCTATAAAATGTATATTAACATTTCCTGATACGGGATTCGGATGAATAGAAAACGAATTCTCAAAGGAATTTTCACCCATTCCAACATAGATGACCCCGCATTCCTCATCGGTACCGCGACAATAATCAACAAGTTCTGTAAATACAAGGCGGCT
Organism: uncultured Bacteroidales bacterium; assembly: GCA_964447005.1. Classification (GTDB taxonomy): domain Bacteria; phylum Bacteroidota; class Bacteroidia; order Bacteroidales; family JAGOPY01; genus JAGOPY01. The sequence goes on from CAYUQP010000006.1 coordinate 106,016, forward strand.
GACCAGAAAAATCGGCGATTCCATCAAACCTTGAAAATGACCAACGCCTTCTATAAAATCAGAAGACTCCATACCGAAATCATGGATATTTCGTTCTTTGCCAAAGACATTATCCCTGTAAATTTCCGTTAAGACAGGATCATTAAGATTTTCAGTCAGAATACACATAGTTGTTGTATCGCCGACAGGTAATGAAAAATCAAATAGCAAATACTCATTGTTAAGCGTGTCACATCCTATCCACCCCGGGAGGAAATCTATTGCGTAGACTTTTTTACCTTCAACATCTTCTCTTAAGCAGCCAAAAAGGTCTTGTGAGATGACGATGTTTGAATTCGGCTCTTCAAATACTCTTTGGTAAAGCTTTTTATAATGCAATGAATCAATTATTGTATCCCCTCGTAACAACCAGCCAGACATTCCATCAATCCATGGCGTAAAATCATCATCAAACATAACCGTCCACTGCGCGTTTTCAACCACAAGAGTATCGTAGGATTGGGCCCTGGAAGCCAGAAAGAAGAAGGAAAAAATCAACAGGTATATAAATGGTTTGGTTTTCACGGTAATATACTTAAGCAACGACTGTAAAAGGATTTTTATTCATTATTTGATCAATTTTCGAATTGAATGTAGCCTCTTTGATGAATCCATAAAGGGACAAATCCTCATCCAGTTTTTCCCATCTCACAGCAATACCACCATTTTTGAGTTCCCATTTAAGTAATTCCTCCTGATCGGCTTCTGCCAGTTTCTTAAATGAGGATATTCTTGATTTAATAAGATTTCCGTTGCTTAGAATGATTAAAAAAAGATCAAGTTCTTTTTCAATATACAATGTCCTGATCCTTAATCCTTTTTCGTAAATCAAAACGTCAATCTGGTCATTTGAGGAAATATTCTTATTATTTTTAAAAATATTCATTCCACTTACTTTTAAATATACAACTCGCTCATTGACAATTGTCTGTATCTCCTTTATCTCTCTTGATGAAAAACCATACATATAACTAACTTCAATTTTCGGCTCCAGCCAGATTTTTCCAATAGCTTCCGCCTTACCAACGTGGATGTGCATCGGTTCAGATCCTTCATTGCTGTAAAAGAAAAATTCGTATCCTTTAAAGTAAAGAACTCTAGGCATGAAGTACAAATTTAATGAATTCTAAAGGAAATTGATTTAATGATCAAAGAATTAACCTATCAGTTAATCCGGTTTTTTGAAAAAAATACCCGGTGGGTTAAGGATTTTTTTTCAACCCATTCTGGGTTGGAGAGAGGCACTCCGGTTGGCTGATCCCCCCGATTGCATCGGAGGCTATTCATATTCAAGCCCTTCAGGCTTCCGCAGCTTGCAGCTTGAGGCTTGAGGCTTGAGGCTTGCAGCTTGCAGCTATTTTATTTCTACCTTTGCCCCCTCAAATTTCATCATCATGCCATCAATCAAACGAATAGGCGTATTGACCTCCGGTGGCGACGCGCCGGGAATGAATGCCGCGATCCGGGCCGTGGTCCGTACCGGGATCTATCATGGCCTTGAAGTGTACGGGATCTACAAAGGATACAACGGGCTGATCCAGGGGCACATCGAGCCGTTGGGAAGCCGCTCGGTATCCAACATCATCCAGCGGGGCGGAACCATGCTGAAAACTGCCCGCAGCGAGGAGTTCAGGACACCGGAAGGACGGAAAAAAGCTTACGACAACCTGTTGAAATTCGGTATCGACGCCCTGGTGGTAATCGGTGGCGACGGCACCTTCACCGGCGCCAAGATCTTCCAGGAAGAGTATAATTACCCTATTGTCGGTCTTCCAGGGACGATCGACAATGACCTTTATGGCACCGACTATACGATCGGCTACGATACTGCTGTGAATACAGTGGTTGAAGCGGTCGACAAGATCCGCGACACGGCCGATTCACACGACCGGCTTTTCATCATCGAGGTGATGGGCCGTGACGCCGGTTTCATCGCGCTGCGCAGCGGGATTGCCACCGGCGCCGAAAAGATCCTGATCCCGGAAACCATCACCTATACGGACGAGCTGATCCAGAAGCTGAAAAACGATTACGCCAACAACAAAACTTCCGGCATCATCATCGTTGCCGAAGGCGATGAACTTGGCGGAGGCTTCGATGTGGCCCGGGTGATCAAGGAGCATTTCCCCCATTACGATACAAGGGTGACGATCCTGGGCCATGTGCAGCGCGGCGGCTCGCCCTCGGCTTTCGACCGGACCATGGCCAGTGCGATGGGCTTCCAGGCTGTGATAGCACTTAAAGACGGCGTCCGCGGCGTCATGATCGGCTCCATCAACCGGAAAGTGAGTTACACCCCTTTCGAAAAGGCCATCAAAATGCACCAGCAAATCAACATGGAATTGTTGGAAATTGCCGAGGTGCTTTCGATCTGACCTGTCCCGATTATTCGTATCTTTTCGCCTGCTTTTAATAATTATTCCCGGGAACCATGTTTGCCAGCGTGCTTCTGCCATTGCCCCTGCCCGGTTATTTCACCTACCGGGTGCCTGAGGAATTTCAACAGGAAATTTCTCCGGGAAAAAGAGTCGTGGTGCCTTTTGGAAAGAAAAAGATCTATACGGCACTGGTCCATGAGATCCACCGGGAAAATCCATCACAACTGGAACCAAAAAGCATCCTCGACCTGATCGATGCCAGGCCAGTGGTGTTCCCGGTCCAGTTCCGGTTCTGGGAATGGATCGCCTCCTATTACCTTTGCACGCCCGGTGAAGTGATGAACGCTGCCCTTCCTTCCGGGTTCAAACTGGCCAGCGAAACCATGATCTGCCTGAACCCGGAGGCAGACCTGGAAACCGCCGACCTGAACGAAAAAGAGATCATGATCGCCGAAGCGCTGCTGGCGCAAAAGAAACTACCGGTCAACGCCATCGCCGACCTGCTGGAGCAGCGCAAGATCTTCCCGGTCATCCACACCCTGATCGAAAAAGGCATTGTGATTGCCGAAGAAAAGATCGAAGAGAAATACAAGCCGCTGAAGCAGTCGTTCATAAGACTTTCAAAAGAATACGCAGAAAACGAGGACAAACTGAAGGAAGCCTTCGATGAACTCAGCAAACGTGCTTTCAAGCAGCTCCAGGCGCTGATGGTGTTTCTTTCTTTATCCCGTGAAAACCAGAACAAATCCAGCGATATCAGGAAAAGTGAACTGCTCAGGAGCAAGGATGTCTCGCAGGCTTCGCTGCAATCGCTCATCAATAAAGGGATACTGGAAGTTGCCGAGATCGAGGCCAGCAGGCTTGCCGCATCCTCAGCACTGAACGATCCCGATGAGATCGCGCTGAGCCTTCATCAAAAACGTGCCTTCGACGATATTCAGCGGATCTCCGGGGAAAAAGATGTCATTTTGCTTCATGGCATTACATCCAGCGGCAAGACCGAGATATACATCAAACTGATCAACAAGGTATTGCAGGAGAAAAAACAGGTATTATACCTCCTGCCTGAGATTGCGCTCACCTCCCAGATCATTAACCGGCTTCAGCGATTTTTCGGGGACAACGTGGGGGTTTATCACTCAAAATACAATGATAATGAACGGGTTGAAATCTGGAACCATTGCCTGAGCCAGGAACAGAATTTCGACACAGGGCGGTTCCAGGTCATATTGGGGGCCAGATCGGCGCTTTTTCTGCCGTTCAACAACCTGGGACTGGTGATCGTCGATGAGGAACACGACACCTCTTACAAGCAATATGACCCGGCGCCACGCTACAACGCCCGGGATGCCGCCATCATGCTGGCAAAGCTTCACGGGGCCAAAACCCTGCTCGGATCGGCTACGCCTGCCATCGAAACCTATTTTAACGCTTCCGGCGGTAAGTTCGGACTTGTGGAAATGACAGAGCGTTACGGAGGGATCAGCATGCCGGAGATCATGCTGGCCAACGTGCGGGAAGAGACACGGAACAAGACCATGCAGTCGCATTTCACCTCCACGCTGATCAATGCGGTCCGCGATGCGCTGAAGAACGGGGAGCAGGTGATCCTTTTCCAGAACCGGCGGGGCTTTTCACTGCACCTGACCTGTGATTCCTGCGACTGGGTGCCGATGTGCAAGAACTGTGACATTTCGCTTACCTATCATAAAAAAGAAAATAAGATCAAGTGCCATTATTGCGGCTATTCCGAAGGTTTGCCGGCCACTTGCCCGCAATGCCAGGGCACGCGTATCCTGATGAAAGGCTTTGGCACGGAAAAGGTCGAAGAAGAACTGGCGGTGATCTTCCCCGATGCAATCATACGCCGTATGGACCTGGACTCGACCCGGACCAAGTATGCCCACCAGCGGATCATCAATGACTTTGAGGAGCGCCGGATCAATATCCTGGTCGGTACGCAGATGGTCACCAAAGGGCTGGATTTCGACAATGTGAGCCTTGTCGGCATCCTGAATGCGGACAACATGCTCAATTTCCCCGACTTCAGGTCGCACGAACGCAGTTTCCAGCTGATGGAGCAGGTGAGCGGCAGGGCGGGCAGAAAAGCCAAGCAGGGCAAGGTGATCATCCAGAGCCAGAACCCGGTGCACCCGGTCATTCAGCACGTCGTACACCATGATTACCATGCATTTTACCGCGACCAGCTCGCTGACCGCAGCAAGTTCCAGTATCCTCCATACAACCGCCTCATCGTCCTGAAGCTGAAGCATCGTGATCCGAACGTGCTGAACAGGGCCGCCCGCGACCTGGCCCATGACCTGAGGGCTGCCCTCGGAAAAAGGATACTGGGCCCTGAATACCCGTTGGTCGCGAGGATCCAGAACCTTTACATCAAGCACATCCTGGTAAAGATCGAGCGCGGGGCAAACGTCGGTAACATCAAGCAGATCATCAGGGGAAAGATTGAGAATCTTCAGAAAATACAGGGATACCGTCAGGTCCGGGTCGTAGCGGACGTTGACCCGGTGTAAACTTACTCTCTTGTCACGATAAAAATATCTTCATTCTCACGCTTCATGAGATATTTCTCACGGCCGTACTTTTCAATGGCTTCAGGATCTTTCTGCAGTTCTTCAATGGCTGCATTGTTCTTATCAATCTCAGCCTGGTAGTAGGACTTCATTTCAATGATCTCCATGATCCTTTTGTTAAGCGTCCGCTGCCGTTTCATGCTGTTGGCATCAAAAAAAGCCATCCAGACTGCAAAAACCAGGAGGGTGATAAAATAGCGGTTGAGGAATATTCTTTTAAGGATTTTCATCATGGAATTAAAATCTGATCATAAAGGTAGGTTGAAAAAGTCAATGCCTGTTTGTCGGAACAATAAATTCTTAACTGTGTGTTGTTAAAAAGGTTCCTATTTAACCACAATGGCACACGAAGGGTTTTCACTAAGGAGCACGAAGGAGTTAAATTTTCTTTGTGCGCCTTTGTGAATTCCTTTGTGTTACATTGTGGTTAAAATATCTAGTGACTGTCAAGTCCGTGGAGCATATACACCGAATGCTTCAGTGTTTTAACGATTTCAGCCATGTATTCATTCACCGCTTTCACGCTTCCGGGGAGGGCATAAATAAGCGTCATGCCCGCCACGCCGGCTATGCTGCGGCTGAGCAGCGCGTTCGGCTTTTCCATGCCGTATTTTAATCGGATCATTTCCATGATGCCCGGGATCTCCTTCTCAATGACCGATCGGACCACATCCGGGGTCATGTCGCGCGGCCCGATGCCCGTACCACCGGTAGTGATCACAAAATCATACTCTTCGCTGACAGCCCCTTTAAGGAAGTTTCTCAGCAGGTATTCATCATCCGCGATAACGTGGTAAACGATCTCATGCTTCCAGTTCAGGCCGTAAAAAAAGTCTTTCATTAATTGGATCATACGGGGGCCGCTTTTATCTTCATAGATCCCTTTACTTGCCCGGTCGCTGAGCGTAATGATCATTGTTTTGTAAGTTTTTGGAAGAAAAACAATGGCATCGCCCGCTTTGATTTTCCCTGGTCTGAGAACCCGGCAGAATATTCCCTCTTTAGGCATCACGCAATTGCCTACCTCACGGAAGATTGCACAACTGTCGCCATGGCATTCTTTCCCGATCTGGGTCACTTCCAGTTCGGCTTCCCCGATTAAAAAGCGGTCGAGCGGATGCGTTTCATGAAGCACGATTCCGTCGGTGGTGATATTTTCGGCAAATTCGCCGTACCTTATCTCCCTGCCGGCTTCCAGCGAAAATTTATCCACGCTTTCCTTTGCCAGGAGGCTCACCTGACGGTGCCAGTCGCCGGCGTGAGCATCTCCTTTCACACCGTGAGAATCCAGTTGAATAGAATCAACAGGGTGTTTTACCGTTCCTTTTTTTTCGGAAATATTTACCGACAACACCTTGATCTTACCTGACATCTTAATTTGAATATGATGTTTTACAATACTGTTTAATTACTTTATAGGCTTTATCCAGCCCAAGCTCCCCTGCCTTGCTGAGATCAGCGCAGGCTGATTTATTATCATTGAGGTAAATGAGCGTAAGTGCCCGGTTGAAATAAGCCTCAGCCAGGCCCGGCTCATGCTCGATCGCCCGGCTGTAATCCTGGATGGCGCCTGAATAATCCTTCATCCTGACCTTCAGGTTTGCCCTGTTGAAATAAGCAAAGGAATTCCCGGGCTGTAACCTGATCACCTTGTTATAATCATCCATTGCCCTCTGATAATCAGGCGAAAACGGTGCCTCTTCGGTTTTTGCCGGCTCCGATGCTTTCCCTTCCCAGGTGATTGTTACGGGCTGATAATATTTATTATCAACGAATGCCCGCTCAGCCATCTCGAACAGGATATATCCCCGGTTAAGGTAGGCTAATGGCTGCCCGGGATCCATCTGAATTGACTTATCATAATCCTGCAGGGCTGAATTATAATTCCGCACCATGCTGTTGATCACCCCTTTAAGGAAATAAGCTTTGGCTGAGGATGGATCGGCCGAGAGTAGACTGTCGGCAACATTCAACCTTTTGTATGCCCGTTCAAGACTGATCTCAGCCTGGTTGTTCGACATGGAAAACTGAATCTCTTCCGGGTAAAGACTATTAAGCTTTTTCAGATCGTCAAAGGCATAGCCCGATCTGCTCTGCTCAAGGATCATCCGGTCATCGAAAGCATATTGAACCATGAAGGCAAGCTCGAGATCGATGGATTTGTCCAAATTGGCCTCTTTTAAACTGAGCGCGACAAAATCGGCATCCAGTTCCATGATTTTATCGAAGTAGGCCGAATCGGCAAATTGCTGAACGGTGAGGCTGTCGTAACCATGAACCCTTATCACATCGATGATTTCGATGGCTTTGAGGTAATCGGCATAGGCGCCTTTTTCATCTTTCAGCATCCGTTTTGCCTCCGACCGGTTCAGGTAGGCCCCGGCAAAATCAGGGAACAGCTCGATCGATTTTGTATAATCAGCTATTGCAGAGCGGTAATCTTCAAGGATATGATAAATGACAGCGCGGTTATAATAAGTGTAAATATTATCAGGATTAAGCAACAATACCTTATTATAATCTTCCAGGGCACCATAAAGGTCATTGGTCTGCGCCTTCAGCAGCGCCCGGTTATAAAACGAAAGGGCGTTGTACGGGTCGAGCCCGATGACCTGAGAATAATCATGGATCGCGCCAAGGGTATCCCCGGTATGATAGCCGGTCAGCGCTTTGTTGAACCATGTGTAAGGATTATCGGGATTGATCTTCAGTGCCTGCCGGAAGTCCTCGATGGCGCCCGTGTAGTCTTCCGTTTCATAGCGTATGATCCCTCGTCGCAGGTAGGCATCATCCCTGTAAGGATCCAGTTTGATCGCCTTGCTGCAGTCTTTCAGGGCGCCCTCATAATCTTTCAGGGAAGCTTTTGCCACGGCCCGGTTCATGTAAGCCAGCTTATTCGCGGGATCGATGCGCAGGGCCGAGTCCAGGTCGATGAGCGACCACAGGTAACTGCCCATATGGATCCTGACCGTGCCGCGACTGACCAGCAGGTCCGGATCGAAAGGCTCGATGGCGATGGCGCGGTCGAGGTCCTGCAGCGCCTTGTAATAATCCTGGAGGTTATCCCTGACCAGTCCGCGGTAATGCCACGCATGGACGAACAGAGGGTGCAGATCGAGGGTTTTCGTAAAATCATTTTCGGAGCCGATCAGGTCGCCAAGCTGGTATTTCGCAATGCCCCTGAGAAAATATGCCTCAAAATTATCCTTATCGAAACGGATGACGGTATTGAATTTGTTGATTGCCTCGGCGTTGTTCCCGACCGACAGCTCATTCCGGCCCACGGTCATGAAATAGTTGGTGTTGACCTGGGAGATGAGACAGGGAGACAGGGAGACAAGGAGAAGTATTTGAAGGGATCGTTTGAGCATTAGTATTCTTTCGGTTAGATATCGGTCTTGGTTTTCTCCAGGAGCCTGATCTCCCCGATTTTCATGGTTTTGTCGATGGCCTTGCACATGTCGTAGATTGTCAGCAATGCTACAGAGACCGCCGTGAGCGCCTCCATTTCCACGCCGGTCTGGCCGACACATCTCGCTTCTGCCGTTACTTCCACGCCATTTTCTTCGAGCCTGGTCACCACGTCGATCTTTGTAATGGGGAGCGGATGGCACAGCGGGATGAGTTCGCTGGTTTTTTTTCCGGCCTGTATCCCGGCGATCTGCGCCACGGTGAGCACGTCGCCTTTTTTCACCAGGTTTTCACGGACCAGGCGCACCGTTTCAGGGTCTAATTCAATAAATCCCCTGGCAACCGCAATCCTGAGCTGGTCAGGTTTCGGGCTAACGTCAACCATGCGTGCCTTGCCGGTTTCGTCGGTATGTGAAAGTTCGGTCATTGCTAAATTGTTAAATTGTTAAATTGTTAAATTGCTATGCCTCACCCCCTTTACCCCCCGGCCCCCTATTCCCCCTCTCCTTGAGGAGAGGGGGCCAGGGGGTGAGGTGAGGGGGACAGGGGGTGAGGTTAACCACCAACCTGGTAAAACTCCTCCTCCTTATTAAACGTCCCGCATCGGGGTTTGTTGCCGACGGCCTGCAGGATCGCTTCCCGGGCGCCAAGTTCCCTGACGCTGAAGCCAGTCGCGTTGAACAGGCAGGGCTTGATCCTGCCGTTGGAAGTGAGCCGCAGGCGGTTGCATTGTTTACAGTTGCCCCCGTCACCTCCTTCCACAATATAAAATTCCCCTGTGGAAAGATCCATCTGCCGGATCAGGCGGACCGGGAACCCGTGTTCTGCGCCGAATTCCTTCACCTTATCCGCGTCTTCAGCAATCATCATTCCTCCTGTCACGCAATTGATCTTGACGGGTAATAATCCCGCCTCTTTTGCTTTCATCAATCCTCTCTTCACTGCTTCGACATCGCCTCCCCGGGTGATCGTCCTGAACCGTTCCCCATCCAGCGTATCCAGGCTCACGTTGACACGGTGCAGCCCTGCTTCCTTAAGCGGAAAAGCAAATTGTTCCAGCAGGATGCCGTTGGTGGTCATCGACAGGTCCGTCAAGCCGGGGATTTGAGCCAGCATCTTTACCAGGTCAACAATTCCTCTTCTCACCAGGGGTTCCCCTCCCGTCAGCCTGATTTTGCGCACGCCCATTTCTACAGCGGTTCTGGCCACTTCCGCTATCTCGTCGAAGCTTAAAATGTCTTCGTGCCGCAGCAGTTGGATCCCTTCCGCGGGCATGCAATAGGTACAACGCAGGTTGCAGCGGTCGGTCACCGAGATCCGCAGGTAGTCGATTTGTCGGTCAAACCGGTCGTACATCGATCAGGTCTCCTGCATTCATGTGAGTGGTCCCGAGCGGGATGGCTGCAAGGCCGCCTGCTTCTGCCAGGGCAAAAATATGGGCCGATCCGTGGTATTCCAATGGATAGACTTTACCTTCACGGATCTCAACCGGCAGCCATTGCATCCGGTCATTTCTTTTTCGCTGATAATCCGCACCAAGCGGCAATCGCATGTGTTTTACCGGTGCATTCACCCCCATCATTTTACAGATCATGGGTTTGACCAGGATTTCAAAGATGGTAAACGAAGATACCGGGTTACCGGGCAGGCCGAAGATACGCTTTTCGCCCCTGGTGCCGAAAATGGTCGGTTTGCCAGGCTGCAGGGCAATGGTGCGGAAAAGTATGTTTATCCCGGCCTTTTCAAGGATTTTGGGTACGAAGTCGTACGTTCCCATGGAAACGCCGCCGGTAAGTAGCACAACATCCGACTGGTCCAGGGCTTCATTCAGGATACGGAACGTATCTTCTTCGGTATCAGGGGCAATTCCCATGTATCGTGCTTCTGTTCCGGCCTGTGCGGCCTGCACCGTGAGCTGGTAGCCGTTGCTGTTTCTTATTTGCGAGAGGCCCGGCTTCAGATGCGGCTCGACGATCTCGTCGCCGGTGGCAATAATGGCCACTTTCGGCTTTCTATAAACAAGAGGATTAACATATCCGACAGCCGCCATGATGGCGATATGCTGAGGTGAGATCACGGTTCCGGCATTGAGGACGCAATCACCGGTTTTCACGTCTTCGGCAAAAGGAGAAATGTTGGTCTTGGTCTTTTCCCCGGTGAACTTTATTCTGCCGGAAGCAGTCTCTGTCGTCTCTTCCACCATCAGCACGCAGTCTGCGCCTTCCGGAACCGGTGCGCCGGTCATGATCCTTGTGCATTTTCCTTGTTCAATATTTTTAGCAGGAAACTGCCCGGCCCGAACCGTTTCGATCACTTCAAGCTCCAGGCTGATATCGGCTCGGCGGCAGGCAAAGCCATCGACCGCCGACCTGTTGAAAGGCGGCATGTTTATGTCTGAGAAAACATCTTCCGCCAGCAATCTTCTGTTTGAATTCAATAACGAAGTGGTTTCTTTATCAAACAGATACGCGTTGTTTAATACGATTTCCAGCGCTTCTTCGTAAGTGATCATCATCTTAAAATAAAAGAGTGTAAAAGTAGGAATATTTTCCCCGATGGTGGAGCCTGTCGTGAAAAGGTCGGAATAACTTCATAATGATCATTCTTTAGATTCGAACTCCAACGACAAAAAAGAGGCTGCCCAGACTTCTGAGACAGCCTCACTAATGAAACGAATTCTTCAATCTATCCTTATATACTTATTAAGGATTGACAACATTCAGGACAGCACCGTTCTCAACCGTGAGCGTAGCTCCTGGTGCAAGATCAACATCGAAGCAATAGGCAGTAATACCGGAAGTAACGATTGGGTAATTTGTAAGTCCGGCCGGAATGACAACCGTAGTCTGGTTATTTGGTAAAATTCCACAAGACCAGTTGTCCGGGTCATTCCATTCGGTGTTTTTGGATCCTGTCCATGTATTCATCATGCATGACTCGTAGATACAGATATCGTCAACGTGCCAGCTATTAATATCATAGGTATTTCCTGATAGTGTCCAGGCTATGTAGGTTGTAGAACCGACATTGTTTGTAATGGCCAGGTTCCTGATTTCCGCCGGTATATCTAAACCAAGCCCGCCCGCGTAGACCCATTCATCGGTCCAGGCTAAGCCGTCTGAACTCGATTGTAGCTTTATCCATACATCATTGACACCGGCATTAAAGTCATCAAGATACTGCTTGAAACTCACATTAATAGAAGTCATGCCAGTTGTGTTCAAAGCTGGCGAAACCAATCTGTCGTTATCTGCCTGTGTTTCGCCTTCTCCAGGGCTAAAACTAGCATAAGCTTCATTTGGCAATCCTCCGGCATTATTGGTGGCAAGTACCGACCAATGTGAAGATATAATCAAACCTTCCAACTGTTCGGTCCAGCAGTTTGCAAGGTCAGGGCCGAGATCATCAAACGACTGGCACAGCGGGAGGTTAAAGACGGCAGGGCAAAGGGTTGTAAAGCTGATCGGCACCGACCATTCGCTGGTTGGGCCGCTGTTCCTGGGCAGGCATTCATGGACGATGATCCCGCCCGGAGATCCCGGCACCCAGTATTGGGCCAGCGGAGAACCGGCCGGTGGAGCCTGCGGTGCAAGCTGGAGAATTTGAATATTTTCTCCCCAGATATCCACAGATACCCATTCCGGGTTATAATCAGGGATGATATAATATAGTTCAACCCAAATCGGGGCTCCCGGTGCAATGTCCATCGGTCCGTTAACCGGTGACCGGTGGATGAAGGCTTCGTCCAGCGGAGTGGGGAATCCGGGGCCATCCCATGCTGTGTCGCTCCAGTTAATCACATAATTAAGGATACCGATGTTAGCTCCATCAAGAGATTGCACCCAGAATCCCATACGGATCTTCTTCATACGGTCAACGTCCACCGAATCGTTATAGAACCAGATATTCCACCAGTAATCACCGCCTGGTGCCTGGTTGTAAAGGTACCAGGTGCCATCTTCACCTTCTTCCATATCATCTGCAGTTCCTCCGCTCATGGGGAAATCAAGCAGGATACCCTCCTCAGCCATAGCCATCCAGAAATAATCAATTTTGGGTGCGTCAAAGCCACAATCGGTCCTGACACTGAAGCTGTAATCGGTTCCTGGTTCAAGGTCATTTAATTGCAACGGTGAGGTCACTGACAAGATAGGTGTTCCAAAAAAAGGTTCAGAACCGGGGTCGAAAAACACGTCAAAGAATGAATCGACAGGTCCGTTCCAGCTAAGCTCGGCGGATGTAGTGGTTATATTATTGGCTGCCAGGTTGGTTGGTACCGGACACTGAGGCAGAGTAGTAAACACCACCGGCCCTTCCCATGGGCTTGAGTTGCCGCTTGGCTTTGGCAGGCATTCATGCACCAGGATACCGCCGGGCCCGGGGCTTTGCTGCCACCAGAAATTTAAGGGCGAATCCATTGGAGGCTCAACCACATCGTCAAGGATTATGATATTGTCTCCCCAGATATCCACGGAAACCCACGCGGGATTGTAATCCGGGATGGTGTAAGTCAATTCGATCCATTGCCCGTAGGGATTGGTTATATCCGCGGCAATGACCGGGAAAGGACCATTGGTTGGAGACCTTTCCACATAGACTTCATCTTCGGGCATCGGAAAGGCAGGGGGATCTGGATTCCATCCAGGAGCGCTCCAGTTTACCACGTAAAAAATATTGCCTTCCACGGCCGGATCAAGGCGCTGCACCCAGAATCCCATTTTGATGATCTTCATCCTTGTATCATCAAAGGGATCGTTATAGAACCAGATATTGTACCAGAAATCGCCTGATTCATCCTGATACTCGTACCAGGTCATGTCTTCGCCAGGATCCATAACTTCTGTAGATCCGCCGCTTGAACCCGAAACAAGCTGGCTCAGCTCATTGATCCCCACCCAGAAGTGTTCGATATCCGGCTGATCAAGACCGCAGACCGACCGGGCGTACCAGTTATAGGCCGTGTTTTCGTCAAGGTCTTCAATGGTAACCGGAGGCAAGACACCGGTTAATATGGTACCTTCAGTACCTCCAGGAGCGACCCCATCCAATGCATAGAAGACATCAAAGAAGGAGTCAGGCGGGACATCGGGTATGTCGAACGACAGTTCGGCGGAGCCTGAGGTGATGTTCAGGGTTGTCAGGTTATCTGGTGCGAGACAGGTTGGAGGCTCTATTACATTGACCGTATAATCTTCGAATGATCCATAGGGTCCAGTATAGCAGGGCGTAGGTGGACCAGAATCCACTCCGCCGATCCTCATCCTGTGATTTCCCTGCGGTGCCGAAATCGGTACATCAAAAGAGGCTGCAAGAGTTGTTGGATTATCTGCTAAAGAGGTTCCCGAATACACTTCTTCCCCGGCGTCATTAAAATCCAGGTCATCGTTCCAGTCGATCCAGATCTTGGTATCGTAAGTATATCCGGTTTGATATGTAATGTATACCGGAATGGTAGTGGTTGGCTGGACATCTCCCACCAGGGCTGAATAATCGCCATAATTACCCGGTTCAGCCCCGGAAGAATTGTTCACGGTATTGTAGGCAACATTAGTGATCCCCAGGCCATCCACAGAAGTTGGGGCGGGGATGCAATAGCCTGTGAAGAAACTGCCGGGCCCTTGCCACTCGCTGTTATTCCCGGTCGGTTTGGGCAGGCATTCGTGTACGATGACGCCACCCGGGTAGCCAACATTCCAGTACCAGTATAATGGTGAACTGGATGGAGGAGGTGTTCCGTCTTCAAGGATTTGTATATTATCCCCCCAGATATCCACAGAAATCCATTCGGGATTGTAGTCGGCAATGACGTATGAAAATTCTATCCATTGCGATCCCTGTTGCAGAGTCTTCGGTCCGTTCACCGGTGATCGCTCAATGTAGGCTTCGTCATCCGGTGTGGGGAATCCTGTGCCTGTCCATCCGAGGGTGCTCCAGTTGACCACATAGTACAGATTTGCAGGAAGGTCCGGATTCAAAGGCTGGATCCAGAAACCCATTCTGATTTTCTTCATGCGGTCCGGATCGGGAGGATCGTTGTAGAACCAAACATTCCACCAGTCGATTTCGTCGGGTGACTGGGTGTAATTATACCATATCCCGTCTTCATTTTCATCCAGGTCAAAAGTAGCTCCGCTGAGCAACGGATCGAGTATGCCTCCGGTCATAGCCATCCAGAAATAATCGACCCGGGGATTGTTAAATCCGCAGTCGGACCTTACCCACCAGTTGTAGCCGGTACCCGGTGCACCTTCTGTCCAGGTATAGGCACTATTCGGTATGCCGGCGACCGTGGGAATGCTACCAGGGCCGGGTTCAGGATTTCCCTGAAGGTCAATGAAAATGTCAAAAAATGAATCAACCGCATAATCCCAGTCCAGGTCAGCTCCCTGAAGGGTTGGATTCGAAGCGGAAAGGTTGGTCGGCATGGGGCACTCCGGAGGGGTGCAATTCGTCATCCCGATATAAAGTGAAGTACCTTGAGAACCAACACCCGGGGCTTTATAATAAATAGACTGGCCGAATGGATCGATAATTTCAATGCCAACTTCACTGGCATAGGATCCTCCGGTGTTCCAGAAAAGTTCAAAATTATAACCGTTACACAAGGGGACAGGGACATCTTCCGGACCAGCCCCAGAAAGCAGTGACAAAGTCTGAACAGTTATCCCTCCCTGGATAACATCCATGGTATTGCCATTCCAGCCGTCACCATAATCATCGGTCATTCGGAAAGTATAGCTGCACTGCTCGGCTGGGTCACATAAAAGCGTATTGAAATCAGCCGGTCCGACCCAGGGACTAAAGTTTCCGTCACAATTCGACCTGACATAAAATTGGTATGAACTGCCTGATGTCAATGGCCCAATAGGGTTCAAGGTATTGGAGGAAGAAGGTGTTCCTGGACCGGTTGGCTCATCCAATGGGGCTAATCCATATACATATTCCCAGCTCGTTTCAGTCTCACCAGGTAACCACGTTAAATTAGCAGAAGTCATCGTAATATCTGTGGCGAGCAAACTCAATGGAGGAAGACATGAAACCGGAGTAATTTCGAAATCAATCCAGTAATTATTTGTACAAGGAAAGCCGTCATATACGGTCATACCTACAAAAAACCAGTATGTTCCCGGATTCATAAGACCAAGGTCTAAAGAAGACTGAGCGCAAGGCCCCGCGTAAATATTAGGTGATATTTCCGTCACCGTCGCACAGTCGGGATTTCCTCCATATCCAGCAGTACCTCCGGATATCAGGCCAAAAATGATCAACTGATCCGCATCGGCAGTTAATGTAACCATGGCATTCTGTGTTAGGATCAATTCAAACCAATCGGTATCACGGCCTCCTAAAGCATTATCAGCAAACATAGTTCCGCAAACAGTAACTCCGGCTTCTGGCACAGGTTCCCAGGTTTCCGTTCCGGCATCCATATTGCATCCACCGTTCATATCCAGGCCGCAGGGTTCACTCTCCTGAACTGCCCCCGAAGGACATACTATATCTACGCCCCAAACACACGGTATGGCCTGTTCAACGTTAAGAATATAGCTTCCACTGGAAGTTCCGTAACCATCTATAATAATATAATATGTATTGCCAGCTATAAGATCAACACCAAACAAAGCAGATGTATAATACCCGCAATCAGCATCACTATAGTAATCATCATTGCAGGCAATTAAAGTAGTGACATCATTTTCATAAACATAAAGCTTACTGTCGTAAGCAGTGCCACAAAGGTCAATATCAATGCTCTGGTCATCTGCAGGTGCATAACTGTATACCACATCCGGTGCCGTTGATCCCGTGTAAGGGCAAGCTTCGTCGTAATCGTTTGTATATCCTGTAGTGGTACCATTATCTGAATAAGGAAGTCCCGGTATTGCCGTAGCTGTAGATATAACATCTCCACCTTGTAAAATCCCTGCAGGAGCCGGTGGATTTAAGATGTTTTTTGAGATTTGGTTTACAGCCTTTTTGTCAGGTAAACGACTTGCAGTGGTTGGGCCGTACTGTCCGGATATACTACCCGCCACAAAAATCACCAGGATCAATAAAGTAAATAGTTTTTTCATGATTATCGGTTTTAGATTTATAAATGATTCAATTGCCTGGAATGAGACTCTTCTCAAAAGAAGGGTATAAATTATATAAAGACTTGAAGGACATGGTTTCTAGGCTCATAACCTGGGCTTTTTTCACTTGGTCATTCAAAAATATAGAATATTTCCTTTAATATCAAGTTAAGCGTAAAGAAGAAAGCTTATTTAAAATTATTCTAAATAAAATGAAAATCAATAAAAAAGAGGCTGCCCAAACATTTGAAACAGCCTCTCGTGATTAAGAAAATCTTTTTTTCGATATTATTTCCTCATCAGGGATTAACTACATGAAGCGTTCCCTGAATTACAATACTGGCATTGGTTTCCAGCTCAATGGCAAAGCAGCTTGCATTAATTCCAACTCCGATAACCGGGGAAACACCGCCTGCAGGATTCGACGGAATTTTCACAGGTACATCTTCATAAGGCACGATGCCGCACGACCAGTTCCCCGGTTCGTTCCAGTTATTATTGACCATGCCGGTCCAGACATTGAGCGCACAAGGCTCAAAAACACATACATCATCGATGTACCAGTAATCAAACTGGTAGTGGTTGCCATCCAGGTACCACTGGATTATGACATCCCCTGACGCTGGAATCGGCAGCAACAACAATTCAGGCCCAACATCTCCTCCACCGGATGTGATGGTATAAATGACCTGCCAGTTCTGTCCACCATCGATACTATATCTTACACCCAATGTAAGGCCGGAACCATAATCATTGTAATATTGCCTGAACATCAGGTTAGCCCCTCCTGAAGGCAAATTGAAAACCGGACTGGTTAGCCATGATTGCCCTGTATTATATTGGAATGAAGCTTTCATCTCATAGGATGTTCCACCTGCATTAGTGGTATTGCTGACGCTCCAGCGGTCTGAAGTGATTTCTGATGCGTATCCCTGGCTCCAGCAGGCCGGCCAGGTACTGGTCGCGAACGATTCACATGCCGGCAGGATTTCCGTTTCACATAATGTGTTAAACGCCACAGGCCCCGTCCACAAGCTAACATCCCCGACCGGTTTGGGCAGGCACTCGTGCAGCAGGATACCTCCGCGCTGTGGATTTTGCAACCACCAGGTGTGCAACAGTGACTCCACCGGTGGTTCTCTCAATTCACGCTCAATCTGAATGTTCATACCATATATGTCGACTGATACCCATTCCGGGTTGTAATCCGGGATGACATAGTAAAGCTCTACCCACTGTCCATAAGGATTAATCCCCGGGTCAACGGGATCGACCATGATTGGTCCGTTGACCGGAGACCGTCCAATGAACGCCTCGTCATTCGGGGTCGGGAAACCGGGCCCGGTCCATCCCGGCAAGCTCCAATTCACCACATAGTTCAATTCGGCTGGGCCGTCGATCAATGGCCTGACCCAGAATCCCATTCGAATGATCTTCATCCTCGTGTTATCAAAGGCATCATTGTAGAACCAGACATTGTACCAGTCCATGTCACCCGGAGCCTGGTCATAAAGATACCAGACGCCATCTTCACCGGGATCATCCACAGGTGCGCCTCCGCTGCTCAGAGGGTCAGGATCCAGCTGGCCGGCCTGGTCGATCGATACCCAGAAGTTCTCCTGTTTCGGCTGGTCAAAGCCGCATACTGCCTGGACGTAAGCCTGGTAAGCTGTTGAGGACTCAAGGCCCTCAGCAGGCCAGGGATTCAGGTATGTTGCCAGAGCACTTGTCACAGAGTTGCCTGTTCCCGGGACAAATCCCGGCAGACCCACTTCAACATTCCAGTTCAGCTCGGAACCACCTGCAATCCAGCTGATATCGGCGCCGTTGGGGGTGATATTGTCAACAGTCAGTCCGGAAGGTGCCGGGCAGGAAGTCAGTGTGGTAAACACCAATGGTCCGGCCCAGGTACTGAATTCCGTTCCGCAATCCGCCCTGACATAAAAGTAATAGGTTGTAATGTCTGCCAGTCCTACAAGATCCAGCGAAACCATCTCGATAGGTATTCCAGCTCCGGCCGGTGCACCGGGGCCTGTACTGTAGTAGTATTCCCATGCGGTTTCAAGGTCGCCGGCAGCCCAGGCTATATCTGCAGTATGGTCTGTCACGTTGGATGCGCTCAAATTTGTCGGCGGAGGGCAGGACACCAGGGTGGTGAAAGTCGCCGGTCCGGCCCATTCGCTCAAATGACCAGAAGGTTTCGGAACGCATTCATGAACGATTATCCCGCCATTGCCAGGGCTTTCGGTCCACCATCCGAATAAAGGTGATGATTCGGGAGGTGCAATCTGCTGGGGCAGGATCTGGATATTGGTTCCGAAGATATCGACAGAAACCCATGCGGGGTTATAATCCGGGATGATATAATATAGTTCCACCCATTGGCCATTCGGATTAACCAGAGGATCAACGGGATTGACCGTTACCGGGCCATTAACCGGTGAACGGCCTATAAAGGCTTCATCGTCAGGAGTCGGGAAACCGGTTCCGGTCCAACCCGGCAGGCTCCAGTTGACCACATAGTATACTTCGCCGGTTCCTTCGGCCAGCGGCTGTACCCAAAATCCCATGCGGATGATCTTCATTCGCGTCTCATCATAAGGATCATTATAGAACCAGATATTATACCAGTCAATATCACCCGGAGCCTGGTTATACTGGTACCAGGTGTAATCCTCACCTTCATCATATTCCGATGCCCCGCCACTTGGCGTGGTAAGTGTGCCGACATTATCGATGGCCAGCCAGTAATAGTCAACGTCAGGATTGTTCAATCCGCAGACGGTCCGGACGTACCAGTCATAATCCGTATCGGGCGTCAGTTCATCCAGGGTATAGGGCGGGGCAGGAATCCCTGACACGATGGTCCCTTCGGTCTCGGGATCAAAGCCTGTAATACCGTAGAAGATATCGAAGAAAGAATCAACTTGCCAGTCCCAGTCCAGATCGGCAGAGGTTGAATGGATATCCAGCGTTGCAAGATTTGTAGGGAACGGGCAGGCCGGTTCAGGAGTCACGTTGACCGTGTAATCTTCAAAAGAACCATAGTATCCCGTATAACACGGCGTTGGAATTGAATAGTCGCAACCGCCTATCCTCATTCTGTGATTCCCAAGGGGTGCAGATACCGGCACCACAAAGGATGCTTCAAGTGTTGTCGGATTATCTGCAAGAGATTCGCCTGAATAGACCTCTTCCCCGGTGTCATCAAAATCAAGGTCGTCATTCCAGTCGATCCAGATTTTGGTGTTGTAGGTATAACCAGTCTGATAAGTTATAAACACCGGAATTGTAGCCGTTCTCTGCACGTCCCCAACCATGGCGGAATAATTACCATACCAACCCGTTTCAGCTCCGGTAGTATTATTTACCGTGCTGAATGTCACATTGGTGATACCCTGGCCATCGCCAGTACTGGGTGCAGGGATGCAATAGCCGGTGTAGAAAACACCAGGCCCGGCCCAGGTACTGACATCCAGATTATCCTGTCCGCAATCCCTTCTGACAAACCATTTATAATTTGTCGATGGAATTCCTTCCGCCCAAATCAGTTGATTGACAGTTAAATCATTATAACTTGGAGTGGAACCAATTGTCGGGTCAGGATTAGATGCCAGGTCTATGTATACATCCCAGTACTCACCTTCATTATCGGTCCAGCCAAGGGTTGCTCCGGTCAGGGTGATTTGAGTTGTTGAAAGAGCAGTGGGTATCGGACATTCAGGTGGAGGGCCAATTACCAGATTGTTTATCATCAGATCATTATCGGCATTAGAAGTAGTAGACTCCCCATAGAAACCGATCATGATCACCCCGGTGTAGCCGGTAAGTGGTATGATCACATGCTCTCCCAAATAGCTGATATTGTTATAAACATATGGCGAACCCGCGTTGTCCCAGAGGCGTAGCGTGTTGGCAGATGACCATGTTACGCCGTAATCCGTGGATATCACCACAGCAAATTTATCGTCAGTACCATTCTGATCCGGTTGTGCAGCATTTCCATAATCCGTCAGTGCCAGGTCAAAATCCAATTGGTAGTTCCCCGTGCCAATGTCAATCAATGGAGTCATTAACCAGTATTTAGTCGTAGAACCATAAACATTAAGTCTTGCAGCTTTATCGACCGGGCTGGTCACATTTCTCCAGTCATCCTTGGTCCATCCTGATGTTGTAGGCACCAAGACGCTGGGATCAGCCAGCAGTCCTGAATAGCGCGTCCAGCATGAAGGCGGGAACAGTGTTCCTTCAAAATCCTGCGTGAAAGGCAAAACAGTCACCGGATCGCATAGCGTAAGCTGGGTAAGGGTTCCCGAGAAGTTGCTGTAACATCCGGATACTGCATCATAAGCCCTTACCCTGACATAGTAGGTAGTGTTCGATGAAAGCCCGGTAATATCGTAAGTCAAAACCGCTCCGACATCTAAGGTTTCATATCCCGGGACAAAGCTGGTAAAAGTTGAATTCGTAGCCACATCCAGCAAATAGGTCACATCAGGGGTACTCGAAGCGGTCCAGGAGGCGGTGAAACTATCGTTGGTGACTATCGATGCAGTAGGTGTGCCCGGGGTCCCGACTGCGGTTGCACACGTGGTCACACTGCTGAATAAGGGACCTGTTGTGTAATATACCGGGCCGTAACATCCACTATTGTTGAAGCTGTAAACATAATAATCATAGGTTGTGCCTGCGGTCAGGCCACTCTCCGTAAATATAGTTGATACACTGCTGGCCCTGACTGTGCCGGTTCCCAACGCACTTCCAACTGCATAAGTGGTATAATCGACAGGGTTGGCCGGTGTCGCTCCGGCAGCATACCTGACCACCAGGTAATGGCTGGCAGCCGGATTGGCCGGTATAAAGGAACCCACAAAACCGGTGGTGGTCATATAAGAAGTTACGAAGTTCGTGGGTTGCGCGGTAGGCGCTGTGCAAGCCGTAAGATCTCCGTAAGCAAAATAGCCATAGTAGGATGCTGCAGGAATCTGAGTTCCCGTTGTCGTCAAAGTTGGAGGAGTGCCTGTTGCATAAGTGGATGTAGATGGTATTGCTCCATACTCCCCTGCTGCAGTGGCAGCTTGCAGTATCTGGTTCGAGCTTATGATGCCGATTTCGCCAATCCTGAGGAAGGAGCTTGTAAAATTGCTGCTTCCGGCAGTTATCAGGGCTTCCCATCTTGGTTGCGACAGGCTGGTAACACCAGGTCCCATTGTGCCGCTATTGGTAAGAAACGCCTGCCCGGAAACTGACACCGTCCCTCCTGCTCCGGTTGTCGGATCAATATAGAGCGGCATATAAGCTGTCCCATTACCTACAGGATAAAGGGTTGCCGTGGTATAGGTACCGGTGGCAGTTCTGCTGGCCGGGAAGGTCCGGACCAGCTTACCATTAACATAGGAAGTGGCGGATCCACCACTTATGGATGTGCCGGTATTGGGCAAATAGACCGTGCTTCCTCCGGTATTCAGGATACCTGCTGTAAGAGTAAGGGTTCCGGCGGACGCTGTGCCAATGGTAAGATCGCCTCCGGAAAGGGTCACGCCATTGGTATTGTTGATTGTAACATTGGTAACGGTGCGGCTGGCTGGAATCTCGTATCCCGAAGTCCTCAGCGCTGATTCGGTGGAATACAGCAATGTATAAGCCCCGGTTCCGAGGTTGAGGGTCGGATAGGTGTCGAAAGCACCGCCTACAGCCGTAGAAACACCGCCTATCTGGACAACTGCCTCTCCTGTAGTGCCGTTACCCAGCACAAGATTATTACTATTGACCAGTGTTCCCAGGAACATATTGGCCCTCAATGAATGCATTTGGCTGTTAAGGGTTACACCGGCGCTGTTGTTGAATCCCGTGGACAGGACCGGAGCGCTGGAAGTACCGAAGGCGCCTGTACCGCTGTAAGTCTGGGCGGCCCTGAGCAGACCGCCTGCGAAATCAAACCGGCTGCCTGTGACGGTACCGGTGATCGTTCCATTGTTTTCAGCATCCCCGCTGCACCAGAACCCATAGCCGTTCAGGTTCAGTGTGGAACCGACAGGGATCAGCAAGTCCCCGTAATAATACGCGGCGGCATACAAAGAAACATTATGCACCGCGGAGGTGGTGGTTATGACCATCGGAGGAACCGATCCGCTGATGAAGAATGTTTTTGACGCGCCTGAATTCGCGTTGCCAAGGTACAAGGTTGTCCCGGTGTAATTTGTCCATATAGGCGTTGTTGAACCGCCCCTGAAATCCCTTGGCCCTGAAGCGGCAGTACTGGCAAGCTGAATCGTTATCGTACCCCCGGAAAGTGTAAAAGAAGAAGTGGCTGAAGTACCCAGGTCAAAACTTGCATATGTTGTGCTTGTGTTACCCACTGTACAAACTGTTACATCACCTCCGGATTGGTTGTACGTAATAGTATTTGTCGATGAGCCGACTCCAAATCTGCCGGTTGATATAACTGCACCACCGTCTATATAGATCTTTGATCCACTGCTGAAACCCATAGAATTACCGGTTGAAGTACCGATATTGAATGTCCCGGCGGAAATTCGGAACAAACCCAACAAGGTTGGAGAACCATTTAACCCGGCTACGGTGAAGTTCGGGTTGTTAAGCCAGAATCCACCGGTTGAAGGGATTGAATAAGCTGCTGCAAGAAAAACTGCATTGGTTAGGGTATAAGTACCAGAAAATTTCACGATGCCGTTAAAGGTGCCCGTTTGAAGGAAACTGCCGGTCGTCGCAGTAGAGGAGGCACTGTTCTTGATCGTCAGGTTATCAGGCATGACTTCGAGCATCGGGCTGGTCAGTAAAACCGTTCCACTGCCTTTGTTCACGGTCAGCGTGTGCAGGTCGGTAACTGTTCCGGAGCCGGTGAGGGTAGAATTGTAAGCCCCTGCAAAAGTCAGGTCACAGTATGCAGTACCATCTGCGCTATAAAGATCGAGCGTGCCATTGTTGGTCAGGTTGTTGTTCACTGTCAATTTATTGGCCGTCCCGGTCACATTAACTGTCCCCCCGCTGTTGATTGTGAGCGAATAACAGGTATTGGTTGCGGCATCTACCGTTACGGTATGGCCATCCTGGATGATGGCATTATCGGTTGCTGTCGGGACCACACCTCCCTGCCAGGTTGACGTACTGCTCCAGTTCCCTGAAGCGGTGGAATAAATATTTCCGGGTGAAAGCGTAATCGTATTGCCTTCCAGCGGACTGGTCGTCAGGTATAGCGGGCCTCCCGTACAGGTTGCATAATTGCAGGAAAAAATAAAATAATAGTATGGTGTGGAATGGTTTAAATTGGAAGAAGTGAAACTGGTCTGGGTACCAAAATAATCAACTGTACCACCGCCCAGGGAGGTGCCGGCTGTGTAAACCGTTCCATCAACAGGGTTGGCTGACAATGAATTGTTTAGGCTGCGGACAACCAGGTAGTCGTCAACACCGGGTGCAGCAGTGAAAGAACCGGCTATGGAATTCAAGGTTGGTGTAAGATTCAATGCGGTGGGTTGGCTGGTAGGTACAGAACAAGGAGGCGGAGGCATAAATTCAAATTGTGCACCATTAGCCGGATAAACGCTATTCGACAAGGTACACGCATCTCCAACAGCAACCCCTTTGGAGGTTGCTGACCAATCGGTTGTAGTCGTACGATTATGGTAATTTGTAGCTGATGCAGATGGGGCACCTCTTAATCCAACCTGTACTGTTGTAGATGTGGCATTATTAGTCATTGTACCGTAGACAATATGCACCTCATTGCTCCCTTCATTCAGTCTGATCTGGAAATTGAAGTTATCACCACTTGCAGAATACTTTCGGTAATTTTTCCACTGGATCACGCAAACCTGATTTGGTGTTGTTCCGATCGTTTCGATACGAAGGGAAGCACCGGTTTGTGCCTGAAGGTCCCTTCCGACAGCGGCTATCCTGCTGACAAGATAATCGGGTGAAATTGAAGTGGTTGAACCCAAGGGAGTATAACTACTGGAAGAATTAATATTTACCGCTGGGGTTAACGAAGAGTGTCCTAAACTGATCCATCCATTATTATTGACAGCCAACCTGTCAAACACCTCTCCACCAAATGTAAAATTAAAGCCAATTGGAAATCCGGGGCCAGTCAGAACAGTAGTACTTCCTAATGGACTTGCAGGATCAACAAACCGCTGGTCATCCGAGTCTGTTGCCCCAAGAAGGGTACCCCCGGTGATTTCGGTGTAGGTGACCGATGAATAAGAAAAACCGTAGCTACTTTGTCCAAACGAGCTTACTGCAAAAAGAAGCATTACTAAGCATAGCGTAATCAGTCGTTTCATAATTTAGAGATTTTGGTTATTGTTATTGATAATTATCCCATGATAATAAATTGGTATCATTTAAGGAAATGAAAATTACTCGCCTGGAAAGGCCTTTAATGAAAGGAAAATGAGGAATGATGAAATCATAATTCGGGTTTTTCCATGGAATGTCAAAAATATAGAAAAATTCCGTTGACTTTGAGGCAGAAGAGGGTCGAAGATGTAATTTGGAAGGGTTCTAAATAGGATTTGGGGATTTAAGGATTTAAGGATTTATGGGTTTATGGGTTTATGGGTTTATGGGTTTGAGGTGTCTTGTCCTGAAATAGGTTTACAGGAAAAGTAAACTAAAAACAGGATTAT